>DASWDA010000055.1:0-18216 GCA_036395695.1 Gemmatimonadales bacterium
TAGATCCCCGGCTCGAGCGTGACCACCATGCCGGGCTCGAGCGGCCGGCTGATCCCCACGTCGTGCACGTCCATCCCGATCGGATGTCCCAGCCCGTGGTTGAAGTATTCGCGGTCGTCGCAGGTCTTTTGGCCGCAGAGCGTGCCGGAGTGCTGCTGCATGTAACGCCGCGCGATGCCGTCGAGCTGCCGCATGGTGACACCGGGCCGCAATGAGTCGAACGCGGCCTGCTGCGCGCCCAGCACCAGATCGTAAATCGCCTTCTGGCGCGGCGTGAACTTCCCGTTGATCGGGAAGGTCCGCGTGACGTCGGCGGTGTACTGGCCCCACTCGGCGGCCGCGTCGATGACGACGAGATCGCCATCTTCCGTGCGACGGCGGTTGACGTCGTAATGCAACGTCGTGGAATTGGGACCGCTCCCCACGATCGACGGGTAGCCGACGCGGTCCGCGCCGTTGCTCCGGAATCCTTCTTCCAGCACCGCCTCGAGCTGGTACTCGTACATGCCCGGCCGCGCGACCCGCATCGCGGCGACGTGCCCTGCGACGCTGATGTCCACCGCGCGCCGCAGCCGGGCGACCTCATCGGCATCCTTGACGACCCGCAACGAATCGACGATCGGGGTCAGGTTCGGGCCGGTCTGTGACGCGTCCGCGCCCTGCCCGCGCACGTGGCCCTGTGGCGTATAGAGCGGCTGCCCGGCGGCTTTGACGCGATTGTCGAGAGAATCGAGCGGCAGGATGGTCCGAATCCCGGAGAGCCGCACCGCCACACTGTCCGGCCCGAGTCGCAGTCCCGTCCACCGCTCCTGAGCGGGGACGCGCGGCGCCAGGAACAGCACCGTCTCGATCGAGTCCGGTCCCCGCGCCGTCATCAGCAAGAACGCATCCTGCGTCTCGAGCTCGGTGAAATAATAGAAGGTGTTGTCCTGCCGAAAATCGTTGTCCTGGATGTAGTCGGTCTCGACATTGCGCTCGTGCCCGGCGGGAATCAGCACCGCGCCGCGGCCGATGCGCCGCATCAGCGCGCGACGCCGCGCGGCGGTCGCGGTGATGTCGACGGGTCGCCCCATGCCCGGGAGCTCGGGGACGACGGTGTAGACCCCAATCGAGGGCGTCGGTCCTGCAGATTGCGCGGCGACGGCGAACGGAACGGCGAGAGCGACGATTGTCAGTGACGTGAGTGTACGCATGAGGCGTAATCTACATCCGCTTGACTCCCCCCGAGTTCCCAAGCGAAACTATTGCACCCATGACCATCAACTCGGCCCTGACACACGCGGAGGCGGAACGGCTGGCCGCGCGGATCGCCGAGCTCGAGCATGAGCGCAAGCATCTGCTCGCCGTCATCGAGATCCTGAAGGAAGCGTCCAGTTCCTTACATTTCATTGACATCCTGCAAGCGATCGCCCGCAAGCTGGGCGAATCGTTCGGCCTCGACCGCTGCTCCATTTTCCTTGGCGAGAAAGGCGGCCAGCAGGTGCGGCTCGTGGCGTCGTACGAAGATCCGACGATCCGCAACTACGTCGTTGATCTCGACCGCTACCCCGAGCTCAAGCGCGCGATGCAGAGCGGCGAGACGGTGTTCATCCCCGATGCCGCCAACGATCCGTCGCTGAAGCACGTGAAGGACGAGCTGATCAACCGCCGCGTGAAGTCGATCACGGTCGTGCCGATCACCTGGAGATCGGTGGCGATCGGCGCGATTTTCCTCCGCACCTACCGCGACGGCCCGACCTTCTCCGACGCCGACGTCCGCTTCGTGCAGGTCGTGGCCTCCCTCACCGCGCAGAGCCTGCGCAACGCCCACCGCTACGAGCGCCTGGCCCAGCGCCAGCACGAGACGGGCGATCTGCTCCGGCACATGGAGCTGGAGCGCGTCGCGTTGCTCTCCTTCTTCCGGCGCCTGCTCGATGCGTTCGGTGGGCGCGAGGGCGCCTGGGGCGAAGGCCTCCTGCCCAAGGCCAGCGCGGACGAGTTGGACCGGCTCGTCAGCGTGGCGATGGCCGTCATCCAGGAAGAAGCCAAAGGGCGGTGAAGCCGGCGGCCCGGGCCGCCGAGCTGCGGCGGATTCTCGAGAAGGCGAATCACGCATACTACGTCCTCGACAAGCCGGACATGTCGGACGCGGAGTACGACAAGCTGTTCCGCGAGCTGCAGGACCTCGAAGCGAAGCATCCCGGACTCCAGACTCCTGACTCCCCTACCCTGCGAATCGGCGGCGAGCCGGCGAGCGGGTTCCGCAAACACCGCCACCTCGTCCCCATGCTCTCCCTGGCCAACGCGTTCACCGAGGCGGAGCTGGGCGAATGGGAGGAGCGGAACGCCCGGCTGGTCCCGGAGGTGAAGACCGCCGGGTACACCCTGGAAGTGAAGATCGACGGCGCCGCCGTGAGTCTGACCTACGAAGACGGCGTGCTGGTGACCGGCGTGACCCGCGGGAACGGCGTCGAGGGCGAGGACGTGACGCCGAATCTGCGGACCGTGCTCGATCTGCCGCTGCGGCTGCGCGGCAAAGGGTGGCCGAAAAAGATGGAAGTGCGCGGCGAGGTCTACTTACCGAAGAGCCAGTTCGCGGAGACCAATAAACAGCGCGAGAAGGCGGGCGAGCCGCCGTACGCGAATCCGCGCAACGCCGCGGCCGGCGCGCTGCGGCAGCTCGATTCCAAAAAGACGCGCGCCCGCGGACTGCGCGTCTTCACCTTCCAGGTCGAAGCTCCCGGACTGAAGCTCGGGATCGACTCGCAGCACGAGCTGCTGGAGAAGCTGCGGGAATGGGGACTGCCGGTCGAATTGCACCACACACGCGTGGACGACCTCGCCGCCGCCCACAAGGCCATCGCCAAGCTCGAGTCCCTGCTCCCGACGCTCGACTACGGCGCCGACGGTGTCGCCGTCAAAGTCGACAAGCGCGCGCTCTACGCCGAGCTGGGCACGATCGGCAACCGCGAGCCGCGCTGGGCGGTGGCGCGCAAGTTCGCGCCCGAAGTGCAGGTCACGAAGCTGCTCGAGATCCGGATCAACGTGGGCCGGACCGGCGCACTCAATCCGTATGCGGTGCTCGAGCCGGTCGAGATCGGTGGCGTCACCGTCTCCAACGCCACGCTGCACAACGCCGAGCTGATCGCCGCGAAGGACATACGCGAGGGCGACTGGGTGGAGGTGACGCGCGCCGGCGAAGTCATCCCGCAAATCCTCGGGCCGGTGAAAGACAAGCGCACCGGTGCTCCCCTCCCCCGGCCGTACAAGATGCCGGAGCGTTGCCCGAGCTGCGGCTCGCAGGTGGAGCATCCGCCCGACGAGGTCATGACGTACTGCCCCAACATCTCCTGTCCGTCGCGCATCCTCGAATCGATCGTCCATTTCGCCGGCCGCAGCGCCATGGACATCCGCGGGCTCGGCTACGAGCGCGTCCGCGCGCTGCTCGATGCCAAGCGCATCGCCGACGTGGCGGATCTGTACGAGCTGACGCCGGCGCTCCTGCTGACGTTGGAGGGCTTCGCCGAGAAATCGGCACAGCAGCTCGTGGACGCGATCGCCGCTTCAAAGCAGCAGCCCCTCTCGGCGCTGCTCTTTGCGCTCGGCATTCGCCACGTCGGCGCGCAGGGCGCCAAGCTCCTGGCACGGCATTTCGGCACCCTGAAGGCGCTCTCGACCGCCTCCGCGGCGGAAATCGGCGACGTCCGCGGCATCGGTCCGGCGATCGCCGAGGCCGTTGCGGGATTCTTCAAGGAGCCGCGCAACAAGGAGCTGTTGAAGCGGTTCGGGGACCTGGGACTCACCCTGCAGGAGACCGCCACCGCCACGGGGCCACGGCCGCTGACCGATCAGACCTACGTCGTCACCGGGACCCTGCCCACGCTGTCCCGGCAGCAGGCGCGGGACCTGATCGAGGGCGCCGGCGGCCACGTCGCCGACAGCCTGTCCAAGAAAACGACCGCGCTGGTCGTTGGCTCGGACCCCGGATCGAAGCTCGACAAGGCGAAAGCGCTCGGCGTCGAGCAAATCGACGAAGCCGAACTCTTGCGCCGCGCGAACCGGAAACCCTAAGTTGGCTTCCGTATGACGACCCCAAGCATCGTCCGCCAACTGCATGCCAGCCTCACCACCCACGCCCCCGATCAGCTCATCACGATCTTGCAGGAGGCCGGGTACGCCGCCGGCGAAGGCCTGTACAAGGCGTTCGCCGCCGTGAACAACCCGACCGACCTCGATGCCGACCTGCTGGGTGAGACGCTGTCGGAGTTTTTTGTCAACGGCGGCTGGGGCACCGTGTCGATGAGTCCGGTCGGGACCGGGGCGTTGGCGCTCGACTCGAGCGACTGGGCGGAAGCGAACCCCGGCACGGCGCAAACGCCGATGTGCTTTTTCTCCGCCGGCATGCTGGCCGACTTTCTGGGACGGCTGTCGGAGGAGACGGTGTCAGTGATGGAAGTCGAGTGCCGCAGCCGCGGCGATGAACGCTGCCGGTTTCTTTCGGCGACGCCGGAGGTGTTGGGAAGGGTTTACAACGAAATGACGGCTGGACGGAGCTACGAAGATGCGCTGAGTGCCTCACGATAGGTGTCTGGTGCCTGGTGTCAGGTGTCTGGATGAACAGTCCTGACACCAGACACCTGACACCAGACACCGATTTATCGACGCGCGACGCTCACACCTTCCAGCAACAGTGAGGGCGACCACCGCGCGCCGAGCCAGCGCCCGTCGTTTCCAAATCCCCCGATGCGTTTGAGCAGATCGTAGGCGTTCCCCGCGACCGCCGCGTCCTTCACCCGGCCGGTCACTTGGCCGCGCTGCACGCGGTAGGCGAGTCCCACCGGATGGCTGAACGCGCCGCTGATCACGTTTCCCTGCCCCACGCCGATCAGGTCGTCGACGATCAGGCCATCGTCGATGTCGGCGATTAATCCCCCCCCCAACGCGTCCGTCTGGGGGGACACCCCATCGGCTCCGCGAAACAGCACGTTCGTATACCGGATCTGCGGTTTGCCAAAGACGCCACGCCGGCCGTTGCCGGTGCTCTGCGTCTTGGCGCGCGCGGCGGTTTCGAGATCGTAGACGAACTGCCCCACGACGCCGTGCTCCACCAATCCCGTCGCGCGTGAGGGCACGCATTCGTCATCGATGGGGCGGGACGAGGGCCGGCCCGGCGTCAGGGGATCGTCGAAGATCGACAAGCGCGCGTCGAACATCGTCTCACCGACTTTGCCCGCGAGGGGCGAGCTCCCTTGCAGCACCGTCTTTCCCGAGAACGCCTGCTCGAGCGGCAGCACCACGGCGGCCAGCCCCGCCGGCGTAAACACGACCGGCAGCACCCCATCGGGCGGCGTCACGATCGTCAGCGCGGCGGTGAGTCGCGTCTCGATCGAGCGCACCAGCATCTCGAGATCGGCGTCGCCCGGCATGTCGGCACCCACGTACTGATCGTAGATCATCAGCACGTCGTCGCCCGCGATGCGGGTGATCTCGGCCGTCACCCCGATGCCCGTGGCACGGTACTCGCCGCGTGCGCCGGCGGTATTGCCGACGGCCGTGTCCGCGACTTCGCGCTGGACGGAGACGTTGACCTGGCAGTCAGGACGCGCCAGCCGCTCGACGAGGAGGCGACCCATGCGGATCAGCTCGGCGAGCGAGGCGTTGGCGGTACGGTCGAAGAACGTGGGAATCGGGGTTAGGGACCGGGGGCTCGGGGTTGGAAACGCCAGCTCTACCAACTCTCCGAGTTCCGCGGACGCGCCGGCGCGAGCGACCAGCTCGTTCGGATCCGGTTTCGCCGCGGTGGTCCCCGCCACGCCCATGCGGCCGTGCGCGACCACGCGCAGGTTGAGTCCGGCCTCCTCGGTGATGCCGGCCGCTTTGAGCCTGCCCGATTCGAACGAGACCGCGGTCTGCTCTTCGCGGCGCCAGAGCGCGTCGGCGCCGTCGACCTTGCCGCGAGCGGCGTCGAGCAGGCGATCGATCATACGTCACCGCCGATCAGCGCTTCCTCGATGCGCACGTGCGGCGCCCCTTCGGTCACCGGGAGCGGGAACTGCCCGCCTTTGCCGCAGCCGCCGCCCATCTGATTCCAGGTGAAGTCACCGGCAATGTGGTCGATGCGGTCGAGGGTCTGAAACAGATTGCCGGCCAGCACGACGTCCTTCACCAGCTCGGCGACCTTCCCGTCGCGAATCATGTAACCCCAACCGGCCGTGAAGGAAAAACTCTCCAGCATTGTCTGGCCGCCGAATGCCCCGCAGGCATAGACGCCGAGCTTGATGTCACTGATGAGATCGTCGAACCCGATACCGCTTTTGCCAGCGGCGATGTACGTGTTCGTCATCCGTACGATCGGCGGGTGGCGGAACGAGATCGCACGGGCATTGCCGGTGGGTCGCTCGCCGAGCTTCGCCGCGGTCTCGCGCGAGTGCAGGCGGCCGACGAGGATGCCGTCCGTGATGAGGGGGGTGTCCTGGGTGGGCGTGCCTTCGTCATCGTAGGGCAGCGTCCCGCGCAGGCCTGTCGCGGCGCCGTTGTCGCCGACGTTCAGGACCGGCTTTCCGAAGCGCCGGCCGAGGGTCATCATCTCGCGCGCCTGGGGATTCTCGTAGACGAAATCGGCCTCGGAGAGATGTCCAAACGCTTCGTGGATGAACACGCCCGCCAGCTCATTGTCGAGAATGACCGGGTAGGATCCCCCGCGCACGCGCGGGGCCGCGAGCAGGTCGACGGCGCGCTGCGCCACGATGCGGAACTGCGGTTCGAAGTTCTGGACGCTGTTCCAGCCTTTGCGGAGCCCGATCGACTCGAGGGCCTTTTCGATATCGCCGTTGCGCCGCGCGATCGCCGTGCCGGACACCACGACTTCGGGGCGCAGCTGGTAGAGCGACGTCCCTTCCGAATTGACGTACCAGACTTCCGACACTTCGTCGCGATAGCTCGACTGCGTATCGACGATCGCATTCGACACGGCGAGCATGGCGCCGTTGTAGCGGTCGAGCAATTTCTTCTTCTCGGCGAGCGGGACGCCGCGGACGTCGCCGTCGAGCTCCAACTCGGCATCGGCGGTCTGCGGCGCGGCGTCCGCCAGGCGGATGGGCTCGTCGAGACGCACGGCGTTGGACAGCTCGTTGGCGCGCTTCACCATCGCCGGTAGCTCATCGAGCGACGTGAACGACGCGATCCCCCAGCCGTGGCCCGGGTTGAGCACGCGCACGAAGCCGCCCTGATCTTCGCTGACGGTCGCGGTCTCGAGCCGCCGGCCGCGAAACGCCACGGCGGAGCTCCAGGTGCGTTCGACGCGGATTTCGGTGTAACCGGCGCGGGACTGTTTGACGGCGGCGGCTAAACGGTCTTTCAACGGGGCGGGGTCGCTTTCAGTTTAGCGCGATAGTCGGGACGTACGACGATCTCGCCGTTGACGATGACTTCCAGGTCCCACGGCAGGATGATGAAGTTCTCGTTCTCGAGCGCGACGAAGTCCGGTTTGTAGGTGCCGGTCTTGAACGACACGGCTGTTTTCACCGCCGCGGGCTTGAGCTCGCGCACGGCGGCCAGGGCGAGCTTCATCGTGTTCCCCGACTCGCACGTCTCGTCGACGAGCAGCACCCGCTTGCCGGTCACCAGGCGCGGGGGGCCGGCAATCACGGAGCCCTCGTGCGAAATCGCGATCGACGCGAAGTCGCGTTGCAGAATGCTCGCGACGACGGCACCGGGAATCACGCCCGCCTTGGCGATCCCGATGACGACCTCCGGGTCATACTCGCGGAACACCTTGAGGGCGAGCACCCGGCACAGCTCGCCGAAAAACGCCCAGTCGACCTGCAGGACGCCGCGCGGCGCCTTGCCCGCGCGCGTACCGCCGGAAGGACGAGGGGTGGTGGGACGCGGTGGGGGGGCCATGGTTGGGGATTCTACATTGCCAACGTCTGCAGCCGCAAGCTATTTTCGGCCCATGGGTTTCTGGCGCCGCTTGTTCGGGGGAGGCGGCTCGTCGACCGGCGATCTCAGACCACAGCGCCTCGATTATCTCAACGAGGCGCTGGCGCTCGAGCGTCAGGGGGACTACGAGGCCGCGCTGACGTCCTACCGGCTCGCGCTGCGCGATCTTCCCAACGACGCGCGCATTCTCCAGAACATGGCGATCGCCTTCACCAAGACCCGCCGCTTCGACGAAGCGATCCGGCATTACCGCCGCGCGCTCGAGCTCGATGCCTCGCTCGCCGGCGCCCACTACGGGCTCGCCTTTCTGCTGCTGCAACGCAGCGATCCCGACGGCGCCGCACAACATCTGAAGACGTTTCTGGCGCACCCGCCACGGGGACCAGACGCGCAGAAGTGGATCGAGCACGCCACCCAGGCGCTGCAGGACCTCCGCGTACCCCGTGCCGCCGAGGAGAGGACGGGAAGCCCCTGATTCGGACGTGCGCCGTGCTCGCACTCGCTGCTGTGTGCGCCTGCAAAATCAATGTCGATCAGAATCAGCCGGTGGCCATCGCGATCACGCTGCCCGACAGCGGCCGGGTCGAGCTCACCGATACCTTCCGCCCCCGCGGGCGCGCGCTGAACGGACTCGGCGACTCCGTCGCCGCTCCGCTCTCCTGGAGCTCGCTCGACACGGCGACCCTGGCCGTCGTCGACAGCACGACCGGTGTGTCGATCAGCAAGGTCATCGGCACGGCGCGGCTGCAGGCACGGACCGGCGACCTCTTCTCCAACCCACAAACCGTCACCGTGCTCGCGCGGCTGGATTCGATTCGGCCCACGGGAGCCGTGCGCGTCACGGTCCTGACGACGGATTCCCTCTCGGATTCGCTCAGCGTGCAGGTCTTCGCCCTGAACGGCGTCATTCCAGCAAACCGGCGTGTGGTCTTCGCGGTCGCGGACACCTTTCCGACCGGCGGTCCTGGGGTCACATTGGTGCCTCACGACACCGTTTTCACGAGTGCGACGGGTCTCGCCGCGGTGCGCGTGCGGCGTCCCACCGGTGCAGTCCCCGACTCGGTGGTCATAACCGTAACGATGAACCACGTGAACCAGACGGCGGTGAACGGCAGTCCGTTGACATTTGTCGTGGAGTTCAGGCCATGAACCGAGGCACGCTCACTCAGCTGTTTTTCACCACGGTCGATCGGCACGCCGGGCTGCCCGCGGCGTTCCGGTCGAAAGTGGGCAGCGCCTGGGTCGGCATTACCCACCGCGAGACGTTTGAGCGCGTGAAGGCGATCTCGCTGGGGCTGCGGGAGCTGGGGATCAAGCCCGGTGACAAGGTGGCCATTGTCTCGGAGAATCGGCCTGAATGGGCCCTCACGGACTATGCCTGCTTGTGTGCCCGGGCGGCCGATGTGCCGGTGTACCCGACCCTCACCGCCAAACAGACCGAGTACATCCTCCGCGATTCGGAATCCGTCGCCGTCTTCTGCTCGACGAAGGCACAGGTCGACAAGGTCCTCGAGGTCAAGGGCGGACTGCCCGGCCTCAAGTACATCATCGCCTACGACGCCGACGCCGCGGCGGGACAGGCGGGCGTCACGGCGCTGGCCGCCGTCGAGGCGAAAGGCCGCGCCGCCGCGTCGCAACATCCCAAGTGGAAAGACGAGGCGTTGACGGCAGGGCCGGATGATCTGGCGACGCTCATCTACACATCCGGCACCACCGGCGATCCCAAGGGCGTGATGCTGACGCACCACAACCTGTGGTCCAACGTGCAGGCCGTGCTGCAAATGATTCCGATCGGGAGTGGCGACGAATGTCTCTCGATGCTACCGCTGTCGCACAGTTATGAGCGGATGGTGGACTACACGCTGTTCCAGGCGGGCGTCATCATCAACTACGCCGAATCGTTCGACACCGTCGCGGCGAACCTGCAGGAAGTGAAGCCGACGGTGGTGTTGTCGGTCCCGCGGCTGTACGAAAAGGTGTACGCGCGCGTGCTCGAGAACGCGCTGTCGGGGAGTGCGATCAAGCGTACGATATTCTTCTGGGCCAAGCGCACCGGCGAGCAGTGGGCGACGCTCGCGCTCGCGGGACTGCCGATTCCCGGGGCCTTGAGTTTCAAGAAGAAAATCGCCGACCGGTTGGTCTTCGCGAAGCTGCAGGCCCGCACCGGGGGCAGGATTCGCTTCTTCGTCTCGGGTGCCGCACCGCTCTCCGCCGACATCGCGAAGTTCTTCTACAGCGCGGGGCTGCCGGTGATCGAAGGCTACGGACTCACCGAGTCCTCACCCGTCCTCACGCTGAATCCGCTGGACCGCATCAAGCTCGGGACGGTGGGCCGCGCGATTCCGGGCGTCGAGCTCAAGATCGCGTCCGACGGCGAGATCCTCGCCCACGGGCCGAACATCATGCAGGGCTACTACAAGCTGGACGAGGCGACACGCGAGACGGTCGACCAGGGCGGCTGGCTGCACACCGGCGACATCGGCGAGATCGACACGGACGGCTACCTGAAGATCACCGACCGCAAGAAGGAGCTGTTGAAGACGGCGGGCGGCAAGTACATCGCGCCGCAGCCGATCGAGATGGCGGTCAAGCGCAACAAGTTCGTCGCCAACGCCATGCTGTATGGCGATCGGCGCAAGTTCCCGATCATTCTGATCGTGCCGAATTTCGACAACCTCGAGCGCTGGGCACAGGAGCGCAGTCTGACCTATGGGTCTCGGGGCCAGCTGATCGAGCTGGCGGACGTGCAGGCGAAGGTGGAGCGCGAAGTGATGAGCATGCTGTCGCACCTGGCCAAGTTCGAGACGCCCAAGAAAGTCGTGCTGCTCGAGAAGGACTTCACGATCGAATCCGGTGAGTTGACACCGACGCTGAAGGTGAAGCGGCGTGTCGTCGAGAAGAACTACAAGGGCAAGATCGATGGCGCGTATGCCGCGAGCGACGCGGTGGCGGCGTCGATCGAGTCAACGGGGTAGGGGCGCAGCATGCTGCGCCCCTACAGCACTGCTCACCGTTTCTCTCCGACCCACAACCCGTGTTCCGCCGCCAGCTTGATGAGCCCGATCGGAAGTTCGGGCTCTTCGTTTTCGACGACGAAGCGGCGGCCGCGCAGCAGCACGCGATGGGCTTCCACGAGCCAGGGCGACGTCGCGAGGTCGGCGCCGACGACGACGCCGCGCGCCACCGCGGTGCGGAGCGGGATCTTCTCGTTCGCGTACAGGAGCGACAGGGCGGACTGCTCTTCCATGTCCGGCGGCGGATTGATGCCGACGAAATGGATCCCCGCCATCAGGTTGCTCAGCCGGGGGGCCTGGCGCACCGCCGCGCCGACGAGCACGACGTAGCCGCCCGGCCCGGAGAGCTCGAGGAGCGCCTGCAGCTGCGCGGCATCGGCCGTCGGCAGCGGCGAGGGCGGCGCGTACGCGGGCCGCGGACCCGACGACGAGTCCTTGGCCACGCGCTCTTTGCTGCGGCGGAAGTTCACGATACCGCGGGCAATGGGATACTCCGCGTGGCACACCGGGCAGCCCACGAGGCCCGAGCGCACCATGCGGTCCTTCATCTCGCCCGTCGACAGCACGAGCATCTCCTCTCGATGGGCTTCGGGGCAACGCAGCATCTCGGTGAGCTCGATGTGCATTTAGACGACGTGCGTGGTGGTCATGGCCGGAATTCGACCCAGGTGAGGTTCCCGGGTTCGACTTTCACTCGACGAAATATCCGCTTCCCACCGATTTCGGTGCCGAGGACGTATTCGCCTGGCGGCACATCGGAGATGGCGAAGTGCTCGTGATACACTGGATCGGAGTGGTTTTTCGGGCCGTAGGTCTCGATGTACGAGAACGGCGTTTCTCTCGGTTCCGGTTTTACTAGCCCGTATATGCGCGCTTGAGAGACGGGCTGGCCCGCCGAATCCCAGACCTGTCCCGCGATCATACCGGTTCCGGGCAGGGGGGCAATCCACAGTTCGGGGTTGGTGTTGTAGGGCGGATAGCGTACATCGGGATCAACGATCAGCCGCGTCGAATCGTACGGCGAGGCGTGCACCTCGAGATGCAGGTGATCGTTGGTCGCACGGCCCGTGTTGCCGACGAGGGCGATGACGTCACCGGCTTTGACCCGCTGGCCGACCTGCGCGAGTAGTCTGGAGTTGTGGTAATAGACCGAATACAAAAACAGCCGTCTGCCATCAGCCGGCAGCTGTCGGTCGTGCTTGATGGCGACTGTGAGCGCACCTCGCTCTGCCGGTCCTGAATAGACCACCGCTCCATTGCCGATCGCATGCACCGGCGTCCCGTCGGCATTGTTGAACTCGACGCCCTGATGCGGCTGGAAGTTGCCGCCCATCGTCGAGCCGAAGCGATAGGTCTGATCGATATAGGGCTGGTCCGTGAGCCCAATTGGACGGCGGAGCCAGGTGTGCCTCGGCATTCTCGCGGACTGGACGACACGCGGAGGGACCGGTGCGGGCGGACGAAGGTCCCGTGGCTGGCCCCCATCGTACGCGATAAGACCAGCGGGGGTGCCTTCCAGTACACCAATCGCTCCGGACGAGAGCATGGCTGTCTCGGCCATGTACCTCGGATTCCGACACCAGTTCGGGAGGGGGACCATGTTGCAGCGATCGTCAATCTTCACGAGGAATTGCAAGTTCCCATCAGAGACTGTCCACATCAACTTGCGAAGCCGGTCGCGGCAAGCGGCATGAGCGCAAAACCCCTTGATCGTTTTCGGCGACCACGTGCGACCGCCGTTCGAGGAGCCGTAGAAACCAGCAACGGTGCTCACAATGATTGCCGCGCTGTCCGTCGCCAACCCGACCGCGTACTGACTGGGGAGACGCGCCCACACCGGATCCTTCGCCGTGGTCGCGCCAATGGAATCCGTAATCACACGCCACGTCTGCCCATCATCCCACGTCAGCTTGATGCCGTCCGCCGTCGCGATGTAGGTCGTGTCTGCCCGCGTCACGATGCCGTTGGGCGCGACGTACTGCCATTCCGGGCCGAGTTGACTGAACTCCCAGTTCTTCCAGGTCTTGCCGCCGTCTTTTGAAACACCCCAGCCGTTGCCCACCGTCCCATACCAGACCTGACCGTCAGGACCGAATCCGAACGCGTGGACGAAGTCCCACGAAATGGCATGCGCGGCCGTGTCGCTCGAGGAGCGAATCTGCTCCCAGCTCGGGGCTCCCGGCCGAAGCACGAAGATGCCCTGGCCGTACGTCCCGACCCAGATCGCGCTGTCGGGGGCGCGCGCGATGGCGAGCACATGCACACCCCATCCCGACGAATCCGGAAGCTGGGGGATCTGTTGCGCCGCAAGCGGAACGCCGCAGAGCGCCGCTGCAACCACGCACCACGCACCACGCACGTTCATCCCCTCGGTGTGTAGATCGCCGGCAGCAATCGGATCTCAGTGACGGCCACATGTTCCGGTTGTGTGACGGCATACACGACCGCCGCCGCGACGTCCTCGGCCCGCATCATGTCCTTGCGCTTGGTGAACCCCGGTTTGGCATCGGGATTCACAGCGTTCCAGATGTCCGTATCGACAGGTCCCGGCGACACGAGGGTGGTGCGCACGCCACTCTTCGCCGTCTCCTGACGAATGACCTCGTGCATTCCCCGCAACCCGAATTTGCTGGCGGCGTAGGCCGTCGAACCGGAGAAACCGATGTAGTCGGAGATCGACCCGATGGTCACGAGGTGGCCGCTGCCGCGCGCGACCATCTTCGGCACGACGGCGTGGGCGCACAGGAACGCCGCGGTGAGATTGGTCGTCAGCGTCGTCGTGAAATCCGCGTGCGTGGTCTCGGCGAGGGGTTTGATGAAAAAGATGCCCGCGTTGTTGACTAGCACGTCCGGGACGCCGAGCTCGTGCTCCACCCGCGCCACGGCGCGCTCCACATCGGCGGGCTTCGTGACGTCACACGCGATGTCGGTGCGCCGCTCGGCGGAGCCCGAGGCCAGGCTGCGGGCCAGGCGGACGACGTGCCATCCCGAGGCTCCGAGCGCGTCCGCGACGGCGAGCCCAATTCCCCGCGACGCGCCCGTCACGAGCGCGATCTTCAAGGCAGCCCGGCGCCACCGTGGACGAGTCGCAGGAACTCATCGCGTGTCTTGGCGTCATCGCGGAACGCACCGCGGAGCGCGCTGGTCACCGTTTTGGAGTTCTGCTTCTCGACGCCGCGCATCATCATGCACAGGTGATACGCCTCGATCACGACGCCCACCCCCTGCGGCTTCAGCACGCCGCACAGTGCCTCGGCGACCTGGTCGGTGAGGCGCTCCTGTACCTGGAGCCGCCGCGCGAAGATCTCGACGACCCGCGGGATCTTGGACAACCCGACGATCCTGCCGTTCGGCAGATACGCGACGTGCGCTTTGCCGAAAAATGGCAGCATGTGGTGTTCGCACATCGAATAGATCTCGATGTCGCGTACGCAGATCATGCTTTCGTGCTTCTCCTGAAAGACCGCGTCTCCGACGACCTCCTCGACGTCCATGCCGTAGCCGCGCGTCAGCCATTTGAGCGACGCCTCGACGCGCGCGGGCGTCTGGCGCAGGCCCTCGCGCTTGGGATCCTCACCCAGCTGCTCGAGCATCTCGTGCACAAGCGTCTGGAATGGAATGCGCACCGCGGTCGGATCCGTGTGCGATTCGTGGAAGCTGTGCAGGCTCGCGGACTTCATTTGATCTCGTGCCATAGTATCTTGGACCCCCGTGCGATTCATAAAGCTACTCGTCTCCGCAACGCAAGCGGGAGGCACGGCGCTCGCCGCGCTCTGGACGTTTCCCAGCATGTTGGCGTCCGCATTTCTCGTCGCCTGGGGCGCGGAAGCGGCGCAATTCCTCATCTCTCAAGGCCTCGCGCTCGCGATCCTCGCGTGGCTGCAGACGCTGCCGGAATTCGCCGTCGAAGCGGTCATCGCCTGGGACGCCGGACGGGACGCCGAGCGGGCGCACCTCGCCATCGCCAATCTGACGGGCGCGATCCGGCTGCTTCTGGGCCTGGGCTGGCCGATGATCTATTTCGTGTTTGCGGCCGCCAGCAGGCGGCGCGGCGCGGCCACACACCTGCCGCGTATCAAGCTCGAGCCGGAGCACGCGATCGAGGTGATGGGTCTCGTTCCGCCGCTGCTGTACTTCGCGCTGGTGTTGTGGCGCCAGCGCCTCGGCTGGATCGACGCGGCGGTGCTCGTCGCGCTGTACGTCGCCTATCTCTGGGTCCTGATGCGCAATCCGCCGCGCGAAGTCGAGGCGATCGCGGATGCCCCGCGGGTCTCACGCTGGGCGTACGGCCAGACCGGCTGGCGTCAGAAAGCCGCGATCGGCGGACTGTTCGGCGTGGGCGGCGTGCTGTTGTATGTGACCGCGCATCCGTTCCTGAACTCGATGATCGCACTCGCTGGCGTCGTGGGAATCAGCCAGTTCTTCCTGGTGCAATGGGTCGCGCCGTTCCTGTCGGAGTTTCCGGAATTCGTCTCGACGTTCAGCTGGGCCCGGCGCGTGACGCGTGCTCCCATGGCGCTCATGAACATCGTGTCGAGCAATATCAATCAGTGGACGATTCTCGCCGCGATGATTCCGGTCGTGTACGGTTTCTCCCACCTGCATCACCACGGTGTGTGGGCCGATTTCCCGCTCGACATCGCGCAACGCAACGAGCTCGCGCTGACGTTGCTGCAAACGCTGCTGGGGGTGCTGCTGCTTGCAAACATGGAATTCGACTGGATGGACGCGACGGCGCTCTTCGTGCTGTGGGCCGTGCAATTCACGCTGCCACACCTGCGCGTCGAGGTCATGGTGGCGTACGGCGTGTGGGCGGTCGTGCTCGTGATCGGATTTGTGGTGAAAGGTCAACCGCTGCGGGCACCGGCGTACTTCTGGCAGACCATCCGGAAAAAACGATCGGCCGGGACCACATAACATGGACCGGCCGATCGTTTACAACAGGAAACGGAGAGGGTTATTGAAGCCCGAAAGTAATGATGGGTCCCTCACCACGAATTCTGTCTTCCCCAACGAGGGGGCATGACATGGGCCGCGGTATTCGGGTCCGCAATCGAGCTTGTTGGCTCAATAGTTTGATCTCCCCGCCCCTGGGTACTACAATACTTTCTGCCCCCTAAAGGTCAATCACCGTGAATCTCACACTGCTGGCCGCTGTCGTGATGCTGATCACGTGGTTCCTGCTGCTGTTCGTGGCGCACGTGCCCAGTGGCACGATTCATCTGCTCTACGCCGCCGGAATTGTCCTGACCGCCCGGCGTATTCTCGTCGGCGCGCCGCGCTTCGTGTCGTGACGCTGGCGCGACGCCCCTGGGACCCGCGGCTCGGGCCGCTGCAGGTGGCCACGCTGCGTCGCGCGCTCGAGCGCGAAGGGATGGTCACGGCGTGGTGGTCGGATCTCCCGGGCGCGCGGATGGCCGAGCATGCGCACGCGTTTCCCGAAACGCGCTGGGTGGTCGAGGGTTTCCTGCGGGTCACCGCCGGCGCCGAGGCGGTTGACCTGGGGCCTGGAGACCGGCTCGACCTGCCGCCGAACCTGCCGCACACGATCGAAGTGCTCGGATTAGGACAGGTGATCTACGTGTCGGGAATGCCGGGCGGCGCCTAAATCTCCCAATTCGAGAAGAGCACAACGCTAGTGATGATGCCACCAGTAATCCACTCGTTTACGGAGGTGATCATAGAAGAGTGTATAACCATCTTCATCATAGCCGGTGTGCCAAAACAGAACCTCAGAATCTCCGTCGCCGTCGTAGTCACCAGCATCCACGAGCTCCAGCTCACTCGCCAAGTACAGCGTATCCTGCGCGACGAGAAACCAGTGTGCAGACCATTCGGGACCCGCCGTAAACTCGCATGCGTTCGCCGGCTCCTTGAGACGCAAGGAGAGTAGTTGGTGTCCGAGGGTATCGTGATAGCTTTTCTCAAACGCCAGGTCCGATGGCCCGTACTCCCACGCCTGCGCTGATCTGTCCGGGCCTTTGGGACACATTAGCAACGTATCGCCTACCGCCCGAAATGTTTTGAATAGTGCCCGGCGCGCTGAGCTATCCGGCTTGAAGGGTCGCCAGCGCTGCGGGTCACTGACGTTGGCCTGTGACACGAGCACGAGGGGCCGCCAGCGGGACGGTCCGCACCACGACCCCTCGCGGCTGAATGTGCCGCTGATGTTCCTTACGTGGGGAGGTGGCTGCTCTGAAGCCAACTGGAGGAGGTGGTCCCGCGCGTGCGTCCGGTCGCCTTTGCCGGGGAGACCATTGTTCAGCGTCACAACAGAGCCCAGGTTCCGGCCGTCGAACGCAACAACCCAAGACTGTCGAGCGTGATCTTGGGAGTCCTGAGGATCCGTTAAGGCAATCCACTGGGCCCCCTGCTGCTGGAAAAGTAGACGAGCCGAGACGGTCTCGGGCGCTTGTGGCGAACACTTGGACCATTCTAGCACGCCGATAGTGACAGGGTCCTGCGAGAACCCGGGGGAGGCTAGCGCGACGGTCAGGGCGATGAGACTGAGTGCTTGCTGTCTCATGGGGGCAGACGGCGCCTAACGAATCGCGCTTAAGCTGCGGCGCGCTGAAGAAGGACTCATTCCTTAATCTACGCGCGCCGTCACCTTCAAGCCTGTGTTAGGCCGCAGACCCGCGCCCGCGTCGCAGCTCGCGAAGAGCGACGAGACTGCACCACACCGTAGCACCCACCAATCCACTCGTTAGGAGGTAGATCGGCCACATGGCCGAAGGCGTTTCCAGGGCAACAAGCAAGACCAACGTGATGCTGGCGTAGATGGAGCTCAGCGCCATTGCAAACTGGCCACGGCTTACTGGTGTGGGCGTGTTCATAGGATTCCTTGAGCGCTTGTTGGGCCGCTCGCGGCGAACGTCAACACGGCGAGCGATCATGATTCGCGCGTGCGGCCAAAGAATAACACATACCCATCGACGTCCTTGAGCTCGAAACCTCTCAGGCCGTCATCGTCGTCCTTCAGCGGAGCCGAGAAGGCAACACCGCGCGATGCGAATTCGGCGGCCAGCGCATCCGGATCAGGTGCGTACACGTAGGCATCCCACCGAGCCCCGGGTTCACGTTCGGAGTTGGGGAGCGGTGGTACCCCGACCACCTTGAACATGATCATGGCCTGGTCGCGCTCGACGATCCCGAAGAACGGATCGTCGGCCGGTCCCCGAAAGGTCACGTCAAAGCCGAGCTTCTCGCGATAGAACGCGAGCGCAGTATCAAGCTCAGCCACGACGAAGAATGGGGAGATGCCGCCGAGCACGGGCCTGGT
>DASWDA010000056.1:0-24139 GCA_036395695.1 Gemmatimonadales bacterium
GGCTCCAGGTCGTGACGCAATGGATGTCGCATTCGACCGTCTTGCGCGGCAGGGCAAGCAAATCGGCCCACGTCAGCGAGAAGGGGTGCTCGACCAGCCCGGAAACGGAGAAGGTCCACGTCGACGTGTCCACGGTTGGTACGTCGCCATAATGCAGCACCGGCCATTTGGTGGTTTGGATTTGGCCTGGAGGGATGCGGGGGAGGGGTTTGGCCAACTCTATACCCAGGCTAAAGCCTGGGCTCGGCCACCATTGTCCTTGAGGACAATGTCTGCCGAGCACACCCTTCAGGGTGTGAATCCACTCCGAATGCGGTCTCGAACCCTCTGACCATCGCCGCCACACTTTCCTCCCACAGCGTTTCCCGTTTCCCGTTCGGCGTTTCCCGCTCGACCGACGTCATCTCCACACCCTGAATCCCGCATGGCACGATGCGATCGAAATCCGCGAGATCCGTCGTGACGTTCAGCGCGAACCCGTGCCACGTCACCCATTGCTTCACGTGAATGCCGATGCTCGCGATCTTGCGGCCCCGCCCCCGCGTCCAGACGCCGGTGAGCCCCGGATTGCGCTCGGCAGGAATGGCAAGGAGGTCGAGGGCTTCGATGAGCGCCTGCTCGAGCGTGCGCAGGTACCAGTGCAAGTCCTGTTTGTATGCGCGGAGATCGAGAATCGGATAGCCGACAAGCTGACCCGGGCCGTGCAACGTGACGTCGCCACCGCGCTCGACCTCGAAGACCTCGATTCCCTGCGGCCGGAGCAGGTGCGCGGCATGAGAATTTCGGCCCAGCGTGACGACGGGAGGATGCTCGAGCAGGAGCAGCACGTCGTGGGAGAGCCGGCCTGCGATGCGGTCGTCGGCGAGCTGACGCTGCCATGTCAGGGCGTCTTCGTACCGCACGGTCCCCGCCTGAATGATCTCGAGCTCGCTCATGCCGTACCCGTTCCGCTTCCCTCTTCCCCTTTTCCCCGCACGGCCCAGCGCGTTGCCAGGATGCCGAACGCCACGTTCAGCAGGAGCCACACGATCAGTCCCAGGGGGCCGAAGAAGCGATCGAGCAGCGCGGCTATGAAGCCGACCAGGCATGCCCCTACGGCGGCCAAGACGGCGATGACGCCGCGTTGCCAGAGGTTATCGAGGGCGCGGCCGCGGTACCAGGCGACAACGCTGCCTACGCCAACCGCCGCCACGATTCCGGCGACGAGCGGATTGCCTGCCGTGTCGTGGTATACGGCGGGCTCGAGGTCGCCGCGGAGAATTGCGGCTACGATCTGCGCTGCCGTGAGGCACGCCGCGCCGAACCCGACGCCTGAAGCGAGGGAGCCCAACCCGAGGGCGAGCGGATCTTTGACCGGTTCGTCGCTCAAATGTTCAGGACGCGGCCCTGCGAATCGAGCGCAGCCTCGGCCACGGCCTCGGACATCGTGGGATGCGCGTGGATGGCGAGATCGACCTCTTCGACGGTGTACTCGTTCTCGCGCGCCACGGCCAGCTCATGGATCATTTCGGACGCATGGGCGCCGACGATGTGCGCGCCCAGGATCTCGCCGTATTTCTTGTCGCGCAGGATCTTCACGAAGCCTTCGGTCTCGCCCGTGCCCCGGGCCCGGCCGTTCGCGGAAAACGGAAACTTGCCGGCGACGTAGTCGAGCTTCTTCTCCTTGCACTGATCTTCCGTCAGGCCGATGCTCGCCACTTCGGGATGGCAGTAGGTCACGCTCGGCACATTATCGTACTTGATGGGATGCGGCTTCTGGCCCGCGATGAGCTCCGCGACGACGACGCCCTCCCGGCTCCCCTTGTGGGCGAGCATCGGCGGTCCGGCGACGTCGCCGATCGCGTAGTAGCCGGCCGTGCTCGTCTGCAGGTTCTTGTCGACCTTGATGAATCCGCGGTCGGTGAGCTGAATCCCACACTCCTTCAGCCCGATGTTCTCCGTGTTCACCGCGCGACCGGCGGCCATCAGCACGGCGGCCGCGACGACCTGTTTCTTCTCGCCCCCGGCCTCCACGTCGAGCGTGACCTTGTCCTTGCCGACGGTTGCCTTGGTGACCTTGGCGCCGGCGATCACCTCGATCCCGCGCTTCCGATAGCTCTTGCTGAGCGTCTCCGACGCCTCGGCGTCCTCGAGCGGCAGAATGCGCGGGAGCGCCTCGATCACCGTCACCTTCACCCCGAACGCGTTGAAGATGTCGGCGAACTCCATGCCCACCGCGCCGGCACCGACGATCGCAAGCGACGCCGGCACGCGCTCCAGCAGCAGCGCTTCGTCGGAGGAGATGACCGTCGTCTTGTTGATCTCGAGACCAATTTGCGGGATGCCTTTGACGCGCGAGCCCGTGGCGATCACGACGGCCTTCCGGGCCTCGTAGACGTCGCTGCCCGCTTTCACCTTCTTGCCCGGCTGGAGCACCCCGCTGCCCTTCACGACGGTAATCTTGTGCTTCTTCATCAGGAACTCGACGCCTTTCGAGTTCTGGTCGCTGACCCGGCGCGACCGCTTCATCGCGACGCCGTAGTCCGTCTTCACGTCACCTGCTTCGACGCCGAAGTCCTTGGATTCCTTGAGAAGATTGGCGATGTACGCGGAGTGCAGCAGCGCCTTGGTGGGGATGCAGCCGATGTTCACGCACACGCCGCCGAGCTTCTCCTGCTCCAGAACGGCGGTGCTGAGCCCGAGCTGCGCGCAGCGGATAGCGCAGACGTACCCCGCGGGGCCGCCGCCAAGAACGATGACATCGAACGAGTTTGCCACTGATACCTCTTACAAGAGCATGGCGAGAGGGTTTTCCAGCATCTGTTTCAACGTTTTCAGATACGCCGCGCCGGTCGCCCCGTCGATGACGCGGTGGTCACAGCTCATCGTCACGCGCAGGCGCCGCCGCACCACGACGCGATCGCCGTCGGGCACGGCCTTGGCGACGATGCTGCCGATGGCGACGATACCGGCCTCGGGCGGATTGATGACGGCGGTGAATTGATCGATGTCGAACATGCCGAGGTTCGAGACGCTGAATGTCGCGCCGGTGTACTCTTCCGGCTTCAGGCGCCGGGTGCGGGCACGCCCCGCCAGCTCGCGCGACTCATCCCCGATTTGTCGCAGGCTCTTCATGTCCGCATTGCGGATCACCGGCGTGATGAGCCCGTCCTCGATCGCGACCGCCATCCCGACGTGCACCTCGTTCCAGAAGCGGATGTGGTCCTCCTGGAACCAGGCGTTGCAGGCGCGATGCTGGACGAGCGCCAGCGCCACCGCCTTGATGACGATGTCGTTGAACGAAATCTTCCCGCCCGCTTCGCCGAGCTGCTTGTTCAGGGCTTCGCGCGCTTCGGCGGCGCGCTCCATGTCGATCTCGGTCGTCAGGAAGAAATGCGGAATCGGACCGATCGAGGCGGCGAGCCGCTTGGCGATCGTCTTCCGGATCTGGGTGAGGGGGACGTCTTCGTACGGCACACCGGACGGAGCACGGAGCACGGAGCGGGGAGCTGGCGCCGCGCTCGGCTGTCCGGTGATGCTGGGACTCGCCGCACCGGCTTCGACGTCGCGTTTGATGACTCGGCCACCCGGCCCTGATCCCTGCACCAGCTTCAGATCGACACCCGCGTCCTTGGCGATCCGCCGTGCTAGTGGAGACGCCTTCACTCGCGTTGCATCGGTCGCCGTTGCAACCGGACCGGGAGCGGGGGCTGGGGCTGGCTTCGGAGCTGCAGCGGCAGGCGCCGGCTTCGCTGCTCCTTGCTCCGTGCTCCCTGCTCCGTCGACTTTCTCGCCGGGCTTGCCGATCCACGCGACGATATTCCCAACCGGCACGGTGGCGCCCTCGGCCACCAGCACCTTGAGCAGCTGCCCATCCGCCCGCGCGATCAACTCCATGACCGCCTTGTCGGTCTCGACCTCCGCCAGCGTGTCGCCCGACTTCACGGCGTCGCCCTCGTGCTTGGTCCACTTCACGAGACGCCCCTCCTCCATCGTGGGCGAGAGCGCCTCCATGTGAACTCTGGTGGCCATGGCGCGGGCCTATTCGAGGTAGAGGACGCGGCGGGCCGCGGCCACGACCTTCTCGGGTGAGGCCTTGGCGGCGCGCTCGAGCACCTTGTTGTAGGGCATCGGCACGTCGGCCTGCGTCACGCGTTGTACCGGTGCATCGAGGTCGTCGAATGCGTCGCGCTGAATGAGATCGACGATCTGCGCGCCGATCCCGGCGTGGGGCCATCCTTCTTCCACGACCACGGCCCGGTTGGTCTTCTTGACCGATTCGAGGATCGCCGCTTCGTCGAGGGGCCTGATCGAGCGCAGATCGAGCACTTCTGCCGACACATGTTGCTCGGCGAGCTGGTCGGCCGCCTTCAACGCCACCGGAACCGTCTTGGAGTGGCAGACCAGCGTGACGTCGTTGCCAGGCCGCTTGATGTCCGCGCGGCCGATCGGGACGACGTGCTCACCGTCCGGGACCTCGCCCTTCATGTTGTACAGCATCTCGCCCTCGAGCACGATGACGGGATTGTTGTCGCGGATGGCGGACTTGAGGAGCCCCTTGGCATCGGCGGGCGTCGCCGGCGCGACGACCTTGAGGCCGGGGATGTGCGCGATCCAGCTCTCCCACGCCTGCGAATGCTGCGACCCGAGCTGCAGCGCCGCGCCGTTGGGGCCGCGGAACACGATCGGCATCCGAATCTGCCCGCCCGACATGTAGAGCATCTTGGCGGCGGAGTTGACGATCTGATCGAGCGCCAGCACGGCGAAGTTCCACGTCATGAACTCGATGACCGGGCGCAGCCCACCCATCGCGGCCCCGACACCGATCCCGGCAAACCCCAGCTCGGCGATGGGCGTATCGACTACGCGCTTGGCGCCGAACTCCTCCAGCAGGCCCCGACTGACCTTGTACGCTCCCTGATACACGCCCACTTCTTCGCCCATCAGGAACACGTTGGGATCGCGCTGCATCTCTTCGCGCAGCGCCTGATTCAGGGCGTCCCGGTAGGTGAGTGTCGCCATCAGTCGACCAACACGTCGGTGAACAGCTCGCCCGGCTCGGGATCCGGACTCTCGTCGGCGAACTTCACTGCTTCCTCGACCTCCGCGTGGATTTCCGCGTCCAGCGCGTCGAGCGCGGCCTGATCGATCACGCCGTCTTCCTTGAGTTTGCCGGCGAGCTGCGCGATCGGATCGCGGGCCTTCTGCTCTTCGACTTCGTCCTTCGTGCGGTACACGCCGTGCAGCGGGTCGGACATGGAGTGGCCCATGTAGCGGTAGGTCCGCACCTCGAGGAGCGTCGGATGGCTCTGCTTCCGCGCCCGCTCGACCGCGCGCCGCGTGGCGTCGTACATGGTCAGCACGTTCATCCCGTCCACGAGCTCGGCGGCCATGTCGTAGCTGCACGCATGCTCGACGATGTCGGTCACGGCCGCGACGCGCTCGAACGCCGTGCCCATGCCGTAGCGGTTGTTCTCACAGAGAAAGATGACCGGCAGCTTCCAGACCGAGGCCATGTTCAGCGTTTCGTGAAAGGCGCCGATGTTGACCGCGGCTTCGCCGAAGAAGCAGACGCAGACCTTGTCGTTGCCCAGGTATTTGCTGGCGAACGCGAGGCCGGCGCCGAGGGGAACGTGGCCGCCCACGATCCCGTGACCGCCCATGAAGCCACGCGTGGCATCGAACAGATGCATCGAGCCACCCTTGCCCTTCGAGCATCCGGTGGCCTTGCCGAACAGCTCCGCCATGACCGCGTTCGGCGAGATGCCCTTGAGCAGCGCTTGGCCGTGCTCGCGATAGGAGCAGATGACGTAGTCGTCGTCGCGCAGCGCCGCGAGCGCGCCGACGGCGACCGCTTCCTGGCCGATGTACAAGTGACAGAATCCGCCGATCTTGCCGAGCGCGTACGCCTCCGCGGCCTTTTCCTCGAAGCGCCGGACCAGCAGCATCTGCCGCAGCATCTTGAGAAGCAGCTCGGGTGGTGGGGCGGATGAGGGTGCGCTGGCTTTCGCGGATCTGGCGGTGGCGGTCATGCGGTGGCTGCCTCCACTTGCTCCCACGCGTGATAGCTGGAGCGAACCAGCGGGCCCGATTCAACGTGACGGAATCCCAACGACATGCCATAACGCTTCAGCTCGGCGAACTCGTCCGGTGTGTACCAGCGTGCGATGGGCAGATGCTGGTCGGACGGGCGCAGATACTGGCCGATCGTGACGATGTCGACGCGTGCCGCGCGCAGGTCGCGCAGCGCCGTGAGCAGCTCGTCCCAATCTTCTCCCAGCCCGCAGATGATCCCTGACTTCGTCAGCAGCTCCGGATTCATCGCTTTGGCACCGTCGAGCAGCTCCAGCGCGCGCGTGTAGCGGCCGCCGGGGCGCGCAATCCGGTACAGCCGGGCGATCGTTTCGAGGTTGTGATTGAGGATGTCGGGCCGCGCCGCGACGATGAGGCCGAGTGCTGCGGGGTTGCCCTTGAAATCGGGGATCAGGACCTCGACCGATGTCTGCGGCAGCCGCAGCCGGATCTCCGCGATGCATGCGGCGAACACTTCGGCGCCGCCGTTCGGCAAGTCGTCGCGATCCACGCTCGTGATGACGACGTGCCTCAGTCCCATCTGCTGGACGGCGTCGGCCAACCGCTGCGGTTCGCCGGCATCGAGGGGAGCCGGCGTCCCATGGGCCACGGCGCAGTAGGCGCAATTGCGCGTGCAGACGTCGCCCAGGATCATGAACGTGGCCGCCTTGTGCTCCCAGCACTCGCCGATGTTCGGGCAGTGCGCCTCCTCGCACACCGTATGGAGCTTGAGGTCACGCATCATGTGTTTGAGCGCGACGTAGTTCGGCCCCCCCGGCGCTTTCACCTTCAGCCACGAGGGCTTACGGGTCTGCTCTGCAGGAATGGGGGGCTGAATCTGTACGAGCGGGGCGGGGGGGGCGGCCATGGACGTCGAAGATAGTGTGTGCTCAGAGCACGGGGTAGGGCATTTTTCAACCAGACGGTTGATCACCACCCCGGTTCTTGAGCCGCCGTAACTCGTTTTCGACCTCCGTCGACGTCCCGAGCGTCCCGTCGGCAATGTCGGCGATCTCCTCGGCCTCCCGCCATTGGCGCTCGAGCTCCTCGACCTCGGCGCGCTCGTCCACCGCCATTTCGAGTGCGAGGCCGCGCTCCGCCCGGAGCGACCGCAACGTCAGCTCACGATGCGCGATGTCACGCACCAGGCGATCGGCGCCACCGGCATGGTCGACTTCTCGCGCGGCATCTTCCGCGCGCCGGCGACCACCGCGTCTGAGGTTCAGATAGGTGAGTCCCTGCCGCAGCGTGTGAATCGCATCGCTGCCTGTGAGCTGCGCACCTTCGCCGTGGCACCTGGGACAACTCAGTACCACCGCCATGTCGGTGTGGCGATCGGGGACGATGCGGGAATGTTGAATGTGGCGTGCGCGCAGTTGCATGAGCGTGCCGCACCGGGCGCAGATGGGTGGCTCGCTCAGCGTGACTTTGCGGCCGCCTACCAGCCGCAGATAGAACCAATCGGCGAGGCGGTGGACGTTCCAGATGACCACGCCGAACCCGCCGCCCGCCGCCACGTTCGCGGCGATACCGAGACCGATCGCTGCGACCGTGAGGGGGACCACGACTTTCATCCGCTCGCGCTGGCGATTGCGCAGCCGCTCGCCATAGCGCCACGTCGCCAGCTCGACGCGCGGCGGTTTGCCGACGCGCACGAAGTCATAGCGCTCCCAGCGGATCAACGCGACCTGATCGGTGGACGCGGCGATTCGTCCCTGGCTTGCGGAGCGCGCCACGGCTTCGATGCGTTCCAGGCGATCATCGAATGGGGTGAGATTCCAGCGGCTGCAGCGGGGGCAGACGACCCACAGCCGCCCCCTCCATTCATCGAAAGCGATTCGCCGCCCGACGCCAAGCCCCGAGGGGCCGCCATCACCGTCAAACGTCGCGTTACAGAACGCGCAACTGCGGAACATCCTACGAAGTAAATCGCTCCGGGGCGAGAGAAGCAATCTCCACTTCCGTGGCGCCCGTGCTCACCAAATCGCCGATGATCTCGCCTGTGAGGCCCGCGAGCAGCACGCCGTTTCGGCCGTGGCCGGTGGCGTACCACAACCCTCGCACGTCTGGATCGGGTCCGATGATCGGACGCCCGTCGGGCGTCACGGGGCGCAGACCGGCCCAGGTGCGGGTTGGGACGGCTGGCAGGTGTGGCAACAGCCGCTGGGCCGCGGCGACGATCCCACGGACTCCGGACTCGGTGACGCTACCGTCGAAACCAACGTGCTCCATCGTGCTGCCAAAGATGGCCTCGCCACTCCGCGCGAGGACGTAGCCGTGGTCGTAGTACAGCACCGTGCGCGGCATGTTTGCCGGCCACGGCGCAGCCGCCATCTGGCCACGGACGGGCTCGACGGGCAGCGTGCGGGGCAGGTGCCCGATGCGCGGAGACCAGGCGCCCGCAGCGATGACCACGTGCTCGGCCTTGATTTTGCCGGCCGGTATCTCGACGCCGGTCGCCCGACCGAGGATCGTGCTGAGGCGGGTCACGCGCGTGTTCAGCGTGCGTGCACCGTGGCGCTTGGCATCGGCGTGTAGCGCGCGGGCGAGCGCGGGGGCGTCCACGGCACCGTCTTCCGGCGCGAACATCGCGCCAAGAGAGGGCGCGGTAGCCGGGAACCGCTCCGCTACCTCCTCCGGCTCCAACCAGTCGCAGCGCAGTCCCGCCTGACGCTGGTGGGCGACTGTGTCACGGAGCCGTTCGGCTTCGGCCTCGTCGAATGCGAGGGACGCGATCCCGTCGCGCCACAACCCGATGTCGACGCCGGTGCTCTCCGCCAGTGCGGGGGCTAGGCTCTCGTAGAGATCGCGCGCGCGCAATCCGAGCGCGCGCAACGCATCGTCGGCGCGCTCGATCTGCGGTCCCAGGATCCCGGCGGAGGCCGCCGACGCCGCCGCCGGATCGGGGCCTGGCTCGCAGATGATAACCCGCAAGCCCCGCAACGCCGCGGCCCGGGCGCAGGCGGCTCCGATGATCCCGCCGCCTGCGACCAGCACTTCACAGGACGAAACTTTGTGCGACATTTAGGCGTACGCTGCAGACGCACCGGACACCACGGAGGCAATCATGTTCCGGAGCATTTTAGGGTTTGCCGTTCTCGCCGTTCTCGCATGGCTCGGCCTCAAGCTGATTTTCGGCATCCTTGGGAGCCTGGTTGGTCTCGCGATGACGGTGCTCTGGCTCGCGTTCATCGGCTTCGTCGTCTACCTCGCGTTACGGCTTGTCAGTCCCCGTACCGCTGATCGCATCCGCGACACGATCAAGGGGCGCCCCGCCTCCTAAAGCTGTCGTTGTTCCAGCCGGGACAATACCGCCCACGCAATCATCGGGAAGAGGATTTCGTGGTGCCCGGTGAGTTGAATGCCCCGGCCCCCTGCCAGCGTCGGCCGCTCAACGACATTTACCCGCGGCCGATAATGCCGCTGCATGTCGCAATCGCACGCCGTGAAGTTCTTGGGCTTTCCACCGTTCAGGTTGCGGGCGATGGTCAGCGCCTTGAGAAAGACCTCCGGCATCACGACGGCGCTGCCGAGATTCAACACCACCCCCCCATCGTCGAGTCCGGGCACGACGCCGGCGAGCCGCCTGAAGTCGCGGTGGCTCGTGATCCCGATCGCGCTGCCGTCGGCAGTCGGATGCTGATGCGTGATCTCCGCGCCGATCGCGGTGTGTACCGTCACCGGCACGCCCAGCTCGGCGCTCGCGAGCAGGACTGATACGTCGCGGCCCGGAAGATCCTTGCGCGCGCGGAGATACTCCGCGAGCGCTTCGCCCGCGCCCTGCTCGCTCGTCGCGCCGCGCGCCAACGCGGCGTTCATCTCGCGTCCGGTCTCTTCCGCCATGCCGAAGGTACCGTCGCCCAGCCCCGCCGCGACATCCTCGCTCGTGCCGCCGTACGCAGCAAGCTCGAAGTCGTGGATGGCCGCGCTCCCGTTCATGGCGATCGCGGTGATCGCGCGCTTGCGCATCAGCGCGATCAGCAGCGGTCCGAGCCCCACCTTGATCACGTGCCCGCCCAGCATCGCCAGGACCGCGCGCCGCCCGGCCGCAGCCGCGATCTGGTCGACGACATAGCGCAGATCTTGCGCGGCGAGGATGGAGGGCAACCCGTCGATAAAGGCGTTGAACGAACGATCCGAGGGCAGCGGCGGGTGGGCGAGGAGCGAGGCGTCGACTTTGTTGGCGCGTTTGGCAACGGGCACGGTCTTCAGCCGAGAGAAGTCGGCCTCGCGGTAGTCGGTCATGGCCGCGGCACTCCCGGGACCACGTAGTCCTTGAGCTTCAGCGTCACCTGGCCGAACGAGAAGTTGGACTGGATCGCGAGCACGACGCGCTGCGCATCGTCGGACAGCCAGATCCGCGTCTCCGACTTCTCCGCGAAGATGCCACGCCCCCGCGGAATCTTGGGGCGTACCACGATGGCCTGCCACTTTTTGCCCGCCACACTCACCCGCTCGCGCCCCAGCACTTCGAGGATCACCGGGTTGCGATCGGGCCGGAAATACCGGGCGTACTCGCACTTCTTCCCGACCTGGAGCGGCACCGTCCGGATCCAATACAGAAAGGCCGCGTCGTCGAGCGGCTCGAGCACCGTGGCAAACGTGGTGTCGCGCCCTACCTCACGATAGAAGCCGGAGTCCGGATAGATCTCATACCGGTTCTCGCGATGGCGGTCGCGCTCATCCTGAATCGATGAGTAGCGGCGCGAGCGAAAGTCGTACCGTCCCACCCACGACTCGATGGTTTGGTCGAGATGGTACCAGAGCGCACCGCCCGTGATGCGAAATCGAATGTGCACGGTCTCCACGCCGTGCACGGTGTCGATTCCCATGACTTCCATTGCGGCGCTGCCCACGCTGAAGATCCCGTACCTGGCGCCGAACGAGAACCGCTCGCCCACGGGGAAGGGCACGGCCGGCGCCGGATGAGATCCAGAGGTACCAGGTGCCGAAGCGCTCACGATTTTGCCGGTGCATGTGGTGTCCTGCGCCACGAGCGCCTGGGCCGCCGTCAGCAACGCCAACACGAGCAGCGTCGCCGCGCTTTTGCGCGCGGCATTGACCAGGCCACGCGAGCGCCAGGCGCCGAGCAGCTGCTGCCAGGGACTGGACCGGGACGGCCGCTGCTTGAGGTCGTAGCGCCCCGCGCTCGGGACGACCTCGATGCGGCGGGCGTGGGCACCGAGGCGTGCGAGCAGCTCCGCGTTGGCGGCCCACCCTTCGGTCGTCAGGAGCGCCGCGTCGCCTCCGCGGGTCGCCTGCCGCAGCACGATCAAGCGCAGGGCGGTGAACCCGGAGATCGAGTCCTTCACCCCACCGCCCACGCGGAGCAGCCGTGGCGCCCACTGCCGTGCCCAGCGCTCCGGCCAGGAGCGCGTCCCCTGTTCCCGATACTGCTCGGCGACCACGAGGTCCGCCCCCGACTCGAGCCGCTTGACCATCTCCTCCATCGTCTCGGGAGCATGGACGAAGTCGGCGTGCAACGTGATCGCGCAGTCGCGCTTGGGGCGGTCGGTGCGTTGCAGCGCCAGCCGCAGCAGCTCTTCAAGGCTGCGCGCGTAGCCGAGGCGCGAGCGGTGCTTGATCACGGTCAGCGGCAAGACGCGGGCATAGGACGCGAGGACCTCGCCGGTAGCGTCGGTCGAGGCGTCGTCGCACGCGATGATCTGGTATTCCCGCTGAAAGGCGGTGAAAACCTGGCGGACTTTCCAGAGCACGAGGCCGACCGTGCTGGCCTCGTTGTGGACGGGCACGCAGACGTAAATCATGGCCCTGCAATCTAGAGAAGGGCCCTATAGACGTCCAAGACGCCATGTGCCATGGCGTGGGCGCTGAAGCGCGGAGGGAACGGGACCGGCGTCGGGTGATGCAGCATGTCGACCACCTTCTTCGCCAGCGCGTCAGCGGCGCCGGGGGGAACCAGCACGTCCGCAGGGAGGATTTCGGGGATGCCACCGGCTCGGGTGGCGACGACGGGCCGGCCCAGCGCCAGCGCGGTGAGAATGACGCTGCCAAGACCTTCCTGTTTCGATGACATGACGAAGACGCTCGCTTCAGCGATCAGGGCCTCGATCCGGTCGACCCAGCCCACCAGATGCACGTGCTCCTGGAGCTCGAGCCGCGCGATCTGCGCTGCCAACGCTGCGCGCCGCGGCCCTTCCCCGGCAATGATCCAATGGAGGTCGGGCTCGAGGGCTCGCGCATGCCGCGCCGCCTGGATCAGCGTTCCATGATCCTTGTGATCGACGAGCGCGGCGGCGTTCACCGCCAACGGGGCGTTGGCGGGGATGCCCAGCCGAGCGCGCATGTCGAGCGCCGGCAGGCTGGCGCGTCGGATTTCCTCGGGATCGATCCCGTCGCGCACCACGGTGATCCTGTCCCCGGCGATCCCGTCGCCGACCAGGACCTGCTTGGCGGCGTCCGACACCGCGATGATCCGGTCGGCGCGGCGCCACCCGCCAAAGCGCCCGACGTGAAAATCCACGCGCCGCGCCGCAACGAGCGTGCGGCTACGCGCGAGCGTCGCGGCCAGCGTCAGGCCGTGACTGTCGTGCGCATGGATGATGTCCGGCTGGAAGGCCGAGATGGTCCGCCGTAGTTGCCACCACGCTCGGGGGTCGAGCGCCATCTCCCATGCGGTGCCGTGCACGGTTGTACCATCCGCGGCGGCGCGCCGGGCCAGCTCGCCGGTCCGCCTGGTGAGGAGAACCTGCTCGATTGCGCCTGCGTGGCGGAGCTCGCGGCACAGCAGCCGGACCTGGTTCTGGCCGCCGCGCCATTCGCGACCCGAGTCCACCTGGAGGATGCGCATCTCGAATGGGGCTCGGGGCTAGGGAGCCCGAGTCCCGAATCCCTAACCCCGAATCCCGGCTTTTTCGACTCCGGCGAGTACGCGGCGTAGCGCATCGAGCTTGAATGGCTTCTGCAGGAAGGGACGGCCCAGCTCTTCGAGGAATTGGAGCGTGTCACCGCGGACCGTGTCGCCCGTGGCAAAAATGATGCGCTCCGCGACGGTCGGGTGCATACGCGCGAGCGTGTGGAACATCTCGCGCCCACCGAGCCGAGGCATACGCAAGTCGCAGATGATCAAGTCGAACGGCTGCATCAGCGCGCGCTTCAGCGCCTGGCTGCCATCGTGCGCCAGCACGACCTCGTGACCCCAGCTTTCGAGCGTCGCCTGCATATAGTGGAGGATGTGCGGCTCGTCATCGACCACGAGCACGCGGAGCTGCTCCTGCCGTTCGGCGGGCGCGGGTTCGGCTTCCGCCCCGCCGGCGGCCGAGCTGCGCTCGGCGCGCACGCCGGTCGGCAGCTCGACGGTAAACGTCGCGCCGCGGCCACTCCCCGCTCCGCCCGGTTCAACCGAGATGTTGCCGCCGTGCTCTTTCACGATGCCGAGGCAGATCGAGAGGCCGAGGCCCGTGCCTTCGCCCTCGGACTTGGTGCTGAAGAACGGCTCGAACACATGTTGGGCGACGGCCTCGGGAATGCCCGGGCCATTGTCGGAGACGTGGACCGAGAGGCCGTCGGGCTCGCATCTGGTCGCGATCTCGATCCGGCCCCCGCCTCCCTTCGCGCGCGTGCTCGTGATTGCCTGGGCCGCGTTGTTGATGATGTTCACGAATACCTGCTTGATCTGATTCGCGTGCACCTGGACTTCCGGCAACCCCGGCTCGAAGCTGAGCGTCAGCTCGATGCGCGCCGCGAGCAGTTGGTTCTTGAGGAGCTGGTGCGTCGACTCGAGGATCGGCCGGATCGATTGCAGCTGGCGCTCGCCTTCCTGGCGGCGCGCGAACGACAGCAGGTTGCGCACAATGGCCGAGGCGCGTTCCGCCTCCTGTCGGATCACCGCGAGCGGCTCGGCGAGGCGCGGCGGGACATCCGCGGCCTCCCCGAGCAGGTCACTGAAGCCGACGACTGAAGCGAGGGGGTTGTTGAGATCGTGCGCGACCCCGGCGATCAGCTGGCCGATGGCCGACATCTTTTCCGACTGGAGCAGCTGTTCCTGCAAGCGGCGCTTGTCGCTTTGATCTTCGAAGAGGAGCACGGTGGCGCCGGGCTCGCCCGCGGGAATCGCCGTCACGAGCAGAATCCGGTCGCCCGCCCGGACTTCGATCGGGGTGCCGGCGCCTCCCGGCGCGAGCAGACGGGCGACTGGATCCGCCCACGCCGGCGGCAGCAGGGTCAACCATGACCTCCCGGGGAGTGCTGTGACGGGGAGCTTGATCAGCTCGGCGAACATGCGATTCGCGCGCCGGACGGCGCCCTGCGGATCCACGTAGCAGATGGCCTGGTTGAACGCGTCCACGGTCTGCTCCCACTCGCGCTTGCCGCTCGAGAGCAGCTCCACCAGGCGGGCGTTCTCGAGCGCGATGCCGGCCTGCGCGAGCACGGCGCGAGTGAACATCAGGGCGCTCTCGTCCATCGCGTTCTTGCCGTCGCCTTCCAGGGCGACCGCGCCGATGGTGCGCGACACCGCCACGATCGGTACGCCGAGCCAGCTGGCCGGCGCCGGTTTGTCGACCTTGACGTTCAGCTCGGCGGCGCGCGCCGCGACCGTGTCGGGGAAGACGATCGGCCCGCGCCGCAGTGCGAGCTGCAGCAGCGGGTCGTCGGTCGTGGCGGGGCGGGGGCCGTTGTGGTAGGCCACACGGAGCCCGTTGGTGTCGACGTCCAGCAGCATCACCGACAACCGGCCGGGCGCCAGCTGCTCGGTCAACACGCGTGCCACGATCTCGACGATGGTCGCCGGACGGAACGCTCCCGCCAGCTCGTGCGACAAGGCGGTGAGGCGCGTCAGGATCTCGGCAACCGAGGCGTTCATTTTGCTTCGTCGAGAAACCGGGTCGGCACGCGCGTCGCGGCGTCGACGAGCGCCTCGGCCGACTTGATGAACCGGACCACGATCGGCAGTGATCCCTGCAGCGCGACCTTGCGCTGCATGATCCCGGCGATGGGGCCGAGCTCCTTCTTGATGATCTGCTTCCAGAAGCGGTATTCGGCCGTCAGGATGAACGGGGCCTGTTGTGCGTCCTGCCGGGGCACGAGTCGCGCGGTCCGACAGGTGCCGCGTTCGAGGTCGAGCAGGATGGCGACATCTTCCGGCACGCCGATGCCCGGTTGCGCGGGCAGAACCAGCGCGACGGCGCCATGCGTCCACTCCGTCGATGCCGTGCGGTAGTCGTCGCTCGCATTGATCGCCGCGCCGTACGCGGCGACCCACTCCGCCGACGGGAACGCGTGGAGCGCCGCGGTCATGCCACGGCCCGCGCGAAGCCGTCGAACAGCGCCCGTTCCGTCAGGTCCTCGGGGTGCCACTGGACCGCCACCATCCACGGCTCCTTCGCGTCGGAGGGCTCCGCGCCCTCGATGATGCCGTCGTCGGCCCACGCGACCGCCTTGAGGCCGGGCGCAAGATCGCGGATCGCCTGATGGTGCCGGCTGTTCACGCTCGCCGAGCGCGTGCCGAGCGTGCGCTCGAGCAACGAGCCCGCCTCGACGTGGACCGGATGACGGCCTGTCTCGTCATTGTGTGGCACGGGTCCCGGCCTTTCGCTGTCTAGGTCCTGATAGAGCGTGCCGCCGAGGGCGACGTTGAGAATCTGAATGCCGCGGCAGATGGCGAGAATCGGAAGACCGCGCGCCCGCGCGGCCGCGATCAATGCCAGCTCGGCGGCGTCGCGGACCGGGTCCACATCGCCCAGGCGGGGATGCGGCGCCGCGCCGTAGCGAGCGGGCGCGACGTCTTCACCACCGGTGAGCACGAGCCCGCGCACGGCCGCGAGGGCGGCGCCGGCGCGATCGGCCGCCAGCATCGTCGGAACGGCGAGGGGAACCAGGCCGGCGCCTTCGAGGGCGCGAACGTAGGCGGTATTCAGGGTGACGCGCTCGCGGCCCTCGACCAGGCGGCGGGGCGCCGTCACAGCAACGGCGGGAGCCGGTTTCACGACGTTTGGGACGCGGGGCCGCCAAACAGGGGACAGCGCGGGTTGCTGACGCTGGCCCAGTCCACGAGGACACCGTAGAGGTTCAACGCCGTGCTCCCGCCGATCACGGTGCCGATAGCCGGATGACGCTGCGGCTCCTCTTGATCGAGGATGAGCACTCCCATGGCGCGTTGCGACGTGTCGTCCACGACCAGCAGACCATAGCCCTGGGCTGGGAACGCCGGTCCCCGGAACTGCATCGAGATCTTGCCCTCGGCATCGCGACCGACGATCACCGCGCCCCGGTCGTTCGACTTCTGGATAACGAGCGCGGGGAGGGAATCGGGGATGCCACGCGGCGGATCGGTGAGCACGTCGCGCGCATTCGACAACTGCGAGGTTATCAGACCCGGACCGGCAAGCAGCGCGATGCCACACGTGGGCGAACCGCCGGTGCCACGGCCGCACCCCGTCGCCAGCAACAAAAGGAAAGCCAACGTCGGTCGTGTCATGGGCTGCAAATGTAATGCTAATGTGACCAGACAGCGGTCACGGTGACGGTTCGCACCGGTGCGAGGGTCTCCGGCACCAGGTTGTAGATGTAGTTGAGCACGTTCGCGGCCAGAACACGCAGCTCGACGGGTCCGCGCCGCCATTCGGCGCGCAGATCCAGAACCTTCACGGGCACCCGCCGTGAGTCGACGAACCCCTCGAGCTCGACGCGCTCTGGCCGGCTCGCGTATCGAAAGTCCGCCCCCACCGAGCCCGCGCCGATGCTGTAGTCCGCGCCGAGGGTGACGAGATGCCGCGGCCGGAACGCGAGCGGCCCCTCGGTCGTGTCGCCGGCGAGACGACGGCGGGTGTCGAGGTAGGTGTAGCCAAGTGTGGCGATGAGCCGGTCGGGAATCGGCGCGGCGATCAGGCTGGCGTCGATTCCGGCGATGCGCGCGCGCACGACGTTCTGCAGCTGAATCTTCACACTGTCGAGCCGAACCGCGGTGTCGGCGGGAAACCGCAGCAACCTGGGCTCGATCAAATCGCGGGCTTCGGTCCAGAACACGGCGGCATCGAGCCGCATGAAACGCAATATGGGCGCGCTGGTGTGCCCGATCTCAAAGGACCACCCGGTCTCGGGCCGGAGTGTGGGGTTTGGAATGACGTCGAACCCGAGGGCCGTGGTGTGCACGAACCGCTCCGCCATCGTGGGTGAGCGGAAGCCCCGGCCGACCGACGCGCGCCAGGTTCCCGCCCCTTCGTTCAACGTCGCGGCGACGCGGGGGCTCACGACGGCAGTCAGCGAGCCACCGTCGACGGCGAGGAAGTCGACGCGCGCCCCACCACTGACGCGAACCGCGCTGATCTGCTGCTCACTCTGTCCGTACGCGGCAAACTCCGATTGCGAGTGGATGCCGAAGATGTCGCTCGTGACGTCGGAGTAGGTGGCCTCGGCGCCGACGATGACGGTTCGCAGGGGGGCCGGATGCGCTTCGATCCGTCCCTCCGCGCCGAAGCGGTCGCCGACGCCGAACTCCGACGTGGGGCGACGCACATCCACGAAATGCGTGCGCAGCCACGAGGCGCGCGCACTCCACGCGAACTGGGGTGAGACCGTCGTCCGCACCTGCGCCGCGAAATAGCCTTTGCGGGAGTCGGTGCGCGCGCCGCGGCCGCTGGTATCGATCATGAACGGCTGGAACACCTGACCGCGATCGTCGCAGGTGCCGCGGCTGCACCAGGTCAGCGGCACGTCATAGCGGTCGACGGCCCACGCACCCGACACATCGACCCGGGTATTGACGGACGGCTGCCACCGCGCCTTAGCGGCGAAATGCAGATGGTCGTCCTGATCCTGCTCGCGGTAGCCGTCCGAGTGACGATCGCCGGTGGAAATCCTCCCGCCCCAGGCGTCTGTGCCGTATGACGCCGCGAGGTCTCCACTGCCCAGGAGTCCCGGCGTATCGCGGAACTTCCAAATGGCGTGGGGCGGATCGCCGTACATCCCGCCGGTGACTCGCAGGCGAGTATGCAGCCCCGTGGGAATGTCGCGGGTCGTCACGTTCACGACGCCGCCGAAAGCGGCGGACCCGTAGAGCGAGGAGCCGGCACCCTTCAGAATCTCGACGCTCTCGATGTCGTCCACCGAGAGCAGGTCCCAGTTGATTCCGCCGCGGTCGCCCTGATTCATGGGGACGCCGTCGACCGTCATGAGCACGCGCGAGTTCAGACCTTGCACGTATCCCGTCGAGCCGCGGAGGTTGACCTGGCCATTCACGAACTGCACGCCCGCGACGTGATCGATCGCTTCATCGACCGTCGTCACGGCGCGGTGGCTCAGCTCTCGCTCGCTGACCTGCGCGACGGTAGTGGCGGGCCGGTCGCCGAAGTGCGGAACGCGGTCGCTGACGACGTCGACGGGCGGGAGTGCCAGCGGCTCGGGCCGCAGTGTGAAATCGAGCGTCGTCGAGTCACCGCCCGTCAGGGCAACCGTCGTATCCACGAACGCGTGTCCGATCGCGCCGGCGTGGACGCGCACGGTGCCGGCGGGCACGAGCGGGATGCGGTACATCCCCTGGCGATCGGTGCGCGTCGACAGTGTCGTACCTGGAATTGCGATGCTCGCGCCCACCAGCATCTCGCCCTGCGTGCTGCGGACTGTGCCCCGCAGGACGCCTTGCGCGGCCGCCGGAAGCGGCGCGGCGATGAGCAGCAGCGTGGCTATTGCGCGGTGCATGTGACGAAATCCGTCGCGGGACGCAGGCTGTCGAAGTTGACGACGAAGTCAATGTCCCCCGCGGCAGGGCCGTTGGAAACGGAAACGACACCCCGCTGGGTCGAGTCGGCGGGATTGCGATAGTAGCCGGCCACTCGGAGGAGGGCGGTGTCCTGCGGTGAGATCGTCAAAGCGCCGAGCTTCTTCCAGACCGCGACGATCCAGTGGTAGGTGCCGGGATCGATCGCGACGCTATACGCCGCGGCCGAGTCCGTATAGGGGACGGAGCCCGGTATTACTGGTCGGCGGTTGTCGATCAGATCGCTGCAGGTTTGCGGAAGTGTCAGGTAGGCGGCGATGAAGACGGCGTCGGTACTGTCCGGGACGGTTCCGCGAAATCGCAGCGTTCCGCACAACCCCACGAGATTGGGTGCGCAGATCGGTTCGGGTTCGAGACCGCCACATGCGATGAGGACGACGATCACGAGCCAGACCTTGCGCATCCCAGCAATTTGCGCCCGGCCTCGGGTGCGTCAACTTGACCGTGGTTTTGCGCGGGAATAACGTTGCACTATGCCATTGTACGAGTACCGCTGTTCTGCGTGTGACGTGCAGTTCTCCCACACCGAAACCATGGCCGAGCATGCCGCCCACCCTCGCCCCGCCTGCCCGAAATGCGGGTCGCGCGCGGTGGAGCCCGTCTTCTCCGACTTTTTCGCCAAGACCGTCCGGAAGAGCTGATCCCTGTTCGAACGCCTGCGGGACGCGTTCCGCGCCGCCCTCGATGCGGCGTCCGGCCCCGACCTCCGCTCGCTCGCGCGGCAGATGCGCGAGGCGGTCGTCGATGCGAAGGTGGCGGTCGCCGAGGTGCAGGAGGCGATCGCGCGCACGGAACGCGAGGTCGGCGCCGAACGGCAGCGCCTGGCCGATGCCGAACGCCGCGGCCGGCTTGCGGGAGAGATCCAGGATCAGGAGACCGTGGCCGTCGCCGATCGGTTTGCGGCGAAGCACCGCGAGCGACTCGGCGTGTTGGAGCGTAAGGTGGCAACGCAACGCGAGGAGCTCGCGCTGGCGCAGCGCGAGCTGGACGAGATGCGGACGCAGCTCAAGGCGGCCGACCAGGCGAGCGGAGCAGGGAGCACGGAGCAGGCATGGCGTGACCTGGAAGAGGCCGGCGCCACACGGCCGGAAACGGACTTGAGCGACGAGCTGCTGAAGTCGGACATGGACCGGGCGGCGCGCGAAGCGGCCGCGGCACGCCAGCTCGAAGAGCTGAAAAAGAAAATGAGAAAGGAATAACCCTGTGCTCGTGCTCGCGCTCCTGCAGATCCTCCACCCATCGTCCCAACCTCCACCATCTGATTTTCTCAAGCGCGCACACACCTACAGCATCGTCGCCTACGATTCCGTCACCGGCGACCTGGGCATCGCCGTCCAGTCGAAGTTCCCCAACGTCGGGGGCCTGGTGCCGTGGGCCCGCGCGGGTGTGGGCGCGGTCGCGACGCAGGCGCTGAGCAACACCGACTACGGGGAGAAGGGGTTGGAGCTGTTGGCGCGCGGGGCGAGCGCGCCTGAAGCGATGCGCATCATCATGCGCACCGATCCCCAGCCATCGCAGCGTCAGGTCGGGATGGTAGACGCGCACGGGAACTCCGCCAGCTGGACCGGCGACTCGACGTTTGATTGGGCGGGGGGACGGACGGGCGGAGGGGCCGCTGGGCAGATGGGCGGCAAAGGCCAGCTGATCGTGGGTCATGGTTATGCGGCGCAAGCCAACATCATGGTCTCGGAGGCGACCGTCCGGAACATGGCCGAAACCTTCGAGCGCAGCCGCGGCACGCTGGCCGACCGGCTGATTGCCGCGCTGGTCGCGGGGCAGGCGGGCGGCGGCGACAAGCGGGGCATGCAATCGGCGGCGCTGCTCGTGGTGCGCGCCAAGGGCGGCTACCTCGGCGGGACCGATCGCTACATCGACATCCGTGTGTACGACGCGCCCGATCCGATCAAAGAGCTGCAGCGGTTGTATGCGCTCCACAAGCTGTATTTCTTCACGAGCGATTCGGCGGATCTCATGCCTATCACGCCGGCGCTGCAGAAGGAGCTGGAGGCGATTCTGCTGACTGAGCCGGCCAATCAACCGCAGAAGTGGCTCGCCGCTCCTCAGCCCTCGCTCAACGAGACCTTTCTCACTGCACTCGCCAATTTCATGTACTGGGAGAACTACGACGTGCGGGTGCGGATGGACGGGAAAATCGATCGTGTCGCGCTCGAAGACATTCGCAAGAACCGGCGTCCGCGGAGGTAACCTATGGATGTGAAGCGAGGCCGGATGGTCTTTCTCGGCTACGGCAAGTACTGGCGCTCGGATCGCATTCTGGGGTTGACGCCCATCGACCAGGGGCGCGGGCCGGGGCAGCGCACCAACGTCTTCATCGAAGGACAGGCCGAGCCGATTGTGGCCTCGCGCACAGAGCAGAGCATCCTCGAGGACATGGGTGCCACCGATGGGAGCTTCCAGCTCGAAGGGCTGCGGCAGGCGACCCGCGAGCTGCTCGAGGCGTTCCACGAGTTCTCGCCGGTGCTGCGGCGGGCGCTGCACAACGAGCATCACTTCGACCTGGAGAAATGGGAGCAACGGCTCGCCACCCTGCTGCGGCCGTCAGAGCATCCTGACTCCGCCGAACAAGACGATCTGTTCGAATCATGAGCGACGAAAAGCGCTTCTTCGGGCATCCGCGCGGTCTCGCCACGCTCTTCTTCACGGAGATGTGGGAGCGCTTCAGCTATTACGGGATGCGCGGCTTCCTGATCCTGTACATGACGAAAGCGCTGAGTTTCACCGACACTCAGGCGAGCAACGCGTACACCACCTACGTCTCCAGCGTGTGGGTTACGCCGATCCTCGGCGGATTGATCGCCGACGCGTGGCTCGGGCAATACCGCAGCGTGTTGATCGGTGGGATCATCATTGCGCTCGGCCACTTCACGCTCGCGTTCCACGGTCTGCCGTTTCTCTACGCGGGTCTCGGGCTCATCGTCGTGGGCACGGGCATGCTGAAGCCGAACGTCAGCACGCTGGCCGGTGGGTTGTATGAACCCGGCGACGAGCGTCGCGACGCGGGCTTTTCGCTCTTCTATATGGGCATCAACCTGGGCGCGTTCTTCGGACCCATCATCGCGGGCCGGATCGCGGAGGGAATCGACTGGCACCTCGGGTTCGCCTGCGCAGGCGTCGGCATGCTGCTCGGTCTCACTCAGTACATCCTCGGTCGTCGACACCTCCAGCCGGCGATCGAGCGCATCGCGGCGCAGAAGGCGGCTCGCAGAACGCCGGATGCGACCGCAGTGGGGGGAACGAGGCGGACGCCGCTCACGTCCGAGGACTGGCGGCGTATCTCGGCTGTCGTCGTGCTGTTCGTCTTCGCGTCGCTGTTCTGGGGCGCGTACGAGCAAGCGGGCTCGACGCTGACGTTGTTCGCCGACCGGTACGTGCATCTCGAGCTGTTGGGGATCAAGCTGTACGCGTCGTGGTTCGTCTCGGTTCAGGCGGCGTTCGTCATCCTGCTTTCGCCGCTGTTCGCCTGGCTGTGGGTACGCCTTGGACCGAAGCAGCCCTCGAGCCCCGCCAAGTTCGCGATCGCGCTCCTCTTCGTTGGACTGGCCTTCGTGCTGCTCATCCCCGCCGGCTCATTGGCGCAGCAGGGCATCAAAGCATCCCCGCTCTGGTTGATCGCGGCTTACTTCATCCAGGAGCTCGGCGAGCTCTGCCTGAGTCCCGTGGGTCTCTCCCTCGTCACCAAGGTCGCGCCGGTTCGTCTCGTCAGCTTTGTGATGGGCATTTTCTTCCTCTCCAACTTCGTGGGCAACTTGCTCGCCGGGTGGTCGGCGCGGTTCATTAGCACCGTCCCACTCGTCACACTGTTCAGCGTGACCGCCGGGGTGACGCTGGGCGCCGGGCTCGTGCTGTTCCTGCTCCTCCGGCCGATTCGCAATCTCATGGGCGGCGTCCGCTAGATGACGCCGCCGGCTGCGCCGCAGCGTGACACCGCCGGCTGGTTTCGCCATCCGCGCGGCCTGTCCACGCTCTTCTTCACCGAGATGTGGGAGCGCTTCAGCTTCTACGGGCTCAAAGCGCTCCTCATTCTCTTCATGACCGCGGCGGCGACCCAGGGCGGCCTCGGGTTCACCGACCAGCGCGCCGGCAACGTCATCGGATGGTACGGCTTCGGCGTCTACGCGTCGGCGATTTTCGGTGGCCTGGCCGCCGACAAAGTCTTCGGTCAGTATCGCAGCGTGCTCTTGGGCGGCATCATCATCGCACTCGGCCATTTCAGCATGGCGGTGCCGACCGTCCCGACGTTCTATCTCGGTCTCTGCCTGATCGTCGTCGGGACCGGACTGCTGAAGCCCAACGCGAGCACAATGGTCGGCGCGCTGTACGACGCCGAGGATGCGCGGCGCGACGCCGGCTTCTCGATCTTCTACGTGGGGATCAACGTCGGCGCGTTCGTGGCGCCGCTCGTGGTAGGAACGCTGGGGCAAAACGTCAACTGGCACGTCGGCTTCGCGTGCGCCGGCGTCGGCATGATCATCGGCTTGATCCAGTACGTCGCGGGAAAGCCGCGCCTCATGCCGGCGCTCGAGCGCCTGGGGCAATCCGACACACACGCCGCGCGGTCTGCGGAACCGTGGTGGCGGTTCCAGCGCGATGAGTGGGGACGCGTTGCCGCGATTGCCGTGCTCTTCGTGTTTTCGTCGATTTTCTGGGGGGCGTTCGAGCAGGCGTCGTCGAGTCTCAACCTGTTCGCCGACCGGCTGACGCGGAACACCGCCTTCGGCTACAACTTCCCCTCGACCTGGTATCAGTCGCTGAATTCGATGTTCATGATTTTTGGCCTGGCGCCGCTGATCGGTGGGATTTGGGTCCGGATGGGGGACCGTCAGCCCTCGAGTCCCGTGAAGTTCTCGCTGGGATTGCTCTTTGTCGGACTCGGTTTCGCGCTTATCGTGCCGGCCGCGATGATGACGCAGCAGGGCATCAAGGTCAGCCCCTGGTGGCTGATCGGGTTGTACTTCCTGCACACGATCGGGGAACTGTGCCTCAGCCCGGTCGGGCTGTCGATGGTGACGAAGCTCGCGCCCGCGCGCATCGTGGGCTTCATGATGGGATGGTGGTTTCCGTCGATCGCAGTGGGAAACAAACTGGCCGGCATGGCTGGAGGGCTGTTCGACACCTTGCCCCTCCCGCAGCTCTTTGGCGCGGTGGCGGTGACCACGTTCGTGGCGGCGGCGATTCTGCTGCTGCTGACGCGGCCGATCAAGGCGTTGATGGGAGGAGTGAGGTAGGTCCTGCCGGATCCTCTTTTCCGGTGACCCCGGGCTTGCGCCCGGGGTCAGAGAACCTCGACGGTCGTGGAATGAGGTCGGGGTGTCGCTGGAATTGCCGGGCTAT
>DASWDA010000057.1:0-8265 GCA_036395695.1 Gemmatimonadales bacterium
GACCGCTGGCTCTGGACGCTGTCGGGCGGGGAGTACCAGCGTGTGCGCGTCGCGCGCGCCCTCGCCCAGGAGCCGAAGCTGCTCGTGCTCGACGAGCCGGGCATGTCGCTCGACCTGAAACACGAGATGGGGCTATTCGAGTTGGTGCGAGGCCTCGTGGAAACAAACGGTTTGGGTGTGCTGATGATCACGCATGACCTGAACCTCGCCGCCCGCTTCGCCGACTCGCTGCTACTGCTCGAGGGCGGGAGGCCCGTCGCCGCGGGGGCGCCCGCCCAAGTCCTGACGAAGCAGATCGTGGAGACGGTGTTTTCCTGGCCAGTCGCGATGCAGACGATCGATGGCCGTCCGCAAATGATCCCCCTCCGCCAAGCGAAGGAGTCCCGCGCATGAACGTCTTGCTCGTGCTCGCTCTCACCGTGCAGCAACCCCAGGATACCGTTGACTTGAAGCCCGTCGTTGTGACGGCCACCCGTGTGCCGGTAGCGGCCGACCGCGTCGCATCGGCTGTGACGGTGTTGCGCGGATCGGATCTGGTGGCGCGCGGGATTCACACCGTCGCGGCTGCGCTGCAAACCGTTCCGGGGGCGCATGTGGTCGAGACCGGGAGCTTCGGCGGCCAAACGTCGCTGTTCGTGCGGGGTGGAGAGAGCGATTACACCAAGGTGTTGCTGGATGGCGTCGCGCTGAACCAGGCGGGCGGTGCGATCGATCTGGCAAATCTCACCACCGACAATGTCGACCGCATCGAAATTGTCCGGGGACCGGTGAGCGTTCTGTACGGCACCGATGCCGTGACCGGCGTGATCCAAATCTTCACGCGGTCCGGGCAGGGGCCGGCGCGGTTCGGAGCGGATGTGGCGGCCGGGACGTACGGCTCTACCCGGGGCGCCGTCGATATCGCGGGTGGGACTCAAACGATCGGCTACTCCGCGCGGGTGTCGCGGTTCTCCTCCGACGGGCTGTACCCGTACAACAACCAGTACCGCAACAGCGTGGTCAGTGCCGGAGTGCGGGTGGCGCCAGACGCGCGCACCGATGCGAGCCTCACGTATCACTACGGCGACGACATCTACCATTTCCCCACAGACGGCTTCGGAGCGCCGGTGGACTCGAACCAGCGCGCCGCTGAGCGCGGGCCGTTGCTGAGTCTGAACGCCCACCGCGTCCTGGGGCGGCACTTCGATGCCCGGGTCACGGCCGGAGTCAAGGAAGCGCGGCTGTTTTACAACGACGAACCCGATTCCCCAGGTGAGGACGTCACATACTGGAGCCGCGATTTCGTCCGTCGCGCGACGACGAGTGCGCTGCTGACCTGGCACGCGGCAGAGCGCGTGTCGGTGAGCGGGGGCATCGAGCTGGAGGGCGAGCGCCAGCGCGGCACGAGCCAGTTCAGCTCAACGCTGTCCGGGTCGGGGCCGCTCGATGCGATCGCCGTGAGACGCAACAACAACGGGTACTTCGGCCAGGCGGTGCTCACGGTCGGCGCGGCGGCGGTGACGGTGGGCGCCCGACTCGACGCCAACTCGCAGTTTGGGACGCATGCCACGTATCGGGCAGGATTGGTGTACCGGATCGATCGGTTTCGCGTGCGTCTCTCAGGCGGCACCGGATTCAAGGAACCCACGTTCTTCGAGAACTTCGCGCACGGCTTCGTGACGGGGAATCCAGATCTCAAGCCGGAGCGCTCGCAGAGCTGGGAGGCGGGTGTCGAGCGTGGCGCCGTCACCCTGACCTACTTCAACCAGCGGTTTCGCGATCTGATCGAGTACGATCCGGGGCCGCCGCCCGGCGTGCCGAACTATTACAACGTGGGCGATGCGATCGCGGATGGCCTCGAGGCCAACGCCGGCACCACCGTCGGCCGGCACGTCGCCCTCTCCCTGAGCTACACGTTCTTGCACACCCGGGTCGAGAAATCCGGGTCGAGCAATCCCAATGGATTGTTCGTGCCCGGCAAGCCACTCGTCCGGCGGCCCGCTCATACGGTGGCACCGCAGGTTGTTGTGACGCTGGGCGCGCGCGCGCGCGTGATTGTCGGCGGCCGCTGGGTCGGCAAACGGGACGACGTCGGCGCGCAGCGCGTCACGCTGCCGCCCTACACGCGCGTCAATCTTTCTGGTGAATACACGGTCGGCAGCTTCGTCCTGTCGGGTAGCCTCGAGAACGCGTTCAATGACCAGGCGCAGGAGATCAACGGCTTCCGGCCGCTTGGCCGGACTGTACTCCTTGGGGTACGAGTAGCGCTGGATTAGCTTCCCAACTTCGACTCACCTCGTTGGAGGATGGTCCGATGCGCCGGTTCGTTCTCGCCGCCTTGTTCGCCGTCATCGCGCGCCCCGCGGTGTCGCAAGCCCCCCGGATCACGCCGTCCGGGGACCCGTCGGTTCGGAACGATACGATCTACACACTCGCCGTGAATCCCGCCGATTATGCGGACGACGACTACGTCTACCTGCTCGACGATGGCGTGTTGCGGTTCGAATCCGATGGCCGGAGCAGCCGCACCTACCGGCAGGTCATTCAGATCTTGAATCAAGACGGCGCGGAGGCATGGGGCGAACAGAGCTTCTCCTACTCGAGCGGCTCCGAGAAGCTGACGGTCAACTGGATCCGGGTCCTGAAGCCGACCGGCGAAGTCATTAGCGCGCAGCCGGCGCACGAGCAGGAGTCCCTCGCGCCGGTGGCACTCGACGCCCCGGTCTACTCGGATGAAAAGGTGCGCCGCGTGACGTTGAGCGGCGTGGCGCCCGGCACGCTGGTCGATTGGAGCTACACAGTCGAGCGGGTGAAGCCGCTCGTTCCCGGCGATTACTACAGCGGCTGGCGCGTCACCACCGGCCTGTTGGTGCGCCGCTCGCGCTTCCTGGTCGATGTGCCGGCGTCCGTTACACCGCGCATCCAGGAAGAGAACGTGCATTTCAAGCGCCAGGAAGTCGTCGCGCACGACCGGCACGTCTACACGTGGGCCACGAAGGACGTCCCGAAGCTCGAGACCGAGCCGTTTGCGGCCGTGCCCAACACCCTGAGCGTCAGGATCGAGGTGTCGTCGCCGATTACGTGGGCCGCACTCGCGCGCTGGTACGCCGGGCTCTCCAGCGGCCGGTACGCGGTGAGCCCACCGCTCGAGACCCAGCTGGCCGAGCACGTGAAGGATGCGCGGACGCTGGAGGACTCGCTGCGGGCGGTGCATCGCTGGGTATCGCAGGACTTCCGCTACGTCTCGCTCTCGCTTGGCATCGGCGGCTACCTGCCGCGACTGCCAGCGCAGGTGCTCGAGACGCGCTACGGTGACTGCAAGGACAAGGCGACGCTGTTCATCGCGCTCGCGCGCCGCATGGGCCTCCCCGCGTTTCCCGTGCTGCTCAGCGCGAGCGGCGGTGCCGACTCGACGCTGCCGACGGTGCAGCAGTTCGATCACATGATTGCCGCAGTGGACCGGCCGGCGGCGAACGGCGGACGGATCTACCTCGATCTCACCTCCGATCTGACGCCCTACGGAGAGCTGCCACCGCCCGAAGAAGGGTCGTTCGCGCTCGTCGTGCACGACGACGGGAGTCTCGAGCAGGTGACGCTCCCGGAGCGGCCGGCCTCGGCGAACCGCTCAGAAATGCGCATTGTCGGAGCGCTCGGCAGCGACGGCCAGTTCACCGGCCGCTACACGGAGACCAAGAGCGGCGCGCTCCAGTACGGACTGCGGCGCGCTTACGCGCGTGTGTTCAACAAGGACGAGCTGAGTCGTCTCACGCAGGTGCTCGCGAACGGTGTCTTCTCTGGCGCCTCGGGCGACAGCCTCTCGCTGTTCGATGGCCGCGATCTGCAGGCGAAACCACTCGTCTCGCTGCTCGTGCACGACGCGCCCGTGCTCTCGAGCGGCGGTGGCACGCGCATCTTCACCCTGCCTCCGGCGCTGCCCAACTACGCCTCGCTCGGCCTCGCGACGTCGCTCGAGCGCCGAAAACCCCGGCGCTATCCGATCAACATCGCCGCTGTGATTGGACCCTTGGAGACCGTGTCGGAGCTGCGGATGACGTTGCCTACGGGCTGGAAAGCGGAGCTGCCGGCCAACGTCACGGAAGCGAGTCAGTTCGGCAGCTACAGCGCCGAGTATGTGCAGGACGGTCGCGAGCTGCGCGTCACGCGCCGCATGTCAGGCGCCAAGGGCACGGCGCGGCCCGAGAGCGTGGATGCGCTGATCGCGTGGCTGCGGGCCATTTCCAAGGACGACGTCAAGTTCATCGTGCTGCAGCCGGGCAAATAATCGCGCTGCTCGGCGGCGAAGCGGGGGAATGCTAGCTCCAGCCCGGCGAATCGTCTCGCTGCTCCCGAGCGCGACGGAAATTGTGTGTGCGCTGGGACTCGCGGAACGGCTCGTCGGGATCTCGCACAGCTGCGACTATCCTCCGAGCATCGCCAACCGGCCGCGCCTCTCGCGCCCGCGTGCGAGTCTCGAGGGTCTGTCGAGCGGGGAGATTGACACCGCGATCCGTGCCGCCATGCACGATTACGGCAGCGTCTATGAGATCGACGTCGCCGGCATCCGCGAGCTCCAGCCCGATCTCGTGCTGACGCAGGGTATCTGCGATGTCTGTGCGGTGCCCCAAAGCCAGGTTACGGCTGCGTCGCTTGGAGCCTCCATCGTCACACTCGATGCCCATGATCTCGACGCGATCTTCGCCTCGATTCGCGATGTCGGGTGTGCGACTGAAGCAGTGGCCCAGGCGGAGGATTGCGTCGCCGACATGCAGCGGCGCATGGAAGCGGTGCGTGCCCGCACGGCCGGTCGCCCGCGGCCGCGTGTGCTCGCGCTGGAGTGGCTCGATCCGCCGTATGTCCCCGGTCATTGGGTGCCAGAGATGATCGACATCGCGGGCGGGGAATTGGTGGCGGGAATAGCGCGCCGACCATCGTACCGGATGGAATGGTCAGAGCTACGGGAGCTCGAGCCAGAAATCGTTCTGATCATGCCGTGCGGGTTCAATTTGGACGAGACACGCCGCGAAGCGGAGCGGCATAGGTCCGAGCTGCAGGCCATTGGCGGGCGTGTGCACGTGTTGGATGCGTCGGCCTATTTCAGCCGCTCAGGGCCTCGCGTTATTGACGGAGTCGAAATCCTTGCCGATGTCTTTGCCGCCCCTTCGCCGCCCTTCGCCGCCCTTCGCCGCCGTATATTTCTTGCGTGAGTCTTGTCTCGACGCCCGCGGTCGTCCTCCGGACTTACCGTTACAGCGAGACCTCCAAGATCGTGCGTCTCGCGACGCGCGATTATGGCGTACAGAGCGCGATCGCGAAGGGCGTGCTGCGGCCGCGCAGCCCGTTCGGCGCAGCGCTCGAGACGCTGAGCGAGGGCGTCGCACAGCTGTACCACAAGGAAACACGCGAGCTCCAAACCCTCGCGGCGTTCGATGTGGTCCAACTGCGGCGCGACCTCGCGGACGACCTGGGGCGCTTTGCCGGCGCCGCGGCTTTGTCCGAGGTGATGCTCAAGATGGCGCCGCCCGCGCCCCTGCCCGCCGCGTACCAAGCCTTCATCGCCGGACTGGACGCCCTGGTGCGCGCCGAGCAGGGAGAGGCCGATGCCGTGGCGGTGCGCTGGCTCTGGCTGCTCGTGGGCGTGCTGGGGTTCGCGCCGCAGCTCGATGCGTGTGTCCGGGACGGCAACACCGTCTCCGGGACGGTCGCGTTCAGCGTCGCCGAAGGCGGCGTCTTGTGCGCCAAGTGCGCAGGTCCCCAGCCACCGACCAAACTGCCGCTGCACGCCTATCGCGACCTGGTTGCCTTGAACGACGCGCACGCCGCACTTCCCAGCTTGGATGCAGCGCACGCCGCGGCCCACCGGCGGTTGATCGCCCGCTTTGTCCGTCACCACCTGGACGAAACCGGACGGAATGGAAAAGAGCCGAAGTCGAGTGCCATAGACATCTGGGAGCGTCGCGCGTGGGGCCCCGCCCAACACGGTTCGTAGTCGGTACGGCAGGGCACATCGACCACGGGAAGACCGCGCTCGTAAAGGCGCTCACCGGGGTCGACACCGACCGCTGGGAAGAGGAAAAGCGCCGCGGCATCACGATCGATCTCGGCTTTGCGCCCCTGCCGCTACCGGGCGGCATCCAGGCGAGCGTGGTGGACGTCCCCGGCCACGAAGGCTTTGTCAAAAACATGCTCGCGGGCGCGACCGGCATCGACGTCGCGCTGCTCGTCATTGCGGCCGACGAAGGCATCATGCCACAGACCGCAGAGCACCTCGCCATCGTCGAGCTGCTCGGCGTGCGTCGTGGCATCCCCGTGCTCACCAAGCGCGATCTCGTCGACGACGAATGGCTCGCACTCGTTCGGACCGAGGTCGCGGAGCGGCTCTCGCATAGCCGCGTGCGCTGGCATGCGCCGATCGCCGTGAGTGCGCTCAAGGCGGAGGGTCTGGACGATCTGAGAAAAGCGTTGGTGGAGGTTGTCGAGGATCTTCCGGACCGACCCTCAGATGACCTGTTTCGGCTGCCGATTGACCGCGTCTTTGCGTTGGCGGGGGCAGGGACGGTCATCACCGGATCGACCTGGAGCGGGACCATCGCCGCGGGTGCCAGCGTGCGACTGCTCCCGCTCGACCGCGAAGCCCGCGTGCGCTCGATCCAGGTCCATAGCCAGGACGCGGACCAGGCGGGCCCCGGCCGGCGCACGGCGCTCGCGCTCGTCGGCGTCGCAAAGGAAGAGCTGGAGCGCGGGCAGGTCGCCGTGACGGGCCCGGGATGGGCGGCGACGAGCACGCTCGACGTCTCCCTGGAACTGCTGCCCGCGGTCCGCAAAGCACTCGCCGTTCGTACACGCATTCGCGTCCACCTCGGTACCGCCGAGGTGCTCGGACGCGTGGCGCAGATTCGGGGCCTAGGGCCTGGGGACTCGGGCTTGGCCCGGCTTGTCCTTGAGCATCCACTCGTGGCCCGTGGCGGCGACCGGTTTGTCATCCGGAGCTTCTCGCCGGTCACGACGATCGGCGGTGGGGTGGTGCTCGATCCCTTTCCCCCCAGGCGTCCGCGCGTGTCCGAGCGCGGCCTGGCCAACGGTCAGGCGCCCAGCGAACGCCTGGCGCGCTTCGTGGATGAAGCAGGTCTCGCCGGAGTGCGCGTCGAGGATCTCGCCGTCAGGCTCGGCTTACTGCCTCCTGACGTGACCAGCACAGTTGCCGAGGCGGGAAAAAGCATCCTATCAGTAGGGGACGTCCTGGCGTCGCGTCGCGCGATTGCGGCGGAGGTGGAACGGCTGGCCACTGTGGTGGCGACGCATCACGACGAGCATCCGCTCGATCCGGGCCTCTCGCTCCAGGCGCTACGGGCCGCAGTCACGGCGCCGCTGGCCGTGCTGGACCTCCTGGTCGAGCACGGGGTGAAGAAGCAGGCGTGGGAGCTGGTGGAGGGTGGGGCAGCGGTGCGGAAGCCGGGATGGCACGCGGCCCTGAAAGCGAGAGCGGGCGATGCGGGCGGGCGGCTGGCGCAGCGGTTGGCCGAGGCGCGGTGGCAGCTTCCCACGGTCGCGGAGCTGGAACGAGAGTTTGCCGACCCTTCGGTTCCAGCGTTGCTCGCGCACCTCGCGCGCGAAGGGTCGGTGGAGCGAGTCGATCAAGAGCGGTATGCGCTGAAGCAGGCGCTGGAAGAGTTTCGTCGGGCGGTCGAGGATACGCTGCGGGAGCTTGGAGCGGCTACGCCAGCGCAATTTCGTGACCGATTGGGCCTGACGCGTAAGTACTTAATACCGCTGCTGGAGTGGGCAGACCGTCGCGGGATCACCAGTCGGAAGGGCGATACCAGGGTTTTACGTGCTTGACAGTGGTTCAGCGGTTCCTAGCTTTTGCTGAGCAGGTATTCAACTCTTGCGCCCTGTACCTACAAGGAGAGCTGTCTAACGCATCTTTTCCGTTCGCAGAGGAGTCGGTGAGATGAAGCTGTACGCCTGGGCAGTGTTGGTGGGGGTGCTCGGGGGGCAGGGACTGGCGGGAGTAGATGGAATGCTGGGGCAAGCGCCGCCTCCGCCGCTGGTCGAGCTCAAACAGAACTACCCGAACCCGTTCAATCCGGCGACCACGATCCCGTTCACGTTGAATGGTGATTTGTTTGCCAATGGTCATCGGCCGAGAGTGTCGCTCAAGATCTATAACGTGCTGGCGCAGCTGGTCGCCGTGCCGATTCTTCAGGGCACTGGCCAAGCACTGACGGATCTCGAGTTGACGTGCGGAACTGTAGGATCGTCGCCGTGCGCGTTTACCGCGTACTGGGA
>DASWDA010000058.1:0-4219 GCA_036395695.1 Gemmatimonadales bacterium
CCAAAACGAGCGGCGTTGTCATCCTGAGCGAAGCGCGCGGAACGCGCGCGTAGCGAAGGACCTGCTTTTTGGGCCCGTCGGCGGTGCCTTGGAAAAGCAGGTCCTTCGCTCGCGCTGCGCGCTCGCTCAGAGCCTGCCCTGAGCGCAGCGAAGGGATGACAGGCTCGCTCGCTTTTTGAGAATAAAAAAATTGAAGTTACGCGGTGACCAACACCGCCGCGGGTGCCGGGCCGGCGTCGACAAGCTGCTTCGTGACGGGTTCGATACGGAAGTTGAGGCCCTCGAGGCTGCGGGAGCCCAGCAAGGTGAGGTCGCCCGGCTCACCGAAGACCACGTCATCCCCGGTTCGCTTTCCCGCCACCGTGATGACGACGATGCCCGTCCAGCGCTCGAGCACCGTCCCGTTCGCCTGGCGGAAACGCCACTGGTTGTTGCGCTCGACGCCTAACGCTTCGAGCAGCTCGGCCGGTACCCAACTCAACTCCGCACCCGTGTCGACCAAGACAGACCGCAATATCCGTTTGACGCCCGGCCTGGCCGGGTTCTCCAACTCCATGTCAACGCGAAAGGTCCCCATATCGTCTGGCATTGTAGCTCCTGAAGGTACGCCGAGTAGTAATATGTGGCTTCAGCGATTTGCGGCGAAACGCCGCGAGGCACCACTCGTAGGACGAGACACCCATGACCGCATCGATCAGCCCCGAATTCCTCGCCCTCCAGGACCTGCTCGCCGGCCGCTACTCGATAGAGCGCGAGCTGGGCCGAGGCGGTATGGGGATCGTGCTGCTCGCCCGGGATGTGGCGCTCGACCGCCCGGTCGCGATCAAGCTGCTCCCGCCGCACCTCGCCACGCGTCCCGACGAACGAGAACGGTTTCTAGAGGAAGCACGGACCGCCGCGGGCCTAGCGCATCCCAACATCGTGCCGATTCACCTCGTCGAGGCACACGGTGACCTCGTGTTTTTCGTGATGGGTTTCGTGGACGGCGAGACGCTGCGCGACCGGGTGGAGCGGGCCGGCCCGCTCCCGCCGCGGCTGGCGACGAAACTGCTACAGGAAGTGGCGTGGGCGCTCGGCGCCGCGCATCAGCGCGGCGTGATTCACCGCGACGTGAAGCCTGACAACATCATGATCGAGCGCGCGACCGAGCGCGCGGTCGTCACCGACTTCGGGATCGCGCTCGGGAGCCGGGCAGGGAAGGCGGAAAGCGCGGGCTCGGTCACCGGGACCGCGCGCTACATGAGCCCCGAGCAGGCGTGCGGCGAGGCGGTGGACGCGCGCAGCGACCTCTACTCTCTGGGTGCGACGTTCTTCTACGCCCTCACCGGCCGGGCACCGTTCGAGGCCGCAAACGTGCCCGCGATCCTCACGAAACATGTTTACGAGCCCGCCCCCCTGGTCCACGCGCTCCGGCCCGAGGTGCCCGCCAAACTCGGGTCCGTAGTCGACCGCCTGCTCCGCAAAGCGCCGCCGGAGCGGTTTCAGACGGCGGACGACCTCGCGCGGGTCGCGGGCGAATTGCGGGGCCGGGACTTTCGCGCCCCGCCGCTACTGCGCGCCTTCGTGCGGAACGCGCAAGTCTCCACGCTGGTCCTGTTGACGTCGGTGCTGGCTGGGAGAGGGATGGGGATAATCGGCGCGATCCTCGTCTGTCAACTGGTCGTGGTGGCGCGCCGGCTCTTGAAGGACGGCTACAGGTTCGACGACATCCGGGCGGCCCTGCTTGCCGAACGGCAAGTGCAGCAGGAGGAGGACGAAGTCATCAAGCGGCGCCGCTGGTTCCTGCGGCTGGACTCGTTGTGGTACCGGATCTGGGCCGGCAGAGCCGGACGCTCGTTCTTCTGGCTCGCTGGGTGTGGTCTCAAGGCGACTGCACGCGCGGCCCTGCCCTCCGTCGAGCCGACCGAAATGGTGCTGGGACGCTCGGCGCTCGCCGCGTATAAGGCGCTGCCGGACGCCGAGCGGCGGCAGGCGCGCGACCTCCCGGCCGTGCTCGAGCGATTGGAGACTGGCGCAGAGGCACTGCGGGCACGGGGCGACACGGGTGAATCGCTCACCGAAGCCGTGGCCGCGCTGGAACACCTGCGCCTAGCCCTCGTGAAGCGGCAGTCGGGCATGGGGTCGCCCTCTGATCTGACGCTCGCGCTCGAGCGTGCCAAGGCGATCGGGGACCACGTCGACCACCGGATTGCGGCGGCGGCTGAGGTGCAGGCGCTCCTCGAGTAGAGCGAGCTGGCAAGTTAGGAGCACCCCGTTGGCCCTGCTCCCTTCCTCTCCCTGTTTCCCAAAACGAGTCGCGTTGTCATCCTGAGCGAAGCGCGCGGAACGCGCGCGTAGCGAAGGACCTGCTTTGGGCCCGTCGGCGGTGCCTTGGAAAAGCAGGTCCTTCGCTCGCGCTGCGCGCTCGCTCAGGATGACAGCCTCGTCCGCGTTTTGAGAATTAAAAAAAAGAGATTGGGGCTACGCGGAGACCAATACCGCCGCGGGTGCCGGCCCGGCGTCGACGAGCTGCTTCGTGACGGGTTCGACACGGAAGTTGAGGCCCTCCAGGGTGCGGGAGCTGTAGCTCCTGAAGGCTCGCCGAGTAGTACACGATGGTCAACCTCTCTGCTCTCGCGGTGTAGTGAATCGCATGACCTCACGCACCGCCGCCCTGCTGGTCGTGCTTGCGTCCGCCGTGTTGGCGTGCCGCCCCGGCGAGCCGCGAGCACCGCGCGAACGCGCGAGTGCCGTCGCGCAGCAAGACACAGCCTTTTCGGGCACGCTGGCGCCCGTGCAACGCGTCCGCTCGTTCCCGCCCGGCGTCGCGCGCCCAGTACTCCGACACGTCGAAACTGCGTCCGGGGCGAGCTCGGGGGGAGACTACGATCGCGTCGTGTTCGAGTTCACGGGGGGGGGCGACAGCGTGCCGGGCTACCGCGTGGAGTACACCACGAAGCCGGTACAGCGCTGCGGCTCAGGCGATCCCGTCGCGGTCGCCGGAACGGGACACCTGATCGTGCGCTTCGAGCCCGCCCTCGCGCACGACGAGCACGGCACTCTCACTCCCGCCGAGCGTCACCGCACGGCCGGACTGCCGGCCGTCCGGGAACTGACACTGATCTGCGATTTCGAAGGACAGGTCGCGTGGGTCCTCGGCATCGCCGCACTGTCCGAGTATCGCGTGTCGGAGCTCACAGGACCCGCGCGCCTTGTGGTCGACGTGAGGCATGGACACTAGCATCGCACGTGTCCTTCAGGACAGCGCAGGCCTGGGCCCATCCTTCAGGATGGGAAAACACGTGCTCACATGCGTTACTGTCTTTTTCGCCGCTGCCTGCCGCCAATCTCCCGTGCAGCCGTGTGTCACGGCGGGACTCTCGCGCGTCGCTTCGAATCCCCAGCCCCCAGCCCCTAGCCCCCAGTTTGATTCCATCTTCCGCGCCGCCGGCGCCGAGTTTCACGTGTCGCCATCACTGCTCGCTGGGGTCGGCTGGGTGGAGACGCGCTGGCAGATGGTGCGGGGCGCCGAGGAGTTTCCCGGTCGTGCGGCGGCTTTTGGGGTGATGGGCTTGCGGGGTGAGGCGCTCGAGCGGGGCGCCGCGCTCGCGGGTGTGACCATTGATGCGGCACGTCGGGATCCCGTCGCCAACATCCGCGCCGCGGCGGCGCTGCTCGCCGCCTACGCCGCCGACGTGGGCGGCGACTGGGATGCGGCCGCGGCGCGGTTCAGCGGGATCGAGCTGACCGATGGGCGTGCCGCGTACCTCGAGGCCGTCGCGCAGGCACAAGGCGTCGCGAGATCGGCGCAGGCACCCACCGCCTGCCCACCTCCAGACTCGACCGGTGCGCCAGACTTTCCATCCGCCATCTGGCGGCCGTCGCCCAACTTCGATCAGCGCGCCGCGGACTCGACCGGTGTGCCGCACATGATCATCATCCACACCTGCGAGAGCAACTACGCAAGCTGCTGGAGCTGGCTCGACAATCCCGCCTCGCAAGTGAGCGCCCATTACGTCGTGAACGAAGACGGCAGCGAGATCTCGCAGCTCGTGCGCGAGCAAACCCGAGCCTGGCATATCGCGGCGCTGTACGACTGCACGCTGAACCGCCGGCATGAATGCTGGCGGAACGGGCTGCAGAGCAACCACTTCACCGTCGGGATCGAGCACGCCGGCTTTGCCTCGCAGGATTCCTTCCCTCGGGCGCAGCTCGACCACTCGGCCGCGCTGGTGTGCGA
>DASWDA010000059.1:0-9811 GCA_036395695.1 Gemmatimonadales bacterium
CCTGCGGCGAGGCGCCCGTGCCCGTGAAGTAGATCCAGTCGCCGCTCCGCTGCATCGCAAAGTCGCCGGTGGGTGTCATCCGCATGAGCGGGAATCCCGGGTCTGAGTACCGCTCCTCGGCGCTGCGATCGAAGAGCAAGACGGGAGCCGTGCCCGGCTTCGTCGCGTCGACGATCCAGGTCTTGGCCCAGCGGCGCTCCCGGTCGTACTCCTGCAGGAATCCGACGCCCTGTGCGTCCCACGTCAGGCCCGCGTAGCGCTTCGCGAGGCGCGCGAGCTCCGTGGGCTCGGCGGTGAACGGCGCCGCGAGGGTGACGACGCGATCCTGGCGCTCGGCTTTGCTGCGCGGGTCGCCGCCGTCCAGCGCCTCAGCCCAGACGAGCGTAGCGGGCGTGCCGGGTCGCCAGTTGACGGCGCGCGGGCCCGTGCGGACACCGCGGATTGGCACGCCTTCGCTCGAGGGCAACGTCGCGATCTGGCGCACGACGTCGCCCTTCAGATTCCAGACCTCGATCTCCTGCGGGAAGGCGCCCGAGGGGACGAGGTACGAGAAGGGCCGGACGATGCGCACGACGAGCACGTGCTCGCCGCCAGGCGAGACGTCGACGCGGTCGAAGATCGCGGGTTTCCCGACGAGGGTGCGCGCGCCCGTGGCCGCGTTCACCAGGGCGAGCTGGGCGGTGAAGTAGTAGTCGAACAGCTGCTCGTCGAAGGCGTTTTTCAGCAAGTCTTCAAACGTTGCGGCCGGGGCAGCGCGACCGCGGGTTTCCTGGATCGTGGGGCCGACGGGCGTCTGCGGCGCGACGGGCGCGAGGCCTCGGGCCTCCGGAATGAACTCACACAGGAGGCTGGTGCTCGACGGCGTCCATTGGCACGGCGGGCCGTTCGTCGCGTTGAGATTTGCGCCGGTGAGGGCGCGGGTCTGCCCGGTGACGGCGTCGGCAACCCAGAGGACGAGTCCCGAGTCGCGCGTCTGGACGAAGGCAATGTTGCGGCTGTCGGGCGACCAGATGACGTACGACAATGCCGCGGGCGTCGGACCGTTGATGCGGCGCTCGGTCCCGTCCGCGACGCGCTTCAGGACGAGTCCGGTGATGCCGCCCGGGAGCTGCGGGCCCGTCGTGCGCGGGTTGATGCGGTTTGCCGCGAGGCGCAGCATGGGCGCCGCCAGCTCGGCGATCGTCGGCATGCTGCGTTGCTCGAGCAGCAGTAGCCATTGGCGGTCGGGCGAAATGCTTGCCGAGGGCAGTGGCGGTGCGTCGAGGATGTCGACGATGACCTGAGGCGGCGTCTTGTACGGCGTCTGCGCGGAAAGTGTACTGCTGAGGAGAGCGAGACAAACAAGCGTGAAGCGCGTCATAGCGGTGTCGACTCGATCGCGGGAACCGGAAACCTGACCACGCGTCCCGCGTCCCGCAACTAGCTACTTCAGCGGGACGACAAAGCGCACCGTGATTTGTTCAGCGGTCTGCGGGCTCACGCTACAGTAACAATCCTTGCCCATGATCCGCTTTACACCGAGCACTTCGGCCTCCGCAATGCCGGCGACATCGCGAAATGTGATCTCGAGCATCTGGCCGTCGACCACGCGATAGCTCAGGGGCCGGCCCAGCAGCCGATGGTGCGGGTCGATTCTCGCGAGCCCGTCGGCGAGTTTGCGCTGCAGCTCGGTGATGGCATCCGTGGATGTCATACGTCGTCGAGGACCGCCGCCGCATTGCGCCGCATCCCGCGATGCCCCGGACGGGTGAAGGGCGTGCGGTCGTAGCGGCGCTGAAACTCGGCCTCGTCTATCGTGACAAGCTGACCGACGTCGGGTCGCGCGACCTCCGGCCGGGGCGCCAGCCCCGCGTCGAGTGTCTCGCGCGCAAAGCTCACGTTCCACGGACAGACATCCTGACAGACGTCGCACCCGAACAACCAGTCGTCCACCTGCGCGCGCTGTGTTGCGTCGAACGCTCCCCGATGCTCGATCGTGAGATACGAGATGCACGCGCGCGCGTCGAGATCACGCGGCCCGGCGAAGGCCTGGGTGGGGCAGGCGTCGAGACAGCGCCGGCAGGTGCCGCAGCGGTCCGCCTCGAACGGCAGGTCCGGCTCGAGACGCGCGTCGGTGAGCACGACGCCGATGAACGTGAACGAGCCGATCTCGGGATGGATCAGCATCATGTTCTTGCCGATCCAGCCGAGCCCGGCGAGCTGAGCCAGCTCCCGCTCGGGCACGGGGCCGGCGTCCACATAGCAGCGCGTTGCCGACCCTGGAACGAGCGCGCGGATCGCCGTGGCGAGCTGCTCGAGGCGCTCGCCGAGGACGTCGTGGTAGTCAGGCGACCAGGCGTATTGGGCGACGCGCGGGACTCGGGGCGCGGGGTTCGGCATCCGGTCACCGTGGAAATAGTTCGTGAGTGTCACAACAGCGGTTTTCGCGCCGGGCATCACCAGACGTGGATCCTTCCGCTTTTTCGCCTGGCGATTGAGGTACGTCATGGTGCCGGCGTGCCCGTCCGCGAGCCAGCGGTCCAACTCGGCCGCGTGGGGATTGCGATCGAGCAGGGCGATCCCAACGGTCGAGAAGCCGAGCTTGGCACCCTGACGTTTTATCTCGACGCTTCTTCTCGACGCCTCTGCTTGACGCTCTTGCTCGACGGTTTTCACGATTCTATAACCCCATCGTCTCGCGCCGCCAGCGGGCGAAGTTCACGACGTCACGGGCGGGTGGGACGGCCGCTTCGTCACCGTAGGCGGTGAACATGCGCCAGCGCATGTAGTCGCGTGGCGGAATCGGAAGAAACGGGGGCCGGCGATACCAGTCGCGGGCGCGAAAACTCCACGTGAGGCGCAACAAATCGACGGCGAGTCGCGGACTCACCAACGCCCTGAGCGCCAAGCGCAAATAGAGTGCGGACCAACTCGCGATAGGCTGCATTCCTTCTGTATATTCCCGGCCTATGACGCTCGCAAGCAGCGTACACCCGCGCGCGCTTGGACTCGCCAAATACCGCGGCGAGTTCCCCATCTTCAGGGACAGCGTTTACCTCAACACCTGCTCGCTCGGAGCGCTGGGCGAGCGGTCCCGCCGCAAGGTAGTGGAATACCTCGATCTGTGGCAGAGCCGCGGCGCGTCCGCCTGGTACGACGTGTGGTGGGAAGCGCTGGGCGAGCTGCGCGCGCGCTACGGCCGCATCATCAACGCCGCTCCGAACGACATCGCCCTGGCGCCGAGTATCTCGGTCGCGCTCAGTGCGGTGGCGGAATCGCTCGACTATCGGCGGCGTCCCAAAGTCGTGATCACGTCACTCGATTTCCCGACGGTCGCCTACCAGTGGCTCGCGAAGGCTCCCAGTGGCGTCGAGCTCGTCGTCGTCGAGAGCCCCGATCGCATCAGCGTGCCAGTCGACGCGATCGCCCGCGCCATCGATGACCGCACCGCCCTGGTTGTCACATCGCACGTGTACTTCACTACCGGCGCGATCCAGAACATCAAGCGCGTCGCCGCGGCGGCGCACGCGCACGGCGCGCTGTGCCTGATCGACGCCTACCAGTCGGTGGGCCAGATTCCCGTGGACGTCCAGGACGCGGGCGTCGACGCCCTGGTCGCCGGTGGTCTCAAGTGGCTGCTCGGCGGCCCGGGGATCGTGTTCCTCTATGTGCGCCAGGCGGTGGCGCGCGCGCTCGAGCCGAGGATCTCCGGGTGGTTCGGGCAGCGCGAGCAGTTCACGTTCGATCCGCGGGCGTTGACGTTTCACGATGACGCGCGGCGTTTCGAAATGGGCACGCCGTCGCTTGCGGCGGTGTATGCGCAGCTCGGCGGCCTCGAGTACATCGAGGAAATCGGAATTCCGGCCATTCGGGAGGCGACTGCGGCATTGACGGAGGATCTGATCGCCACGGTGCGCGCCGCCGGCTTCAAGCCGAAGGTTGCCGCCGAGCCGGACCGGCGCTCGGCCATCGTGATGATTCCCATGCCCGATCCGGCGGCGTCCGTGCGTCACCTGGCGGCGGGCGGCGTGATCGCAGACAGCCGGCCCGGCCACGTCAGGTTCTCGCCCTTCTTCTATAACGTGCAGGATGACTATGTCAGAGCAACCGAGCGCCTCGCCTCGCAACCCGCTCACTGAGGACGAGCAACTCCTCACCCCGCCGCAAGTCGTTCCGGTCGAGCGGCGGGCGTCCTTTACGAGCACCGACCCCTGGCGCGTGCTGCGCATCATGGGCGAGTTCGTGGAAGGGTTCGATACGCTGTCCGACGTGCGCAACGCGGTGACGATCTTCGGATCGGCCCGCACGCCGGAGGGCGACCGCTACTACAAGGCCGCACAGGAAACGGCGCGCCTCTTGGCGAAGGAAGGGTTCGCGATCATCACCGGTGGCGGGCCGGGCATCATGGAAGCCGCAAACCGCGGCGCCAAAGAGGGCGGCGGTCTGTCGATCGGATGCAACATCGAGCTGCCGTTCGAGCAGGGCACGAACCGGTGGGTGGAGCGGTCCGTCAACTTTCGCTACTTCTTTGTCCGCAAAACGATGTTCGTGAAGTATTCGACCGCGTTCATCACCTTCCCCGGAGGCTACGGCACGATGGACGAGCTGTTCGAGGCGCTGACCCTCGTGCAGACGGGCAAGGTCAAACAGTTCCCCGTCGTCCTCTTCGGCCGCGACTACTGGATGGGACTCGCCGACTGGCTCAAGGAGCGCGTCGCCGGGGAGGGAAAGATCTCGCCGGAGGACTTGAATCTGTTTCTCGTGACCGACGAGCCCAAGGAAGCCCTCGGCTGGATCATTGAAGCCCGCGAGCGACGCACGCGCGCCTTCCGGGCGATGAACACCGCCGCGCAGGCGGCGCGATGACGCAAAACGAATACCTGCGCGGGCAGCGTATCAATCCCAAGCCGGTCAGCGGGAAGGAGACGGTCGCCGATCTCGTCGACAACGCCTTCCTGGCCTACAATGCCGGCCGGCTGGGGGAAGGCTGCCGGTTGTTTGCCGAGCGCATGCTGGAAGACGACGTGACCGTGGGGATGAGCCTCACCGGCGCGATGACGCCGGCTGGATTGGGCATGTCGACGATCATCCCGCTCATCGAGGCGGGTTTCCTGGACTGGATCGTCTCGACCGGTGCCAATCTCTACCACGACGCGCACTTCGGGCTTGGCATGGCGATGCACCGCGGGACGCCGTTCGCTGACGACGTCGTGCTGCGGGAAGAAGGTGTGGTGCGGATCTACGATATCTTCTTCGACTACGACGTCCTGCTCTCCACCGATCGGTTCGTGCGCGAAGTCTCGGCGCGGGACGAATTCCAGCGCCCGATGAGCACTGCCGAGTACCACTATCTGCTCGGCGGCTATGTCCTGGAGCGCGAAAAGGCACTCGGGCTGTCCCGCAAATCGGTGCTGGGCGCCGCGCACGCCGCCGCTGTGCCGATCTACACCTCCTCGCCCGGCGACTCGTCGATCGGCATGAATGTCGCCGAGCAGGCGCTCTCGGGGAGCAAGCTGCGCTTCGACGTGAGCGCCGACGTCAACGAGACCTCGGCGATCGTCTTCTCGGCCAAGGTCAGCGGCGGCAAGAGCGGTGTGCTGATCATCGGCGGCGGGAGTCCCAAGAACTTCGTGCTCCAGACCGAGCCGCAGATTCAGGAAGTGCTCGGCATCAGCGAGAAGGGCCACGATTTCTACCTGCAGCTGACCGATGCGCGTCCCGACACGGGCGGTCTGTCGGGCGCGACGCCGGCCGAGGCCGTGAGCTGGGGCAAGGTCGATCCCGACAAGCTGCCGGGCACCGTGGTCGCCTATCTCGACAACACCGTGGCCTTTCCGATTCTGGCCGCGTATGCGCTGGCCCGCCGGAAGCCCCGGAAGCTGAAGCGCCTGTATGACCGGCGTGCTGACATGATGCGCGAGCTGACCGATTCGTATCTGGAGGCGAAAGCCGATCGGGACGCGCGCGCCGAGGCGGCAACTGGCGGCCGAGCGACCTGATACCGCGAAGTCCGCTTCCCAGACCAGGGCGTATGCCGTCTACGTCCTGGCGTTGCTGACGCTCGTCAATCTGCTCAACTACCTCGACCGCAACGTCGTCTTTGCGGTGTTCGAGCCGATCAAGAGCGACCTCAAGCTGTCGGATGCGCAGCTGGGCTGGCTCGGTTCCGCGTATATCGTCGTCTTGTCACTGGCGGCGCTGCCCCTCGGCGTCATCGGCGACCTGCGATCCCGCCGCAGCGTGATCACATTCGGCGTCGCAGTCTGGAGCGCGGCGACGACGGCTGGCGGCTTTGTCCGCCAATTCTGGCAGCTGTTCACCTGCCGCGCCCTGGTTGGGTTTGGCGAAGCGGGCTACGGCCCGGCGTCACAGGCGATCATCGCCCAGTACTACAAGGGACGGCGCCGCGCGTTTGCCATCGGCGTGTATTCGGTCGGCATGGCGCTCGGCGGCGTGCTCGGCATCTGGTTCGGTGGCGTCATCGCGGAAGAGTACGGGTGGCGCTGGGCCTTCATCTGGATGGGGGTTCCGGGGCTCCTGCTGGCGGTGCTCGCCTCGCGCCTGCGCGAGCTCGATCGGCATCCCCCGCCGCCGATCGTCGAGACGCTCGGCCAGTGGTGGCAGCATGGCAAGCACGGCGTCACCCGCTACGTCATGCCGCTCGCGATTTGCTCTGGCGTCGGCGCACTGCTCGCGGGCTTTCTTTCCTTGTTCGAGGGAATTCCATCACAGTTCGGCACGGCGGTGTTCGGCGTCGGCATGAGCATCGGGATCGCGTGGACCGTGTGGCGCCTCGTGCCGCTCGCGGTGCGGCGCACGACGGAAGCGGGCGCCGTGGCGGCGGGCGCGTTCGATGATTTTCTGGACGCTGCCGTCCTCGTGCTCCGGACACCCACGTTGATCTGGGTGTTCCTGGGCGGTGCGATGGTGACGTTCGCGGTGAACGGATTGATTGCGTGGGCGGCGGCATTCATGCAGCGGATCCATGGCCTCACGGTGGCACGCGTCGGCGCCGAGTTCGGCGTCTGGGCGCTCACCGGCGGCGTGCTGGGCGCCCTGGTGGGCGGCAGGCTCGCCGACCGGCTGCAACAGCGCTGGCACGGCGGCCGCGTGCTCGCTTCCGGCGCCGGGTTCGTCCTTGGCGCGCCCGTGTGTGCGGCGCTGTTGCTCGTGCACGACCTGCGCTGGTTCGCGCCGCTCATTCTGGCGACGTATTTCCTCTACACGTGGTACAACGGGCCGCTGGTGGCCGTCATCCTCGACGTGGTGCCGCCCGCGGTCCAAGCCTCCGTGCTCGGCGCGTTTGTGCTCTTCTCGCACCTCGCCGGTGATGCCCTCGCACCGCCGCTGATCGGCTACCTGTCCGACCGGACCGGAGATCTGCGCACCGCGATGCTCCTCCTGCCGGCCGTCGGATTGCTGGGCGGCGTCATCATCCTCATCGCGCTCACGACGGTGCGGCGCGATATGCAGCGCCTACGTGCTCTCGATATCCACGTGTCAGGGCGGCGCTGAGATGCCATGAAGATCGCCGTCATTTTCGATTCGCTGCACCCCGAATGGGAGGATGCGGCGTTCAAGCGCGAGGTCGAGGAGAAAGCCGAAGAGGCGGAGTACGACGTCGCCCGCGCGCTCATGGCCGGCGGCCACGACGTCCTCATGATCGGTATTGGCGATGACGTCGCGCCGTTGCTCGCGAAACTGGCGGACTTCCAGCCCAAGCTGGTGTTCAACGGCTGCGAGGGCTTCCGCAAGAACGCGCGGCACGAGTACGGGATCGCCGCGCTCCTCGACATGTACGGCTATCGCTACACGGGATCCTCGCCGACCGCATTGCTCGTCGCCCGCAACAAGTCGCTGACCAAAAAGGTCCTCGCCTATCACGGCATCCGTGTGCCGGCATTTGCCGAGTTTCACGAGGGCGACAAGCTGGTGCGCCCGTCGGAGCTGCGGTTCCCGCTCATCGTGAAGCCGCTGCTCGAGGACGCGTCGATCGGCATCGCCCAGGCATCGGTCGTCGAGGACGACGCGTCGCTGTCGCAGCGCGTGGAGTTCATTCACACCAAGTACCACCAGGCCGCGATCGTCGAGGAGCTGGTCGAGGGCCGCGAGGTCTACGTCGGTCTGCTCGGCAACGATACGCTGGAAGTGCTGCCACTGACCGAGATGACGTTTGGGGAGCCCGAAACCGCGGAGCATCGCATCGCCACCTACAAGGCCAAGTGGGACGAGGATTATCGCAAGAAAAAGAAGATCAAGAACGTGTTTGCCAAAGGCGTATCCGACGAGCTGACGCGGCGGATCGGCGAAATCTGCAGCACCGCGTTTCACGCGTTGTGGCTGCAGGACTACGGCCGCGTGGACGTCCGCCTGGCGCACGACGACGAGGTGTACGTGCTGGAAGTGAATCCGAACCCGTTCATCGCAGCCGAGCACGAATTGGCGGAGGCGGCGGAGAAATCGGGACTCAAGTACAACGCGTTCATTCAACGCATCGTCGACGAGGCACTGGCACGGTGAGCAGGCGCGAAGTCCCCACCCCCGAGACGCGGTGTCCCCGCTGCCATACCGAGCTGGAGCGGTTCTGGAGCTACTGTCCGAGCTGCAGCCGGCGGCTCGAGTGGCGCGACACGCTGCGCGAGACGAACGCCGAGTGTGCCTACTGCGGCTGGATGGTGTCGGACGCCTCGTCGTTCTGCCCCTGGTGCGGTCGCAACATCGAGGACGAGGACTCGAGCGACGAGCCGCTCAAGGCGCCGAAGGGGTTCAAGTTCCACGCCCGCTGCGATTGGGGCTGCGGCGGTGGCGTGATGTATCCGATGCGGTTCTGCCCCTGGTGCGGGCGGGCCCAGACGTGGCGCTACGATCACTTCCAGAATGCGTGCCCGCACTGTGACCGCGGCGTGGACGACTGGATGGCGACGTGCCCCTGGTGCGGCGAGGACGCCACCGGCGGCGATCTCATTCCGCGGGCGCTGCGGCGCGCGCGGCGCCTGCTGATTGTCTCCCGCATCCGCGACTGGCACTACCGCGTCGCGCTGCGGCCCGGCGTGTCGGGTGTCGCGCCGCGCGCCCCCAAGGTGATCGAGCTCGACCGCCGCTACGTCACCGGCAAGCGCCGCCGCGACGAGATCTCGTGGAACATGCTCACCGGCCTGCTGTTGCACGAGCTCGGCCACTCATTTCTCTATCATCACTGGGCGTGGACGCGCACCGGCCGCTTCCGCCGCACCTTCGGCGAGGTGCGCAAAGCCTACCGCGTGGCGGATGAGCACTGGGTGGACTTCGAGCGGCGCCGCATCGCGACGACCATGACCGATTACGTCAGCGCGTATGCCGCGACGCACCCGCAGGAAGATTTTGCGGAGACGTTCCGTTTCTATGTCGCCCGTCGCGGCCGGCTCCGCGAGCTATTCGCGGAGTTCGGCCGGAAGCGCAAGGGTGTGAGGTTGTACGAGAAGTTTTTGGTGCTGCACGACTTTGTGCGGAGCCTGAGAGGATGGAAGTAGGGGCGCAGCATGCTGCGCCCCTACCCTCATATCACCTTCGTCAGTACAACGTCACATTCAATCCAAACAGCAGTTGGAGCGACGAATTGCCATGAAATAGGCCGCGCCCCTCGACGTACGGATGGGTCCGCCCGTAGCGCGTCTCGAAGCCCCCGAACAGATCGAAGCCGGTGTCCGAGTTTCCGCTCGCCCGCAGGATGTTCAATCCACCGCCGAAGTACAGCGGTGTGCCCAGGCTGCGGAATTTGAGATCCGCATTGAATCCAACCAGCGATCCAGCGTCCACCAGGTAATAGTCGAACGATGGGTAGAACTCGATCGAC
>DASWDA010000060.1:0-9013 GCA_036395695.1 Gemmatimonadales bacterium
GACGCGGTTAGTCGGTTGGTACTTGGCGGCGAAGGGCGGCGAAGGGCGGCGAGGGGCGGCAAAGACGCCGGCTATGCTCTGGTTCTATGGGAATGGAGAGACGATTGCTGCCATTTGGCCGATCATTCGCGATTTCCGGCCCCCGCATGCCGCACTGCTCGTGGTCGATTACCCGGGCTACGGCGCGAGCGGCGGTCGAGCCACGGAGGCAGGGATGAACGAGGCAGCGGATCTCGCATACGATGCGCTCCTCGCCCGCTCGGATGTCGACCCGCATCGCGTGTACGTGTACGGCCGGTCGTTGGGAAGCGCCGCCGCCACCCACGTTGCCGAGACGCACGCCGTGGCTGGAGTGATTCTCGAGTCACCATTTACGAGTGCACGCGGGATGGCCGCCCAGCATTACCGCGTTTTCCCCAGATTCCTCGTGCGACTCGAGCTCGATAACATCGGCCGAATCCGGCGCATGCACTGCCCGATTCTCATCTTCCACGGCACCGCCGACCTGCTCGTGCCGATCACGATGGGTCACGCCGTGGCCGCCGCAGCTGGAGGTCCGGTGGAGTTCGTGATGATCGAAGGGGCGGGACACAACGACACCTACGACATGGGCGGCAACACCTACAAGGCGAAACTCGCGGCGTTCGTCAAATAACCACAACCGGCTCCAGCCGGTCTCTCTCCTCTTCAAAGATGCGCTGCGCCTCATCGAGCGCCCGAATCACCGTCGGCTCTTGAGGATCGCGGAACTTGCTGCTCGGCGCGACTCGGCCCGTGAACTTGCGAACCGCGACGAGCGCGCGTGTAACCTCGCACCGACCTGCATCGGGGTCGGTATGCCCCGCAATGAGCAGCTCCTCGAAGAGTGGCAACGCCGCCGGGTCGCCGAGGACATAGAGCGACTCGAGAATCTTGGGAGCGAGGAAACGCCGCAACATCTCGTCACCACGGATCCGCTGAAATAACGCGATGACGTTGTGCGCCTGGCCGGGATAGTAGCGCGCCGCTTCCACCGCGGCGGCAACGAAGGCGTGGTGCGCACCTGGCGTCTGCAGGTACTTCGCAAAGAGGGGCCACGCTTCCTTGGGGTGGCGCTCGGCGAGCGCGAGAAATGCGAAGTAGCGGCGGCCCAGCGGCGCCTGGGTGTCGGCAATGACGGTGCGCAGCCCGGCGACGCCCCAGCGCGCGCCGACGAGCGCCGCGGCAGCCGCGTGCTGCCAGCGCTCCAGCTCCGGAACGCGAAACGTGACGATGTGCGGATCGAGGAACGAGCGGCAACGCTCCAGTGTGGCGAGCAGCTTCCGGTCGACTTCCGTAAGCGCCGGCTCGAGCGACTCGGTGTTGGCGCGACGCGCGAGCGCGAGCGCCTCCCATCCCACGCGGCCCAGATTCACGTCGTCCCACGTTGCTTCCAGCGCGGCGGCGTCGCGCGCGGTGAGCAGTCGCTCGAGTGCCGCGGCAAATCCGCACAGCCGCCGAATTGCATCCATGGAAGAAATGTGGAAAGCGCGTGGATATTGCGCTATCCCATTCGCAGCCTTAACCTTGCCCGTTCATGCGCAGGTGCCGGGCTCTCCTCGCCGCGATTCTGTCGCTCACCGCTTGCTCCCGTGGAAGCAGCCGCGGCACCATTGTTTTCGGCCTTTCAGGGCCGTTCTCACAGCCCCGCGGCGTCTCAATGCGTCATGCCGCGGAGCTGGCGGTCAAGGAAATCAACGCCCGGGGCGGGGTCCGGGGCCGCCAGCTGGCACTGCGTATCATGGACGACAGCGGCCGCCCCGACGTCGCCATTCGCATTGCGCAGCAGCTGGTGGATGATCCCGCGGTCCTCGCCGTGGTGGGCCATCTCAATTCGAGTGCTTCACTCGCGGCGGGGCGGGTGTACGGGGAGGCCCGTCGCCCGGTCGTGATGATCTCGCCCTCAGCTTCGAGCCCAGACCTGTCGGGCGTGAACCCGTACATGTTCCGCGTTTGCCCGAGCGATTTGAGTCATGGCACACAGCTCGCCCGTTATGCCCGCCAGACGCTGAGTGCGCGGCGGGTGGGCGTGATCTTTCTCGACGACGACTACGGCCGCGGCCTCAGAGGCAGCTTCGCGGCCGAGTTCAAACGCCTGGGCGGCCAGATTGTAGAGGAGGACCCGATGCTCTCCACCACGGGGAGCCTCGAGCCCTATCTCTCCCGCCTGCGGCAGGAAGGCGGCGTCGACGCCCTCATGCTGGCGACCGACCGTACCGGCGCGGAGCTCGCCTTGCGCGAGCTGGGACGCCTCGGCGTGCATTGGACGACGCTCGGGGGCGACGCGCTGAGCGGGATCGAGACGAACGGTGCTCTGGCCGAAGGCGTGCGGATGTCCGTCGCCTACCTCGTGGACCAGCGTGGTGAGCGCAACGCCCAGTTTGTCGGGGCGTACGCCCGCGCCTACCCGGGAGAACGCCCGGATCATCGCGGTGCGGCGGCGTACGACATCGTCCATCTGTTGGCGAGCGTCCTGGGGAGCGCCAGCGATCGCCGGGGCATCCGCGACCGTCTCGCGCGCATCGGCGGCGATCTGCCGGCGTTCGAGGGTGTCACCGGCAAGATTGCCTTCGACGCCCGCGGCGATGTACCGGCCAAGCCCGTGGTCATCGGCACCGTGCGCGAGGGTCAGCTGGTCACGGAGCCGGGGCAGTGAGGTCGCTCGACACCATCCGTTGGCGCATCATCCTCGGCCTCTCGGGGCTGCTCGCCGGGCTCGTCATCGCCGCACTCGTCGGCGTGACGTCGCTCAGCACCCTGCGGGCCTCGCTGGCGGCCGAGATCAGTCATCTGCGCGAATCGAGCGAGGTGGGCAACGGGCTGGTGACGGCGGTGTTCGACGAAATCCGCGCGGCCGAACAGTACCTCAGCGATCGTGGGCAAGGCGCCGCCGGTCAGTTTCAGGCGGCGGTTGACTCGGCGTTCGGCTATCAGCAACGGCTCGAGGGTCTGGCGGGAATGACCGAAGCCGACCGCATCACGGTGAACCGCATCAAGCAGCTGCAATCAGACATTCATGTCGACTACTCGTTGGCCCACGCCGATCTCGATCTGGGACGCACGCAGCAGGCTCAGGCGCTGGCCGTAGGCGCCAGGCCGCAAGTCACCGAGCTGACGCGGCTCGTGCGTGATCTCTCGGCGCGCCAGTCGGATAAGGCCGCGGTGGTGGGGCAGCGCCTGGCCGCGCTCGCCCGCCAGCGTGAGATCGTGCTGTGGCTCGTCCTGATCGCGACCGCGCTCGTCGGTGGGTTCGTCGGCATGTTCACGCTGCGCTGGGTGGAAGGCCCGCTGGTGCGTCTCGTGACGGCGGCGGAGCGGTTCGGGAGCGGCGACCTCCGTCCCGTCACCACCGGCCGGATGCCGCGCGAATTTCAAGTGCTGGCCGACGCCATGCGGGTGATGGGGGAGCGGCTTCGCGGGATCGTGTCCGAGGTCGTAGGCTCAGCCGACAAGATCGCCGCCTCGGCGAGCGACCTCTCGGCGGTCAGTGAGGAGCTGGCGGCGTCATCGAGCCAGGTTTCCAGCGCGATGCTCGAGATCTCGACCGGTGCGGAAACGCAGCGGAGCGAGCTGAATGCCACGCAGGGAGCGCTGGAGCAGCAACGCAAAGCCACCGCGGAGATGGCGGACGCCGCCTCGCAGGTCGCGCGGCTCGGGGAAGAGATTCGGACCGTCGCCGATCGCCATCGCAACGACATCGCGGCAGCCGGCAACACGCTGCTCGACGTACGGGAAGTCGTCCGCACCACCGGTACGGAAGTCACGCAGCTCGCCGAGCAGAGCGCCGCCATCGACGACTTTGTCGACCTCATCAAGCGCATCTCATCGCAGACCAATCTGCTGGCACTCAACGCCGCCATCGAGGCCGCGCGCGCCGGCGAGCACGGGCGGGGGTTCGCGGTCGTCGCCGAGGAAGTGCGCCAGCTGGCGGACGAGTCGGCGCGCGCGGCTGAAGACGTCGCGCGAACGACCCGCGTGATCCGTGAACAGGTCGAAGAGGTGACCGCGACGATGGCGGTGGGTCAGGCGAAAGTGCGCGGCATCGAATCGGTCGCCGAGGGCGCCGCGCGCGGTCTCACCGAGATCGTCGCGGCAGTGGAGCAGGTCGAGCAAGCCGCCTCCCGCGTCACGAGCGCCGCACACGAGAATCGCGGCGTGACCGAGCAGCTCGGCGCGCAGGCGCAGCAGGTGGTGAGCCGCGCGGTTTCGCACGCGTCCAGCGCCGAGCAGGTCACGGCCGCCACCGAGCAGCAGGGCGCATCCACCCAGGAAATGGCAGCGGCCGCCGGAGATCTGCTCCAGGCGGCCGAGAAACTACGTGGGCTGGTCCGCGGCTTTCGAATCTAGCGGCGGGCGGGGCCTTTCTTCTTTTTTGCCGGAGCCTTTTTGACGGCGACCGGCTTGCGCTTGCGCAGCCCTTCCTGCACCTCTCCCAGCACCCGATCGCCTTCGTCGGGGCCGATCAATCCTCGCCGCACCGCGTAGCGCACCAACTCCTCGGCGTCCTCGAACGTAAAGTCGGCCAAACCGACCGCGCCCCGCATCGCCTTGATGAGCGCGTCCGCCACCGGACTGCGCAGCACGCTGGCGATGCCGGGTAGGGCTTCAAGCAACGACGAAATCTGTGAACCACCGAGTTCGGCTGGCATGAAAGGCGTGGTAAAGGTGGCGGCAAGCTACTAGGGCCCCTCGGGGGCGTCAAGAATTGCGGCTGCCGCGACGCGAGATCGTCAGGTCGGACTGCGAGAGCAGCTCCCCGAGGACCGCGCGGGTGCGGGGATCGAGCGGCAGGTCGAAATGCACGTCCAGCCGGTATTCGGCCCGGTCAGCCCCCTGGCCCGTCAGGGTCAAGCCGCGGTCCGATGGCGTCACCGCATCGATGGCGACGGTCGCGATGGGCTCAAAGCCGGGGCGTGGAGTCGGTGCGACACCTGCCGTAGCACTGCGGGGACGGGCCCGTTGGGTGTGCATGGAAAGCTCCTGTTCCCCGAGAGATAGCCCCTGGGAGAAGTGCGTCAAGATCTGGGTAGTATAGATTTCGGACCGGAGGGGAGTCGCCGTGGGCAGACGGGGGATCAAGGAGTATCGGGCGCCGGAAGCGTTGGCGCTCATCGCAGCGGACCGGGCGCATGAGCCACTCGTGTGCCCCTCGTGCGGGACCAGGACGATCCAGCGTTCGCCGCGCCGCCGCGGTTTCCGAGCCGGGGAGCTTATCATCCCGGAGCGCATCAGCCTGACATGCGCGGGCTGTAGCCGCCATGCCTTTTACATCTCGCGGGCATTGGAGCCACCGCGCGATGCGACCATGGATCCAAGGAGCTTATGAGCGAGAGTACACGTGGCTGGTGACGCCATCCAGATGATGGGGACCGTCACCGAAGTCCTGCCGAACACGACGTTCCGCGTAAAACTCGAAAATGGACACGAAGTCCTGGCCTACGTGAGCGGGAAGATGCGGAAGAACTACATCCGCATCCTTCAGGGCGACCGGGTGGCGGTCGATTTGTCGCCGTATGATCTCACCCGGGGTCGCATAACCTACCGATACAAGTGATCGGTCATCGGTCATCGGTACCGATAACCGACGACCGAGAACCGACGACTACGAAGGGTGTCGAAATAGCCTGTTCCAGCGAATGCGAAACGGGTGCGTGGCGACGCTCATATAGATGAACAGCGGCCGCCCGCGGATGTGCTCGCGCGGCAAGAACCCCCAGTAGCGGCTGTCGTAGGATTCGTCGCGATTGTCCCCCATCACCCAGTAGTGCTGTGGCGGCACCACGATCGGGCCCCAGTCGTGGGTCGTCGGCCTGTAACGATCGGGGTCCTTGCCGATGTACTGCGGCAGCTGCAACGCTCTGATCTGGCCCCAGTACTGCGAATCGGGAGCGGGCGTCAGGGCGGTGTGCAGCGCGTACGGCTCGTCCAGGCGCTGCCGGTTCCGAATGACGGTGTCGTGCACCATCTGCAGCGTGTCGCCCGGCATGCCGATCAGACGCTTCACGATATTCAGGTCGGGTGTCGAGTCTTCGACCGAGCGAAACACCACCACGTGGTCGCGCTGCGGGCTCCCGAAGGACGGCAGCCGGCAGCAGTGAATGCCGATCAAGGGGATTTCGAGCTCGCCGCCAAACACCGCCTTGTCCACGAACAAGAAGTCGCCGGTGAGGAGCGTGTTCTCCATGCTCCCGGACGGAATCCGAAATGCCTCGACGAGATACGACCGCAGCACGATCCAGATCAGCAACGCCACACCAATCGCCTTGAGCCAGGCGATGGCCTCCTCCTTCACCGTCTTCGGCGGAGCCGGAGGTTTCGGAAGGTTTGCCGAGGAGGGGGGAGGTTGGGGGGGATTCACGGCTGTGCGACCCAGTCGGCGATGAAGATGTTGGTCTCACCCTGAACCTTCCCGTTCCGGTTCGACGCCCACACGAGCTGATGCCCGTCCGGCGAGAACATCGGGAAGGCGTCGAACTCGACGTTCGTCGTGATCTGCTCCAACCCCTCGCCGTCGGCGTTGATCACATACAGATCGAAGTTGCGGGAGCGCGGGTTCTTGTAGTTGGAAGCGAAAATGATGCGCTTGCCGTCGGGGTGGAAATAGGGAGCGAAGCTTGCGCCGCCAAGGTTGGTGACCTTGTGCGGATGCGAGCCGTCGGCATCCATCACCCAGATCTCCATCCGCACCGGCCGCACCAGGTTCTGCGCGATCAGGGCCCGGTAGTCCGCGGAGTCAGTGGCCGTCTCCGGATGCCAGGCGCGGTAGACGATCTGCTTGCCGTCCGGAGAAAAGAACGGTCCGCCGTCGTAGCCGAGCGTGTGCGTCAGCCGCTTGAGGTGCCGGCCATCCACGCTCATCGTGTAGATGTCGAGGTCGCCGTTGCGGAGCGAGGTGAAGACGATCGTGTTGCCGTCTGGTGAGAGCGTCCCCTCGGCGTCGTAACGGGGATTATTCGTGATGCGCCGCGCTCCCTGGCCGTCCGCATTCGCGACGTAGATGTCGTAATCGTACAGCGCCCAGACGTATCCCTTGGAATAGTCAGGGCGCGGGGGACACGCGGCGCCGGCGTGCTGGGTCGTGGCGTAGAAGATTCTGCGGTCGTCGTCGAAGAAGTAGCCGCAGGTCGTCCGGCCCCTGCCATTCGACACGCGCCGCAGCCCGGTGCCGTCGACATTCATCACGAACTCCTGATCGCACCCGGAGTCCGCCTCCTGCCGCTGGAAAATGATTTGGCGCCCCGAGTGCGAGAAATAGGCCTCGGCGTTTTGGCCGCCAAAGGTCAACTGCCGAATGTTGCGCAGGTGCACTTCGCCAGAGTCCGCGGGGATGGCTTGCAGGAGCGCGGGCAGCAGCATGAGCAGCATGGGACCGCAAGCTAGAGGCATTCAAACGCTCCGGCAATGTTAGATTATCTACTCCGATGAATGATCCAAAAGCACCCCGTCCGTCGCGTCAGCCGCTCATGGATGCGCTCGGCCAGATGTGTGCCGATGGGAAACAGACGGCCGAGTTCTTGTGGCAGGTTCCGAAGGATCCGGCCGCGCGTCAGAAGATCATGGATCTGCTGATTCAAATTGGAATCGAGAGCTTGAAGCAAGGGCGGCGTGAAATGCCCAAGCTGGTTGAAGAGCTGAAGACCGCCGCCCAGGCGTCGCCCTCCCCACAACAGGTCGAGATGCTGGTCGATGGCTTCGACCGGCTGACCAAACTCTGGCAAGCCGCCAAGTCCGGCCTGCTGTGACCGAAACCGTGGCTCGCGTGGAGCGGGCGAAGGGTCTCGACCAACTCTGCATCAACACGATCCGCACGCTCGCGATGGACGCGGTGCAGCAAGCGGACTCGGGGCATCCTGGAACGGCGATGGCGCTGGCGCCGCTCGCGTATGTCCTGTGGCAGCAGCATCTGCGCTACAATCCCGCGAACCCTGAATGGCTGGACCGCGATCGGTTCGTCCTGTCGGCCGGCCACGCCTGCATGTTGCTCTACAGCGTCCTCTACCTCACGGGGTACGACCTGACGCTGGACGACATCAAGCAGTTCCGGCAATGGGGCAGCCGCACCCCTGGGCACTCGGAGCACGGCGTCACGCCCGGCGTCGAGGCGACGACGGGACCGCTCGGTCAGGGGACGGGAAACGCGGTCGGTATGGCGATCGCGGAAGCACAGCTCGCGGAACTCTTCAACCGCCCCGGACACAGCATCGTCGATCACCACACCTACTTCCTTGCGTCCGACGGTGATCTGATGGAGGGCATCTCGCACGAGGCGTGCTCGCTCGCGGGTCATCTGAAGCTCGGCAAGTTGATCGGGTTCTACGACGACAATCGCATCACGATCGACGGCTCCACCGAGCTCGCGTTCTCCGATGACACCGCCAAGCGGTTCGAGTCCTACGGCTGGCACGTGCAGCGAATCGCCGATGGCAACGATCTGGACGCGATCGATGACGCAATCACGCAGGCGAAGCGCGTCACCGACCGCCCGTCGCTCATCATCGTGCGGACCCACATCGCGTGGGGCAGCCCGCACAAGCAGGACACCGCCGACGCGCACGGCGCGCCGCTGGGCGTCGACGAAGTGAAAGCCACGAAGCAGAACCTCGGCTGGCCATCGCTCGAGCCCTTCTACGTCCCAGACGAGGCGCTCGCGCATTGGCGCCGCGCGCGGACCCGGGGCGCTCGGCTGGAAGCCGACTGGCGCAAGAAATGGGATGCCTACCGCGCGGCGCACCCCGACCTGGCCGCCGAGCTGGAACGCCGGATCGCCGGCCGGCTGCCGGCCGGGTGGGACGCGGCGCTGCCGGTCTTCGGCCCGAAGGACGCGCAAGCAACCCGCGCGGCCTCCGGCAAAGTCCTGAACGCGCTCGCCGCAAAGCTCCCCGAGCTGATCGGCGGGTCGGCGGATCTCACCGGCTCGAACAACACGGAGATCAAAGGTGGCGACGCCGGCCGCAACTTCCATTACGGCGTGCGCGAACACGCGATGGGCGCGGTG
>DASWDA010000061.1:0-3726 GCA_036395695.1 Gemmatimonadales bacterium
ACGGCCTGGGATCCGCCGCGGACGTTTACCGCGCAGGGCGAAAGCTGGGGTGGCGCGCCGCCCCTCGCCACCGAGTGGAGCGTTGAAGCGCGCGCGGGTGGCGTGTGTGTCGTCCGCATCGTCTACAGCCTGTTCGCGAGCACGGACGAATGGGACAACCAGCTCGAAGGCGCCAAGTTCGTATTCGCGGGTTTCCTGCGCACCCTGATGCTCTATCTCACGCACTTCCGCGGCCAACGCTCGACACTCACGCAGTTCGTGGCTCCCTTCGCGGGAACCGAAGCGGAGGCCTGGGAAGCGATGACCGTGGCATTGGGGCTCAAGGGCGCGAGCGTCGCACAGCCCTGGGTGGCGCCCGCCGGTGCGCCGGCGCTCCGCGGCGTCGTGGAGTACATCACCGAGAAGCCGTACGACGCCCTGTTGCGGCTCGACAGGCCGGGTCCAGGCGTCGCGGCCCTCGGCACCTTCAGCTTCCCCGGCGGTGGCCCGACCATGGTGGCGATGAACGTCTACCTGTACGGCGACCACGCCGAAGCCACCGTCGCCCGTGAGACACCGCGGTGGCAGGCGTGGATGCAAAAACGCTTCCCGATGCCGGCGGAGCTCAAATGAGAAAGCTCAAAATCATCGAACACATCTCGCTGGACGGCGTGATCCAGCACTCCGCCGATGACGGCGATTTCCCCTACAGCGACTGGACCGCGCCCTATCGGTCCCCCGCTGGCCGGGATGCGATCATTGCCGCGCAGGGCGAGCGCTTCGACCTGCTGCTTGGTCGTCGCACCTATGATCTGTGGTCGGGCTTCTGGCCCAAGGCGCCAAGCAGTCCGATGGCGGACGGCCTCAATGCAGCAACGAAATATGTCGCGACACACCGTCCGGAAAGTCTTGCATGGGGACCGTTCGAGGGCGTCGGACCGGACATCGTCTTGGGGCTTCGCCGCCTCAAGTCGCAGGACGGCCCGACCCTCATCCTCTGGGGCAGCTCCACGCTGACATCGCCGCTGCTCGAGCATGGGCTCGCGGATGAAGTCCTGCTGGCCGTCTATCCGATCCTGGTGGGCACAGGGAAGCGCTTCTTTGCGGAGCGAACCCCTGGACGCACGTTCGAGCTCCTCAACTCGAGAGCCTTTCCGTCCGGCATCATCCTAAATGCTTACAAGGTCGCGGGACCATTGAAGACTTAGGTGCCGCCTCCAAGCAGTTTGTCGGCCTCGGCGGTATCCCCACGGCTGTCGGCCAATTCTTGCCTTATCGCTCGCCCGGCCAGAGCGAGCGAGCCGGAGGCGGAAACGGCGGACGCAAGGGCGAACGTGGTGCTGATCGCCAGCACCTCACCCCAGCCAAGCGATGCGCCCGTGACGAAGAGGGCCGAGAGCAGAACGCCGCCTATGGCGCCCCACGCCGCAACGCGCGGAAGCGACAACTGATCGAGCCTGCGACGGCCCTCGGTCAGCGCGAGGAGCCCGGAGAATGTGACCCCGGCAATGAAGCCGAGTCCACCAAAAAGAAGAGGGAGCGGGAGGTCGGTAGAGACGCCGAACACCCAACGCGGCACGAAGCCCACAGCGAACCATGCCGCTGCCCACGTGAAACCCATCCCGAGTGCACCGCGAACGCGTCGCAGCCACTTCCGCATGATCGCCTCCGCCCCAGCGAGAATTAGACAGAACTGTATATACCGTCTGTGACTACGCGAATGTAGGGGCGCAGCATGCTGCGCCCCTACCAACATCGCGTGCCCCTACCCCCCCGGCGTTTTGGGCGCCATAATCGCCGTATGTCCGTTGAACGCCACGTCTATTTCTTCGGCAACGGCCGCGCCGATGGCTCCGCCGCGATGCGTGACATCCTGGGCGGGAAAGGCGCCGGCCTCGCCGAAATGGCCAACCTCGGCCTGCCCGTCCCTCCCGGCTTTACGATCTCCGCCAAACTCTGCATCGCCTACGTCGCCGAAGGGACATTTCCGCCCGCGCTCCGCGCCGAGGTCGATCGGCACCTGAAGCATCTGGAGCGCGTCACTAAGAAGGGGTTCGGCGACGCCAAGAATCCGCTGCTGGTCTCGGTGCGTTCGGGCGCCGCCGTCTCGATGCCGGGCATGATGGAGACGATTCTCAACCTCGGCCTCAACGACCAGACGGTCGAGGGGTTGATCGCCGGGTCCAAGAACCCACGCTTCGCGTACGACTCCTATCGCCGCTTCGTGCAGATGTATGGCGACGTCGTCTTCGATCTCGGCAAGGATCCGTTCGAGGAAGAGCTCGACAAGGCAAAAACGCGCCGCAAGGTCAAACGCGACATCGATCTGCCCGCTGACGATCTCCATGACCTGGTGCACGACTTCAAGACGATCGTGAAGAAGCGCACGGGCCGCCCGTTCCCCGACGATCCGCACGAGCAGCTGTGGGGCGCCATCGAGGCGGTCTTCAAGAGTTGGAACACGCGCCGCGCCAAGGATTACCGCCAGGTCAACGGGATCCCCGACAGTCTGGGGACCGCCGTGAACATCGTCGCGATGGTCTATGGCAACATGGGGGACGACTGCGGCACGGGTGTGGCGTTCACGCGCGACTGCAGCACCGGCGAGCACGTGTTGAACGGCGACGTGCTGACCAACGCGCAGGGCGAGGACGTGGTCTCCGGCGCACGTACGCCCGAGTCGATCCAGAGAATGAAGCGCGGCAAACTCGCCAAGATCTACCGCGAGCTCGACCGCCTGGCGACCAAACTCGAGAAGCATTTCAAGGATGTGCAGGACGTCGAATTCACGTTCGAGCATAGCCAGCTCTACATGCTGCAGACGCGGCGAGCGCAGCGCACGGGCATGGCCGCCGTGCGCTCCGCCGTGGAGATGGTCGCAGAAGGGCTGATCACCGAAGACGAGGCCGTGCAGCGCGTCCCTCCCCAGGATCTCGATCAGCTGTTTCATCCCATGGTCGATCCCAAAGCGAGCGTCACCGTGCTCGCCAAGGGATTGCCCGCCTCGCCGGGGGCGGCGACCGGCGAGGTCGTGTTCGATGCCGACGAAGCCGAGACCCTCAAGCACAAAGGCCACGATGTGATCCTCGTGCGCCCCGAGACGTCGCCCGAGGACTACCATGGTATCGTGGCGGCGCGCGCTATCCTCACCGCGCGGGGCGGAATGACGAGCCACGCGGCGGTCGTGGCGCGCGGCATGGGCAAGACCTGCGTCGTGGGCGCGAAAGAGCTGGACGTCGATCCGTCCGCCGGGCGATTCCGCGTGAATGGCCGTGCGGTCAAGCGTGGTCAGGTGATTACCGTCGATGGGACGACGGGGCGCGTCATCCTCGGAGCCGCGAAGCTCGTCACCCCCAAAGCGGGGAAAGAGTTCGACCGCCTCATGGCGTGGGCGGACGCGAAGCGTCGGATGCGGGTGCGCGCCAACGCCGACATTCCGGCCGATGCGCGGCGGGCGCGCGAATTCGGCGCCGAGGGGATCGGGCTCTGCCGCACCGAGCACATGTTCTTCGAGGGTGACCGTATCACGCTCATGCGGGAGATGATCGTCGCGACGGACGAGGCGGGCCGCCGCAAGGCGCTGGCGAAACTGCTGCCGATTCAGCGCCGCGACTTCGAGGGGATTTTCGAAGTCATGGATGGGCTGCCGGTCACAATCCGGCTGCTTGACCCCCCGCTGCACGAATTCCTGCCGCATACCCGTGAGGAGATCGCAGCCCTCGCCAAGCATGCCAAGGTCCCAGCGGC
>DASWDA010000062.1:0-4391 GCA_036395695.1 Gemmatimonadales bacterium
GCTGAAGCACGTGCGCGCCGCTGCTACCGCCGATGCCGCCGCGGCAGCGTACATGCTCGCCGCCAGCGTGCTCGACCGCGCCGCCCGCAAGGGGCTGATCCACAAAAACAACGCCGCGCGGCAGAAGTCACGCCTCGCGGCTCTGGTGAAACGGTTGCGCGCAAAAGCGACGGCGTAATTACATCGCCGCCAATTCCCCGCCACATTTTTCGCAGTACCACTCCGTCGCCAGATTCATCGTTCCGCATTCTTTGCATCTGAGCGTCTTCTCGACGGGGGCGTCCTCGTCGACCGGCGCGAGATGTGCGGCGTCCTGGAGGTCGTCGGGCTGGTACTGCCCACCGCTCGCACGCCGCGGTGAGGGCGCGTTCTTATCGTCTTCCGTTACCGATTTGAGGAACGCCAGCTCGTCGAACGGCGTCTTGCGCTTCTCAGGCCCTTTGGGGGCCGGCGATGGCGTCAGCGTCAGCTCCTCGGCCACATTACGCGAGGGCGGCGGCGCGGGCGGTGCCGGCTTCACCTTCACGAGCGCATCCAGCTCCACGAGCCGCGTGATGTCGCGCTCGATTCCCATCAGCTCGTCACGCACGGCGCCGAGGTCGGCGAGGGCGTCCTTGTGCACCTGCGCCCACTGCGCTTCGTCGTATTCGCCGACCTCGTGCCGCAGCTCGGTCTCCGCGAGACGTTCTGCCGCCTCCTTTTCTTTCTTCTGGAGCTCGCGCAGCGTCTCCTTCCGCTGCGCGACGAGCTGGCGCGCGGCGTCGGCGTGCGACCTGAGCTCTTCCATGACGGCCTTGAGCCGCGCCTCGTAGTCGGCCTTCACGCGCGTGCGCACGTCGTCCGACACCGAGTCGGCCGTCGCCTTGATGCGCGCAAGCCATGCCTCGTACTGACGACGCTCTTCCAGCAGCCGCTCGATCGCGGCCGCGCTCTTGGACGATCCTTTAGCCATCCCTCTCTCACTGTAGTCGTTCGACAGCCTGAACGGTCAGCGGCTTCGGCTCACCCACCGCGCGCGCCGCCGTAATGATCCGCGCCGAGTGCTCGAGGCTCTCCATGCGGATCCAGGCCTCGTCGAGCGTCTTCCCCATCGTCACGGCACCGTGATTCGCGAGCAGCAGCGCCCGATGGTGTTTCCCGACGAGGTAGGGCACGACCCGGTCGCCCAGCTCCGGCGTCCCTGGCATGCCGAAGGGGACGAGCGGCACCGGCCCTACCACGAAGATAAGCTCCGGCAACAAATTGCCCGGAATCTCTTGGCCCGCAACGGCAAAGCCTGTAGCGGCAGGAGGATGCGCGTGCACCACGGCCTGAACGTCGGGGCGATGGCGCAGGATGCGCAAGTGTAAGTCCAACTCGCTGGTAGGCTTGCGAGCGCTCTTCCGGCGCGGCTTTCCCGCGAGATCGACTTCAACCATGTCGGCCGCCGTCACGAGCGACTTGATGAATCCACTGGGCGTCACGAGCACGCGGTCCGCGCCGAGGCGCACCGAGAGGTTGCCGTCGCGCCCGGCGATCAATCCGTGTGCTGCGAGTTGCCGGCAGCACAGCGCCATGCGCGGAGCCACCGTTGCTCGGCTCACAGCTCGTGGACGATCGCGCCCGCGACGATGGTGAGCACCGCGCGCCCCGTGAGCGCGCGGCCGGCGAACGGCGTGTTGCGGCTCTTGGAGTGAAAGGTCGTGGGATCGACGGACCACTTCGCCGTGGTATCGAACACGGCAACGTCGGCGACGGCTCCCGGCGCGAGCGTCCCTCCCGCCAAGTGAAAGACGCGGGCCGGCTCGGTACTCATCCGCCGGACGAGCTCGGGCAGTACGAAGACGCCGCCTTCCACCAGCTCCGTGTGCGCCACGGCGAACGCGGTCTCGAGTCCGACGACGCCGAACGGCGCGTCGTCGAACGCCGCTTCCTTTTCATCGTAGGCGTGCGGCGCGTGGTCGGAGGCGATGCAGTCGATTACACCGTCTTTCAGCGCGCCGCGCAGCGCCGCGACATCGGCCGCCTCGCGCAGCGGCGGATTCATTTTGGCGTGCGTGTCGTACTCCTCGCAGGCGTAGTCGGTCAGCGTGAGATGATGCGGCGTCACTTCCGCCGTCACGCGAATGCCGCGCTCCTTCGCCTCGCGGATGATGGCGACCGATCCGCGCGCGGACATATGGCAGAGATGCACGTGCCCACCCGTCAGCTCAGCCAGCAACACATTGCGCGCCACCATGATCGCTTCGGCGGCCGCCGGAATGCCCTTCAAACCGAGCCGGGTGGAGACCAGACCTTCGTGCATGACGCCGCTCGCGGCGAGCGTCGGATCCTCACAGTGATCGGCCACGGGGATGTTGAACGTCCGCGCATACTCGAGCGCCGTCCGCATCAAGTGGCTGGAGACGACCGGCCGGCCGTCGTCGGACACGGCCACGGCGCCGGCGCTCACCATCTCGCCGAACTCGGCGAGCCGCTCGCCCTTTTGGCCGATCGACACCGCGCCGATCGGATGCACGCGCGCGAGCCCGGCCCGGCCCGACTGCCGTACGATGAACCCGACGGCCGCCTGGTTGTCGGTCACGGGATCGGTATTCGGCATGGCACAGATCGCCGTGAATCCGCCCGCCGCGGCCGCGCGCGCGCCGCTCGCCACGGTCTCCTCGTCTTCGTTGCCGGGCTCGCGGAGATGCACGTGCAGGTCCACGAGGCCAGGCGTCACGACTTTGCCTTTCACGTTGCGCACGATGGCGCCGTCCGGCGTCCCGAGGCCGCGGCCCACGCCCGCGATCTTGCCGTCCTGTATCAGCACGTCAGCGGCCTGATCCAAGTCGCGGCTCGGGTCGATCACGTGCCCACCCTGGAGCAGGATCGGCTGCGTCACTCGCCGCCTCCCCGTTTCGCGGCGTCGGCCAGCTCGGCCCGGCCGCCGGCGAGCAGATACAGCACCGCCATGCGGACCGCGACGCCGTTGGTCACCTGATCGAGAATGATGCTGTGGGGTCCGTCCGCCACCCGCGAATCGATTTCGACGCCCCGATTCATCGGTCCGGGATGCATGATCGTGATGTCCCGGCCCGCGCGCTCGAGCCGCTCCGGCGTCACGCCGAACACGCGGTAGTACTCGCGCAGGCTGGGGATGAAGCCCTTCTCCATCCGCTCGAGCTGCAGCCGCAGGACGTTCAGCACGTCGGCCCACTCGATCGCCTCTTCGATGCGTCCGAACACCTTCACGCCCAGCTCCTCAATGCCGCGCGGCAGCAACGTCCACGGTCCGCACACCGCCACCTCGGCGCCGAGCTTGGTGAGGCCCCAGAGATTCGACCGCGCGACGCGCGAGTGCAGCACGTCGCCGACGAGGCAGACCTTGAGGCCCTCGATCTTGCCGTGCTTGTCGCGGATCGTCAGCAGGTCGAGCAACGCCTGCGTGGGGTGCTCGTGCTTGCCGTCGCCGGCGTTGATGACGTTGGAGGCGATGCGATCGCCCAGAAACTCGGCTGCACCCGACGACGGATGGCGGATCACGACCATGTCGATCCGCATCGCCTCGAGGTTGCGCGCGGTATCGACCAGCGTCTCGCCCTTGGAGACGGACGACCCGCTCGCGGCGACGTTCACCGTATCCGCCGACAGCCGTTTCTCGGCGAATTCGAACGAGATGCGCGTGCGGGTCGAGGCTTCGAAGAAGAGGTTGACGATGGTCTTGCCGCGCAGCGCCGGCACTTTCTTGATTGGACGTTCCGAGACTTCCTTGAACGGCTCGGCCGTGTCGAGAATGAGCCGGATCTGCTCGGGCGTCATGTGCTCGAGACCCGTCAGATCCTTACCGAGCGTGGGCGCGGCCGTCATCGGATGACATCCACCTGATCGCGGCCGTCCAGCTCCTCCACCAGCACATCCACGCGCTCGCCGGACGCCGTCTTGACGGCCTTTCCGACGATATCGGCTTGAATCGGCAGCTCGCGCCCGCCGCGGTCCACCAGCACGCAGAGCGAGATCCGTTTGGGGCGGCCGAAGTCGGCCAGCTCATCGAGCGCGGCGCGGATGGTGCGGCCGGTGTAGAGCACGTCGTCCACGATCACCACGTGTTTGTCGGTGAGATCGCCGGGAATGTGCGTCTCACCGATCACGGGTTTGGGCCCGACGGTCTCGAGATCATCGCGGTACAGCGTGATGTCGAGCGCGCCGCGGGGGAGCGCGGCGGCGGCCCCTTCTTCTTTTTCGATAAATGTGGCGATGCGTGCGGCCAGCTCGACGCCGCGGCGCTGGATGCCGATCAGGACCAGGTCGTCCGTCCCGTGCGCCTGCTCGACGATTTCCACGGCCATACGCTGCAACGCCCGCGACATCGCGCGGGCGTCAAGGAGAATCGTGCGTTCTTCTGCTTTTGGGGGCCGGGGCATCTCGAAGCT
>DASWDA010000063.1:0-19285 GCA_036395695.1 Gemmatimonadales bacterium
CACGTCGACACCGTGCGCCTGGCCCGTAACGACCGGGAGGCGATCCTCAAGATCATGGACCGCGTGCCGGCGTCGGAGCGGAAGCTGCTTCCGGATGTGGTGGTCACGGTCGACGCACTCCTGAAGCGCGCCGAGGACCTCGCCCGAATGCTGCACAGCATGAGCGCCGACGTGGATGACGGCGCCGTGGCCCGGATCGAACTGCGCATTGAAGCGGTGAAGCATCATGAAGAAGGAACGGAGCGCGAACGCCAGCTCAGTTTACTCGACCGCCAGCGTCAGGCGTTGACCGATCTCCTGTCCCGCCGCAAGCGCGTCGAGGAGCAAATCGAGTCGTGTGTGCTGGCGATGCAGAACGTGCGCTTCGACCTACTGCGGCTGCGCTCGGCGGGAGTGGCGGCGGTGCTGGGCGATCTGACGAATGCCACGCAACAGGCGCGGGCGCTGTCGCGGGACGTGGATCATGTCATCGAGGCCGCCAGCGAGATCCGCGACGTCCTCAGTGCTTCTCCTGCGCCCTTCTCGCCGCCCCGTGGCCAGCGGCCCCGGTCCTCGCCGTAGAATCCTGACTGGCCCAACACTCGCGCACCAGGGCAGGGCCGTTCTCCCGCTGCAGCGCGAAGTCGAGTAGCTCCACGAAACCTGCGGCAGCATCTTCACACCGGCCCGCCCGGAGTGCCGCAACCGCCGCCAATTCGAGATAGCGGGCCGACCCCCGGCGCCGCGCAGCCGCGTAGCGCAGCACGCTGTCCGCAAGCTGCGCCGGCGCGTCCAACGCGATCTGCCCGAGGGCCTGCGACAGGAATTCGCCGGGGAACGGATGGCGAAAGGTCCCCTGCGCAGCGGCCAAGGCGCCGCCCGCCTGGGACGCTGCTTCGGCCCAGCGGGAGCCTCGAACGGCCAGCAACGACATCGCGGCGCGTATCTGGGCGGTGTCGGCGCCGGCGGCCAGCGCGTCCCGCAAGGCGGACGCAGCGAACGGCTTGCTGCGCGCGGCGGCGAGCAGGGCACGCATCTGGAGTGCGTCCGCTCCAGTATGCCGAGCCATCGCCACGCCGAGCAGCGAATCGGCTTGCGCCGTGTCGCCCAGCGCCAGCCGAACTCCGGCGCTGCGCACGCTCCATTCCGCTTCGTCGGGCTGGGCGCGCCGCGCCGCGTCGAGATAGGGCAGCAGGCCGGCATCGCTGCGGCGCGCCGCGAGAATCCGTAAGAGCGTGAAGGGAGACGCGCCGGTTTCGCGGGTCCCAAGTTGCACCAGCGAGTCAAACACGGCGTTCGCCGCCGCGCCGGGATCGAGAAAGCGGCGGGCCGCGACGAATTCGAGGCGAGGCCGGTCGTCGCTGTGTCCGAAGGTCGCACGGGCGATGAGGCGCGCAACTCCCGAGTCACCCAGCAGCTGCCGGCCAAAGTATTGGTCCGGCCCGTCGATGCTGAGCCACTCTCTGCTCAGCGCCTGAAGCTGGCCGCCTGGACCGATGAGTTGCGCAAGCCACGTCCGGTCGTAGGTGATCGGGCGGGACGACGCCAGGACCACCAGATCGGCGGTGCCGCCGAACCACACGTTCACGTGGGGGAACACCTGGTGCAGGGAGCGCACGATGCCGGCGACAATGGGGAGCGGCAGCTGGTACAGCTGGATCCATTGGCAGAACACGCCGTCGTCGGCGAGCCGCGCCTTGGCGATGCGGAAAAACTCCGGCGTGTACAGCGTCGCGATGCCCGCGATCCACGGATTGGAGGGCTCGGACACGATCACATCGTAGCGCTCGCGATCGAGCTGCAGGGCGCTGCGCGCATCGTCCACGACCACATGTACGTTGGGGCGGGAAAGGACGCGGTCGTTGACCGGGTGAAAGAGGCTGTCCATCGCCAGGACGGCGGGCTCGATCTCGACCACCTTCACGCGAGTCATGCCGGGCACGGTCGCGAGCACGCGCGTCGTCACGCCGGTGCCCTGACCGATCAAGAACGCGGATGTGGCGGCGGGATGTGCGACGATCGGGGCCAGGCCGATCATGATCTGCGTGTCCATGTCGCCGCGATCAGACGCATCGACCTTCCCGTTGACGCGCAGCGACCGCCCGGTCTCGCCCTCCCACACACTAACGGTCGCGTTCGGCCCCTCTCGGAAGGCGAGCTGCCGCACCCCGCGGTGTTCGAGAAACCGCCGCCGCGCTGCCTGATCCATGGGCTGGCGCGCGTAGATCGTGGGCCCCAGGTCGATCAGGCGCGTGCTCCAGCCGGGGGCGGCCACGGCCGCGAGCAGCGCCACTGTGCCGAGACCTCCCGCCGTCAACACGCGCGCGCGGATCCGCCGGTCTTCCGCCGAGCCCTCCGCGATGCCGCGTGAGGCGAGCACCGCGAGCGCCAGCGCGGCGATGCCGTTGACGATGAGTCCGAGGCGCAGCGTTGTCTGTGTTCCCAGCGCCACGATGAGCACAAAGCCGGTCAACACGGCGCCGAGGATGCTGCCGAGCGTGTTGAGCGCGTAGGCAGCACCGACGTCCGCCCCGCGGGCCTCACGCTCGCGAGCCGTGAGGTCGGTGAGCAAGGGGAACGTCATGCCCATTCCAATCGCCGGGATGAGCACCACCGCGCCGACGGCGACGCCCATCAGGAAAAGCCGCGCCGCGGCGCTCAGGTCCGCGATCTGGAACACCGCGATGATGTAGGACGGCAGGAATCCAAAGAACACGAACAGGAGCGCGGCACCAATTCCGGTGATCCCCTGGGCGAGCGCCGCGTTGACGGCGGTATCTAGGCGCGGAGCACTACGCCGAGCAACGATGATGCTGCCCAGGCCGATGCCCAGGAGAAACACCAGCAGAATCAGGGTAAACGCGTAGGTCGACCCGCCGACGACCATGATCAGCACTCGAGTCCAGGCGATTTCGTCGAGGAGTGACGCGAAGGCTGTGAGGGCCAACAGCGCGAGCGCGAGGTTGTGAAGGTGATCGCGAGAGGTGGGCAGGCCTTGGCCCTCCCCGGGCTTGCGCCCGGGGTCAGCCAAGCTCTGCTCGCGACCCAGTACGATCGCCGCGGCACCGATCGCCAGGTTGATCGCGGCGGTCGTCCACAGCGAAGCACGCACACCTACCAGCTCGATCAAGACAAATCCGGCGAGGGCCGTCCCAATCATCGCGCCGAGCGTGTTCAAGCCATACAGGCGTCCGAGCGATGGCTTGAGCAAGCCTCGATCGTCGCCCATCAGCGCTCGCGTCAGCACTGGCAGCGTCCCACCCATGAGCGTGGTGGGAATCAGCAGGACCAGCGCGGCGAGTCCAAACCGTAGCGCCACGCTGGCGGCGCTGCCGAGCGCAAGAGCACCGGCGGTGCCGAGGTAGATCCAATGCGCGAGGCCGAGCACGAGCGGCGAGATGATGCCGAACACCCCAATGGCGATCTCGAGCTTGCCGTACAGCGCGGCGGGCCGTGGCGAGCGGTCCGTGATCCGGCCAAACAACCAGGCGCCCAGACCGAGGCCGCCCATATACGCCGCGACGACGGTTGTGACGGATTGAATTGTCGAGCCGAACGATTGATAGAGGACGCGGACCCACAGCAGCTCGTACACCAGGCCGGTCGCGCCCGAGAGAAAGAAGAGGATGCTGTAGAGGAGGGCCGGCTTAGAACGCATGCAGCTCGCGCATCGCCTGCGCGAGATCCTCCACCTGTGGCAGGATGTAGTCCTCGAGGGCGGGCGCGTACCCTACGAAGGTGTCGGTGGAGGCGACGCGCTTGACCGGCGCGTCGAGCCAGGGGAAGCATTGATCGGCGATCCGGGCGGCGATCTCGGCGCCGTAGCCCCAGGAGAGGGCGTCTTCGTACGCGACGATCACCTTGTTCGTCTTCCGGACCGACGTCTCGATCGTTTCCCAATCCACCGGCGACAGCGAGCGCAGATCGATCACCTCGACGCTGACACCGTCCTTCTCGTCGAGCTCCTTGGCGGCGACGAGCGCGCGCTGCACGACCGCGCCGTACGTCACGACGGTCAAGCCCGTTCCTTCCCGGACGACCTTCGCCTTGCCGAACGGGATCATGAAGTTGGGGCCGGGATTCGGGGCTTTGTTGTAGGTCTGGCGGTAGAGGTGCTTGTGTTCGAGGAACAGCACGGGATCGTCGCAGCGGATGGCAGTGCGCAGCAGGCCGTTGGCGTCGAGGGCCGTGGACGGACAGATGACGCGCAGCCCCGGGACGGACGTGAAGACCACGGCGCCCGTCTGCGAGTGATACACCGAGCCGCCTTTCAGGTAGCCACCGTAGGTGACGCGCACGACGACCGGGGCACTGAAGGCGTTGCTCGAACGCCAGCGAATGGTCGCGAGCTCATTGCGGAGCTGGTGATAGGCCGGCCAGATGTAGTCGAAGAACTGGATTTCCACGACGGGCTTGAGGCCCCGGGTCGCGAGGCCGACGGCTCGACCGATGATGTTGGCTTCGGCGAGGGGGGAATTGTACACGCGGTCGCCGCCGAACTGGCGCTGCAGCCCCCACGTCACCTTGAAGACGCCGCCCTTGCCCTTCACTTCCTTCAAGTACTGCACGCGGCTGACGTCGGCGACGTCCTCGCCGAACACGAGGATACGCGGATCGCGCGTCATCTCGTCCTTCATGCAGCCGTTGAGCAGATCCACCATCGTCGTGGGCTCGCCCGTGAAATGCGGATCGTCCTCGGTGTCGAACTGCTCCGATGTGGGATCGACGTCGGGCGAATACACCCACTGCAGCGCGGTTTCCGGTTTGGGCTGCGGCGACGCGAGGGCCATGTCGGCGGCGACCTGGATCTCCTCCTCGACCTGGGCCTTGATCGCCTCGATCTCGGATTCGGTCGCGACACCCTCGTCGAGTAACTGCCTGGGGAACCTCGTCACCGGGTCGCGTTTCGCTTCCTCATCGCGCTCGCGCGGCGGCTTGTAGAGGATCTCGTCATCGGACAGCGAGTGGGAGTAGGGACGCGTCACGTGGGCGTGGACGAGTGCCGGTCCTTTTCGCTGGCGGCACCAGTCGGCCGCGCGCGTGAGGGCCGCGTATGACGCGATCGGGTCGCAGCCGTCGACCTCTTCCAGATGCAGGTTCGGGAAGTTGCTGACGAGCTTCGAGACCGATCCTCCGGCCGTCTGCACCTCGATCGGCACCGAGATGGCGTACTTGTTGTCCTCGATCAGAAACAGCACCGGCAGCTTGAGGTTGCTGGCGCTGTTCAACGCCTCCCACCATTCCCCTTCGCTCGTCGTGCCGTCGCCCGCGGAGCAGTAGACCACCTCATCGCGATGGTCCGGCTTGTCTTTGAGGTCGTCGATCCGGTCGTAGCGCAGCCAGGCTTCGGCGCAGCCGACGGCCTGGAGGAACTGGGTGCCGGTCGGGCTCGATTGGCTGACAATATTGAGCTGCTTGTGACCCCAATGTGACGGCATCTGCCGTCCGCCCGAGTTCGGATCGTCGGCGGCGCCCACGGCCGAGAGAAACATCTCGGTGGGCGTCATGCCGAGGGTGAGACAGAGGGCGCGGTCGCGGTAGTAGGGATAGAACCAGTCGTACGACGGCCGCAACGCCTTCCCGGCGGCGACCAGGACGGCCTCGTGGCCAGCCCCTGATATCTGAAAGAAGATCTTATTTTGACGCTTGAGCTGAATCTCCTTGTCGTCGATACGGCGCGACAGAAGCATCAGCCGATACATGTCGAGCAGATCGGCTTTCGAAAGGACAGCGCCTGCTTTCGCCGGCCGGGCAGCAGGTGCCGCTTTATTCACAGAACGAGAACGCGTCGCCATGGGCTTGGAAAATAGCCTCGAATCCGGTTTCTAGGGCTTTTGATACACGACCTTCCCGCCCGCGATGGTAAAGCGGGGTTTGATCGTCCCCAGTGACTCCGGCTGCACGGCGAACGGGTCGCGATCCAGCACCACGACGTCCGCGAAGCGCCCCACCGCGAGCGTTCCCCATTTCTGCTCGTTGAACGTCGCCCACGCGTTGCCGTACGTGTAGGCGCGGAGCGCTTCTCCCACGGTGATCTTCTGTTCCGGCACCCAGCCGCCCGGATTCTTGTCGTCCAGGGTTCGCCGGGTCACAGCCGCGTACACCCCGAGCATCGGATCGAGCGGTGCGACGGTCCAGTCGGAGCCGAAGGCGAGCGGGGCCTCGGTATCGAGCAAAGTCCGGAAGGCGTACGTCGTCTTGATGCGCACCGGTCCGATGCGCTGCTCGACCCAGCGGCCGTCGTCGATGGCGTGGTAGGGCTGCATCGACGGCACGACGCGCCGGGGGCCAAAGAGGGGGATCTCCTGAGGCCGCAGATGTTGCGCGTGCTCCACGCGGAGGCGCCGGTCGCGCACGCCGTGCGCGTGGGTGACGCTGTCGTAAATCGCGAGAATGATCGCGTTGGCACGATCGCCGATCGCGTGCACGGCAATCTGGAGACCGGCCGAGTCCGCCGCGCCGACCCACGCGCGCATCTCGGCTTCCGGTTGACGCATCAACCCGTAATATCCCGCTGAGTCCGAGAACGGTTCAAAGAAGAACGCGGTCCGCGACCCCGCCGAGCCGTCCATGTATCCCTTCACGCCGCCGATTCGCACCCAATCGTCGCCCGCGCCGTTACGCACGCTATCGGCGACGGCGTGCCACTGGTCGATCGGGAGATAGAGAAAGACCCGGACCGTCATCCGGCCGGCGCGCTCCATGCGCTTGTAGGCGGCAAGATTGGCCCAGGAGGCGGACATGTTTCCGGTTGCCGTGACGCCGAGCGACGCGGCATGCGCGAGCGCGCGCGCCACGGCGGAGTCTTCCTGCTCGGCGGAAGGCGCCGGGATGGCCGCGTCGATCAGACCTTCGGCATTGTCTTTGAAAATGCCGGTGGGCTCACCGCGCGCATCGCGGGGCATTTCGCCGCCCACGGGCGCGCGCGTCGCGCTGGTGACTTTCGCCGCGCGCATCGCGGCAGCGTTCGCTAAAGCCATGTGCCCGTCGAGGCGGCTGAGGAAGACGGGGTTATTCGGCGTGACTGAATCGATCCACTCGTGCCGCGGCAATGGCGCGCCGCGCCACAAGGTGTGATCCCAATCGCCACCCAGAATCCATTCGCCAGGCTTCAGGTGCGCGGCGTACTCCTTCAGCCGGCGTACGAATTCCTGGGGCGTGGCGGCGTCCCGCAGATTCACGGAGGCGAGCTGAAAGCCGCCGTCGACAAAATGCGTGTGGCCATCGGCGAATCCCGGCATGATCAGGCCGCCGTTGGCCTGAAGGACTCGTGTGTTGGGACCAACGTAGCGAGCGATCTCAGCCGAATCGCCGACCGCGAGGATCTTGTCGCCTAGGGTCGCGACCGCACCGGGCCGGCCGCGGCCGGTTGAGAGACCGGTCCAGACCGGCCCGCCTTGAATGACGATGTCGGCCTTGGACCCACAGGCGGCGAGCAGCGCTAGCGCGGCGACGTACGCAGAACGCACGGCGGACCTCCTACCGGAGTCGAGTGATGCGGCGAATGGTGTCGAGAGCGGCCATGGGATTGCCGCCCGAGTCGGCCGGCTTTTGCTTCGATGGCCCGCTGATCCCGTCGCGAATGTCGAGCAACACCTCGAGCAACAGTTGTTCGCGCTGGTAGGCGGCATCGAGATCTGCCATACGACGATCGTCCTTCAGCGCCTTGGCCCGATCGTAGGCCTCACGGTAGACAGAGTCGAGATTGTCGAGAATCTGCTGGCGTGGCCTCATGTGCGAAAAACTACAGGAGCGTCGGACGGTCGGACAGGCTGACGACGCGTAGGCTCTCAATCTTGAGGACCGCGTTCGAGTGCCTGAATCAGAGCCCGACAGAACTGCGGCAAGTCAGCCGGGGTCCGAGACGAGATGAGATTGCCGTCAACGACGACAGCACTGTCTTCCCATTGCACGCCGGCGTTTTCCATGTCGTCTTTGATCGCACGAACGCTGGTCGCTCGTTTCCCCTTCAGGATCTTTGCGGAAATGGGTACCCATCCGGCGTGGCATATGAACGCGACGGGCTTACCCGCTTGGTATATCTGTCGAGTTAGTTGTAAGACTTTGTCGAAGCGCCGAAGCTGATCGGGGGCGAATCCTCCCGGAATGACGAGCCCGTCAAAGTCCCCCGATTCAATTTGATCCACCTGGGAATCGACAGTCACCGGATATCCCCGTTTGCCTTGATACGTCTTCTCACCAATTCCGGCGACGACTGTCGTCGCACCCTCCTCCTCAAGTCGGATCTTCGGATACCATAGCTCGAGGTCTTCGTATAGAGGACCTGCAAAGAAGAGAATTCGTTTCCCTTGTAGTGACATATACGCTCCCGTATTGACCGTCCGACGCTACAATGGCCGCAGGACTAAGCCACTCGGTACCTTCGGAATGAAATAGGTGGATTTCGGAGGCATGACGTCTCCAGCATCCGCCACCGCAAACACCTGGTCCACTTTCGTGGGATTCAACAACACGCTCACCGCGGCGCCGCCATGCTGGACCAGGTTCAGCGCTTCCTGTGCGTCCGCCACGTAGCGCACGATCGGTGTCGAGGTCCCGGCACCGAGAATCTCCTTCACGACCAGTGATTCGATGCGCGCGACATCGAGCTCGCGCACCGCCGTGCTCTGCGCCAGGCTCGGCACCCGGTCCGGTAGCGCGCCGGGCTTGAGCAACATCACGAGCACCCGCGCGTGGTCGGCCACGAGGCACGCGGTGCGATCGACGCCGAGCGACGCCAGCGTGGTCACCGGGTCGCGGCCCGCCGCAAGCGGCTGCACGTCGAACCAGTCGCGCCACCGCGGCAGTAAACGCTCCAGGTCGCGGCCCGCGCCGAAGATCACGCGATGCGTAGGCAACACGGCGAGTCCCGGGTCCTGCGCCGACACGATCAGCGCAAGGACGCGATCGGCGGATGGATTCTCCAGCGCGTACGCGCTCGCCGTTTCGTAGCGGTGATGCCCATCCGCGATGTAGAGCGGGGAATCGGGAAGCGGGAAACGGGACACGTCACGCACGATCCACAGCCGGATTCCCACACCATTCAGCTCCGCCGTCGCGTCGGGCGTCTCCTGTGAGACTGCCGCCAGGGCGTTCGCCAAGGCGCGATCGCGGTCGGGCGCCAGCAAGAAAATCGATTCGATGTTCGTTGCCGTGGCGCGCATGAGCGCCAGACGATCGGCCTTGGGCCCCGCGTGCGTCTTCTCGTGCGGGCGAATGCGGCGGGGCTCGTAGCCTTCGGCGGCTACCGCGGCGAAGACCCCGCGGCGCGTGAGCCGCTCTCCGGTGGGCAGCGTGAAATCTTGCGCCAGGACATACAGCGCGGGCCGAGCGTCGCGACGCAGCACGCCATCGCGACGCCACGCCGCCAGTCGTTTGGCCGCGACGCCGTAGCGGTCGTCCTCCGGCTTCCCGGGCGGCGCTTCCGGCAACATGACGTGCACGATATTGTCCCGGTCGGCGCCCGCGTACCGAGCCCGCTCCGCCTGATCGATGACGTCGTACGGCGGCGCGATCAAGACACTGAGCCGGTCCGCGGCCGCGTACCGCTCACCCTGAAAAGGCGCGACGAGGTCAGCCATGAGCTTTCGTGAGGCGCAACATGCCGTCGATCAGTGGGTGGGCCAGTTCGAGGCGGGTTACTTCACGCCGCTCGCGAACGTGGCGCGCCTCGCCGAAGAAGTCGGCGAGCTGGCACGCGAGGTCAATCACCAATTCGGCCCTAAGCCGAAGAAAGCCGATGAGCAGCCAGGATCGATCTCGATGGAGCTGGCGGACATCTTGTTCGTGGTGATCTGCATCGCCAATTCTCAGCACATCGACCTCGATGACGCGTTCGCGCAGATGATGGCCAAAGTCACCTCCCGCGACGCCGGCCGCTGGACCAGGAAGGCTCGCTGACTTCTTCGTAGATCCGCTCGTAAGACACCAGGCGATCGGGATCGATCGCTCCCGGCGGGGCCGCGCGCACGGCGCAGCGGGGCTCGGTCAGGTGCCGGCAGTTGTCGAAGCGGCACTGATCGAGGTACGGGCGGAATTCCGGAAAGCAGGCGCCCAGCTCGTTGGGATCGATGCCCCAGGCGCCGATTTCGCGGAGGCCAGGCGTGTCGACGACATAGCCGACGCCGGCAACAGGCACCAGCTCCGCGGCGGTCGTGGTGTGCTTGCCGGTCCGCCATTTCTCGCTGATTGCGCCGACACGCAGCTTGAGCCCCGGCTCGAGGGCATTGAGCAGACTCGACTTCCCGGCGCCCGATGCGCCCGTGAAGACCGAGTGCCTGCCGCGCAGCAAGTCGCGCAGCGCGGGGAGGCCTTCATCCGCCTTCACCGACGTTCCCAGCAGTTGATAGCTGGCGGTCTTGAACCGGCGGGCCAGAGTCTCTTCGATCGCGCGGTCGAGCTCGATCTTGTTGAGGACCACCGCCGCAGGAAGCCCGTTCGCTTCCGCGATCACCAGGAACCGGTCGATCATTCGAGGGCTCGGCTCGGGATCACGGGCCGAGGTTACGACGATCACTTGATCCACGTTGGCCGCCACCGGCTGAGCGCGCCGGGGCCCTGCGCCGCTGCTGCCCTGCGCCGCCCGACGCGCGAGCACCGAGCGGCGCGGCCGGATCTCGGCGATCGTCGATCCCTCGAGCACGACCACGTCGCCGGGAACGACCCGATCCGAGTCCTGGTGCTTGAGCTTACCGCGGAGGGTGGCGATGATTTCGCCCGCGTCGGTGTGGACTCGATACCCTCCGGCCGTGCGCGCGAGCACGACCCCGCTGGTGGCACTCATGACCCACCTCGCGCCACGCATTGATCGAGATGCGCTTTCACCTGCTCCAGCGTCAGTGCCAATACCGGAGCCAGCGCCTCGTCAGGTGTCGAGCCGAAGGCGAGATAATCGGTCTCGAGATGTCCCGCGGGGCGCGCTGCCTCGTCCCACCGCACAAACAGGAGCGCGGCACCGTAGCGTCCCTTTTCCGCGGCATCGTCGGCGAATGTCGCCACGGAATAGGCCTGGCCGTCCGCGGCACCAAACGCCGGGGGACGCCCGTGCACCTGCTGATAACCGCCTAACGTCGTGTCGTCCACTCTTTCAGGATGTTGGTGGTGATGAACGCGATGTTTGCCGGGCGCTCGGCGAGGCGACGCATCAGGTAGGGGTACCAGTGCGTGCCGAACGGGACGTACACGCGCACGTTGTAGCCTTCCCGCCGCAACCGGTACTGCATATCGCGCCGCACGCCGTACAGCATCTGAAACTCGAATCGCTCACTCGGGATGTGCCGCTGTTTTGCGAACGCCTTCGCGTGGTCGATGATGCTGATGTCGTGCGTCGCAATCCCGGGGTAGTGGCCACGCGCCATCAGCTGCTCCATGCAGTCGATGAAGTTGGCGTCGACGTCGCGTTTGTCCGGAAACGCCACGTCCTCCGGCTCCTGGTACGCACCCTTGCACAGTCGCACCCGCGCGCCCAGGCCGATCATGGTGTTCACGTCAGCGGCGGTGCGCCGCAAGTACGACTGGAGCACCACGCCGACCGTATTGCCGAACTCGGGGTACAGGATGTCCTTGAAGATCGCAATCGTTTTAGCGGTATAGCTCGACTGCTCCATGTCGATCCGCACGAACGAGCCGTACTGCTTCGCCTTCCCGATGATCGCGCGCATGTTGCCGAGACATCGCGGCTCATCGATGTCGAGCCCCATCTGCGTGAGCTTGACCGACACGTTGGCATTGGCCTGCGCCGCCTGCATGCGGTCGAGGAGATCGAGGTACGCGCGGCAGGCGCGCTGCGCCTCCTCGGCGTGCAGCACCGACTCGCCGAGGAGGTCGAGAGAGGCGGACAGGTTGCTCGTGTTGAGGTCGTGGAGCGTCGTGATCGCCTCGTCGATCGTCTCGCCGGCTACAAAACGCGACGCCAGCGTGCGGGCCAGCCCGTTCCGGCGAACGAAGCGAAAGATGCGCGGCTGCTCGCTCAGCCACAGAAAAGCGGCGCGCAGCATCAGCGGTAAAACTTGGTCCCGGCGCGTGCATGCTCGCGCAACACCTCACTGGGGGTGAAGCGGGTCCCGTAGCGCTCGGCGAGCCGCTCGAGATCCGTGACGAGGCGCTCGGCGCCCAGATCATCCGCGTACCGCAGCGGGCCGCCGCGGAAGGGCGGGAAGCCAAATCCGAAGATGGCCCCGATATCGCCGTCGCGCGGATTCTTGACGACGCCTTCGCCCAGGGCGCGCGCGGCCTCGTTGACCATCCCGAGCAGGAGCCGCTGCAGGATTTCCGCGGGGCGAGGCCCGCCGTTGGGATGGACGCCGAGGAGCTCGTACACGCTCTGGTCCACGTCACGCTTCTTCCCGCCCTTATAGAGGTAGAAGCCACGGCCCGACTTCCGGCCCAGACGGCCCTCTTTGACAAGCGCGGCGACGCCGGGGCCCGGGGCCGGCAGAATGTGGTCGCCGTATGCCTCCTGCATCACGGCCGCGACTTTGAGGGCGACGTCGAGGCCGACCTCGTCGAGCAGGGTCACCGGCCCCACCGGAAATCCGAACCGCACCGCCAGGCTGTCGATGTCTTCGATCGACGCGCCCTCCGCAAGCAGATGGCCGATCTCATTGGCGTACGGCGCGAGGATGCGGTTCACCCAGAACCCTGGGCTGTCCTGGACGACGATGACCGTCTTGCCCATCCGCCGGCCGAACGCGACCGCCGTGCTGATCGTCTGCGGCGCGGTGCGTGCGCCGGGGATCACCTCGAGCAGCGGCATCCTGGCGACCGGCGAGAAGAAATGCATCCCGATGACGCGCTCGGGGGCGTGGGCGGCCTCGGCGATCCGGGTAATCGGAATCGTCGAGGTGTTGGAAGCGAAGACGCCCGTAGGCGGGATCACCGCCTCCACTTCCCGCAGCACCTGTTGCTTGACGCCGAGCTCCTCGAAGACCGCCTCGATCGTGAGCTCCGCCCGCCCGAACCCGGCGTAGGTGTCGCCGCCCGACAGGAGCGCGACGAGCCGCGCGTACTCGAACTTCGTGATGCGGCGCCGCTTCAGGCGGTCGTCGAGGATCGCCCGCGCCGCGAGAATGCCCTGCGCCACGCGGGCCACATCAGCGTCTTTCATCCGCACGTCGACTTCGGCCTGGGCGACCGCCGTGCCGGCGATACCCGATCCCATGAACCCGGAGCCGATGATGCCGAGGCGCGTGACGCGCACGGGCGCGGGGGCGTTCGCGACGCCGGCGTCCTTCTTCAGCTGGTTGGTCGCGAAGAAGATCTGGACGAGTTTGCGCGAGACGTCGGTCACCGCGAGCTGCCCAAACAACTGCGCCTCGCGCTTCAGGCCCTCGGTGATGCCATGCTTGAGGCCGTACTCGACCGCTTCGAGCGCCGCGAGCGGCGCCGGGTAGTTTCCGCCCGTGCGCTCGAGCACCTGCTTGCGCGCCGTTCGGAACACAAGACTGCGGCCCAATGGATTGCCGTCGAGCAGAAAACCCACGAAGCCACCGGGCCGCTTGCGCTTGGGGCGCCAGCCGCCCGCCAGACGCTGCGCCGCGGCGAGCGTGATGTCGGCAAGGATGGGCGGTGCAACGAGCTCGTCGACCATCCCGAGCTTGAAGGCTTTGGCGGCGCGCTCGCTCTTGCCGGCCAGAATGATGTCGAGCGCGGCACGCGCACCGATGAGCCGCGGGAGGCGTTGGCACCCGCCGGCCCCCGGCAGGATGCCGAGCTGCACCTCCGGCAAGCCGATCTGCGTCTTGGGGTGATCGGTCGCCACGCGGTAGTGACAGGCGAGAGCAAACTCGAATCCGCCGCCGAGGCAGGCGCCGTGGATGCCCACCGCGATCGGCTTTGGAAACCGGGCGATGCGGTCGAGCATGTCCTGGCCGTCGGCCGACAGGCGTTCGGCTTCGGCGGCCGACGTGAGCGCGACGAACTCCTCGATATCGGCGCCGGCGATGAAGTTTTCCGGCTTCCCGGAGAAGAACGCAACGGCGCGGACGTTCGCATCGGCGGCGAGCGCCGCGAAGCAGGCGAGGAACTCGTCCTTCACGGCCCGCGAAATGACGTTGACCGGCTGACCCTTGAGGTCGAGCACGACGGTCGCGATGCCGTCGTGGATTTCCCAGGTTACGGCGGGGGCGGTGCGCGGCGGGGCGAGCGTCGCCACTAGCGGCGTTCCAGAACCATGGCGAACCCCATCCCGCCCTGCGCGCACACCGAGATGAGCCCGAACTGGACATCACGCCGCTTCATTTCGTTCGAGAGCGTCGTCACGAGCCGGCCGCCGGTCGCCCCGAAGGGGTGGCCGATCGCGATCGAGCCACCCATGACGTTGATGATGTCTTCGTTGATCTCCCAGCCCTTGGCGGCAAAGCCCTGAAGATTCGACAACACCTGTGACGCGAATGCCTCGTGAATCTCGATCAGACCCAGATCCTTCCACTGAATGCCGGCGCGCTCGAGCGCGGTCGGCACGGCGAAAATGGGCGCCTGCAGCAGCTGCCAGCCGGGATCGACCGCGGCCACGGCATACGAGCGTATGAACGTGAGTGGCTCGTAGCCGAGCGTGCGGGCCGCTTCCTCACTCATCAGCAGCACCGCGGATGCGCCATCGGTGAGCGGGGACGAGTTGGCGGCGGTGACGGTGCCGTAGCGGCGATCGAAGACCGGCTTGAGCTTCGCCATCTGCTCGAGCGATGTGTCGGTCCTGATCCCGTTGTCCTGTTGCACGATCGGCGCGCCGGGGCGGGTGGAGAGCCACGGGACGATCTCCGCGGTGAGCCGGCCGTCCGCCGTGCCCTTGGCGGCGAGCGTATGGCTGCGCAACGCCCAGCGATCCTGCGCCTCGCGCGAGATGTGATTCTCCTTCGCCATTTTCTCGGCCGACTGGCCCATCGACTCCCCGGTCGAGGGCTCGGCGATCGCGGGAGAGACGGGAACGAGGTCCCGGGGGCGAATCTTGGCAAACGTCTTGATGCGGCCCGCGAGCGATTTTGCCTTGCTTGCTTCCACCAGGATGTCGGCGAGCCGGCGCGAGGCGAGAATCGGAATGTCTGAAAGCGCTTCGGTGCCCCCCGCGATGATCACGTTGGCGTTGCCGAGAGCGATCTGATCCTGGGCGGCGGTAATCGCCTGATTGGCAGAGGCGCAGGCGCGGTTCAATGAGTACGCGGGGATCTCCTTGGGAAACTGCGGCAGCAGACTCACTTCGCGGCCGACATTGGGCACCAGCGCCGAGGGCACGACCTGGCCGAAGATGACTTCGTCGACTTCGTGGCCATCCAGATTGGTACGCTCGAGCAGCTCGCGGCCCGCGTAGCGCGCGAGGTCCACCGCACGCGCATCTTTCAGCAGCGTGCCGGCTTTGGTGAATGGCGTTCGGACGCCGGCGACGATTGCCACGCGCCGTCCGTTGAGACCTGGCATTAGATTGCTCCTCCCATATTCCCAGGCTAAAGCCTGGGCTCGGCCGGCATTGTCCTTAAGGACAACGAATTGCCGAGCGCAGGCTTCAGCCTGTGAAATCGGCCTCGAAACCTACCATTTCGCGATAGTGGAGGGGAGTTGGAGCAAACGCGTGCCGCAGCCCTGGCGTCCATGGCCGAGACACCCGTGGATGTGCTCGTCATTGGCGGTGGCATTACGGGGGCAGGGATTGCGCGCGACGCGGCACTGCGCGGCTTTCGCACGGCGCTCGTGGACAAATCGGACTTCGGCGCCGGCACGTCGTCCCATTCGTCGCGATTGATTCACGGTGGAATCCGTTATCTGGAGCACGGCGCCTTTCGTCTGGTCTTTGAGGCCAGCCACGAGCGGCGCGTGTTGCTGCGAATCGCCCCGCACCTCGTGCGGCCGCTCGCGTTCCTCTTTCCCATATATCGTGGCGGCCGGCTTCCAGCCTGGAAACTGCGCGCCGGCATGTGGCTCTACGACCTGCTGTCTTCGTTTCGCAACGTGCACTGGCATCGCTGGCTCGGTACGAAGAAGGTGCGGCGGGTCGAGCCGGGATTGCGCGACCGGGGACTGATCGGCGCGGCGCTGTATTACGACGCGCAAGCCGATGATGCGCGACTCGTCATCGCCACGTTGCGCAGCGCGCTGCGGGCCGGTGCGATTGCGGCGAATTACGTCGAGACGACGGCATTGCTGAAGCCGGACGGGCGCGTGCGGGGCGCCGTCGTGCGCGACGTGCTGACGGGCGAAACCGCGACCATTCGTGCCAACGTCGTCGTCAGCGCGACGGGCCCCTGGTCGGATACCACGCGCCGGCTCGACGATCCGCAAGCCGCGCCCATCTTGCGGCTCACCAAGGGCGCGCACGTGACCGTTCCGCGCCGCCGCGTGGGAAACGAACACGCCGTGACGCTGTTGTCGCAGCTCGATGGCCGCGTGATGTTCGTGCTGCCGTGGGGCGATCTTGCCTACATCGGCACCACCGACACCGACGCCGACTCCTCGCCCGACGCGCTGCGGATCACGGCGGCCGATGTGACGTATCTGCTCCGCTCCGCCAACGCGGCCTTTCCCGATGCGCACCTCACCTCGCACGATGTCGTCTCGGCGTGGGTGGGGCTGCGCCCGCTGCTGCGCGCGGATCACGCGAACCCGTCACAGGTCTCGCGCGAGCATCAAGTGTTCGAGAGCCCGCAGGGTCTCATCTCGATCGCCGGCGGCAAGCTTACGACGTATCGCGTGATGGCACGCGATGTCGTCGATCGCGTCGCGAAACGCCTGCACGAGCTCGACGGGCGCGCGGTCCCGGCGCGCCCGCCCACCGACCGCCTGCCGCTGCCCGGCGGCGAAGCCGCCGAGCTCGACGTGCTGGTCGAAGCGGCGCGGGCGCGCGGCGCCGCGGAGGCCACCGCGCGTCATCTGGTCGCGAATTACGGCAGCGAGGCGGCCGCGGTGCTCAATCTCGTAGACCGCGATCGCCGGCTCGGCGAGCCGGTCCTTCCTGGGCGTCCGGAGATCTGGGCCGAAGTCACCTACGCGGTCGAACGAGAAATGGCGGTCCGAGTGCAGGACGTGTTGATCCGGCGCCTGCATCTCTTCTATGAGGTTGGCGACCATGGGCAGTCAGTGGTGCCGAAAGTCACCGCCCAAATGAAGCAGCTCCTCGGCTGGGACGATGCCCGGGAGGCCGAGGAGCTGCGCGACTACTTTCAGATGGTCGAGCGAGGTCGGGTCAAGGCTTGACCTTTACTCTCGGGTTCACGTGCACGTGCACGTGTGGGTCATCGTTGTCATCGAGCTGGCGCAGGGCCCAGGTTGCCGCGCGGCGCACCGAACCCACCTCGTCGCGCTGCGCCGCCGTCAGACCTTCGCGGGCACGGGGGTTCTCGATTTCGCCGAGCGCCCAGGCGGCGGTCGCGCGCACATCCTCGTCGCTGTCCTTCAGCGCCCCCAGCAAGGGCTCGATTGCCGAGGCGTCCTCGATCTCACCCAGGGCCCACGCGCTCAGCGCGCGCACGTCCGGATCGGAGTCTTTGAGCGCCGTCGCGAGCGCTGGAACCGCACCGCCGTCCTCGATCTCGCCCAGCGCCCAGATGGCGGTCTTGCGCACCTCGGCGACGGGATCGTGCAACAACGTTTCGAGCGTGCTGATGCCCTGCGCACTCTCGATTTCCCCCAACGCCCACGCCGCCTGTTGCCGCACGCGGGGATCGCGGTCCTTCGCGGCCGTCGCGAGCACCGGCACCGCGGCGGCGTCCTCGATCTCACCCAACGCCCAGACCGCGCTGAGCCGCACCTCCACGGCCTGATCGTCGAGCGCGGTACTCAGCGGCCGCACCGCGCGCGCATCCTCGATCTCGCCCAGGGCCCATGCGGCCGTCCGGCGCACTTCCAGCGCGCGATCGGTCAACGCGCGCGACAAGGGCTCGATCGCGACCTTCTCTTCGATTTCACCGAGTGCCCAGGCCGCGGTCATCCGCACCGCGGGGCTGTCATCGCGACTCAGCGCGTCGCTCAACGGGCTGATCGCGCGCGAATCCTCGAGCTCACCGAGCCCGAGTGCGCCGGTTTCGCGAAGCTCGGCGCGCGCATCGCGCAGCAGTCCGAGGAACAAGTCGTACGTACCGGAGTCATGGTGATTGCCGAGGACGCGTGCGGCGATGTTGCGAACGCAGCGATTGTCGTCGCGAATCACGGCGCGGAAGGCGCGCAGCACGGCAGGGTCCACGCGTGACCTCTCGTGCATGCCCCACTGGACTCCTCCGCCACCACCACCGCCGGGCATCGGCATGGGCGTCGGCATCGGCTGGGGCATCGGCATGCCGGGATCAAAGCCGTGGCCCCAAAACCCGCCGTAGTTGGTGAGCGCCTCACCGGCGAGCACGCACACCGCCGAATCGCTGGCCTTGAGTTGCGTGAGCACGCGCGTGACGGTTGCGGAATCGAGGGCGGGGCGATTTTGCACGACGAGCAGCAGCGAAGCGAGCAGCGGCGCGATCATAGCATTCCCGGGGTGGAGGATACGCCCGTTTGGATAGGGCGACCCTCCCAAAGGTTGCCCCCTTGGGAAATGCCGGTATTATCTCGCCCGGTGCGCTCCAGCACGTCCGTCGTCCTTGTTTGTTTCTCCTGCATCGCCGGCTGTTCCAGGCCCGCTCCTTCCCGCGCCTCGGCTGCCGCCGATTCGGTCATTCCCGCCGGTCCGTACGGCGACGCAGTCCGGCGCGGCCGCGCGCTGCTCGTCGCGACGCACGACAGCCTGCCGAGTCACGTCGGCAACAAGCTGCGCTGCACGAGCTGTCATCTCGATGCCGGCAGGCGGGAAACCGGATCGTGGATTGGCGCGTTCGCGCGCTATCCGCAGTACCGCGCCCGCAGCGGGACGGTCGAGACGATCGAGTACCGCATCAACGATTGCTTTCGCCGCAGCATGAACGGGACCGCGCTCGATCCGGCTGGGCCGGACATCCGGGACATCGTGGCGTATCTGGCGTTTCTGTCGCGCGGGGTTACCGTCGCGCCGTCGTCCGCCCCGAATGCGCGGCTCCAGAAATGGGCGGCGTTCACGGCAGACACCGCGGCCGGTTCGCGCGTGTTTGCGGCCTCGTGCGCCAGATGCCACGGCGCCGTGGGCGAAGGGACGGCAGGCGCCCCGCCGCTATGGGGCCCGGAGTCCTACAACATCGGCGCGGGCATGTCCCGCGCGCGCACCGCTGCCGAATTCATCAGTCGCAACATGCCGTTCGATGTGCCTGGCACGCTCAGCGACAGCCAGGCGTTCAACGTCGCCGCGTACGTCAACGCGCACCCCCGGCCCGACTATCGGGGGAAGGAAAACGATTGGCCCAACGGCGATCCACCACCTGAT
>DASWDA010000064.1:0-25163 GCA_036395695.1 Gemmatimonadales bacterium
GCGCCGCAGGCATCCGGAAGCGCACGACCACGGTGTCGCCGCCGCGGTGGATCGCGACCAGCGGTTGCAGCACTGGCCGTGCCGGGGCCGGCGCAGGCATCGCCGCACGCCGGGCGGCGAAGACGCGGAGTCCGCCGGTGATGTAGCCGGCGCGTGGCAGTCCCTGAAACGGATCACGCAGGTAGTTGCCGCCGGACGCTTCGATAGCGACCGCAGGAGTCAGGAAATACTGCAACGAGACGCTTGCGGCTCCGGTCGATCCGTAGGTCGTGCTGAGCCGGCCGCTCAGCCAGATCGAGCCCACGGTCCGCGCGCCCTCGTACGTGACGCCCCCGACCACGTCGGTATACCAGGCGCCCAGAAAGTGCGTCGCCTCGGTGGTGAGCGAGAGCTGTGTTGGGGACGCGTTGAGCTGCGACCAGGTGCGGCCACGAATGCGGAACGCGCCGACGCCCGGCTCCTGTTGGATCACACCGGTGACGGCTCCGACGCCGAGCGCGACGTGGTTCGCGGTCGCCTCGATCACTGCGGCCCCGGATCCGGCGGCGACGCCATCGGAGCGCGTGCTCGCCGACGCCGTCGCACTGATGGCCGGGCGGATGCCGCGGTCACGTCTGGAGAGTGAGGCCCAGACGTCCGCCCGCGCCTGTCCGGCCCGCACGCCGCCCTCGAGCAGCGACAGGGAGCCGCCCAACCCAAGGAACGACCACGGGGACAGACGTTGCGCGGCGGGAGACACGGTCAGCGCGCTGAAGCTCGCGCCGCCCGAGTAGCGAACGATTCCTGATCCAATGCCAAGCGACGCCTGCCGCTGAGCGCAGAGCGTCACGGGCCACAGCGCGAGCAGCGCCGAAAATGAAACCGGTCCCACTCTCATGGGACCGGTAACATACACTTTGACAGAGTCTATTCAGCTACGGGCGACGGCCGTGTCCTGCTCCGGGATTGTCCGGCCGGTGCGAAGCAGAAGCCGGGACCGCAGGCGTCGCGGGTATTGCGGGAACGGCTCGTGTCGCGGGGCCGCCGTCGGGGTTCGGCACGGCGGGCGTCGCTCGCGTCGCCCGGATCGCCGGGGTGGCCGGCGTCACCGCGAGGTTATCCAGCCCGACCGCTTCACCAACTACATGCGTCGCGCGGCGTGCCATCGCGGCCGCTACTTTCGCCTTGGCGATATCGGACGCGTGGGAGTTCGGAATCGTTCCCGACTTCCCGGGTCCCTCCGTCTGTGCCAGGGCGAGTGCCGGCAGAAGTACCAGCGCCGGAATGAGCGACAGTATGCGCTTCATGATCTCTCCTCAGTGACGATGAATACTGTGAATACCTCGGTTCCTGCAACATGAGCTCGGCGCGCGCGAGCTCTTTGGCCCGCTCGCGCAGCCAGCTCCACAGCGTGCACCGCAGCACGAAGCGCCCCGCCGCAAACCACAGCTGCGCGAACACTTCGCCCACGACGCGGTCTGCCAGCATCGAGTCCATCAGAATCGCGTACGCCTGGGCGTATAACGACCCGTGATGGCGTCGCTCCAGCTCGATCAGCGCCGTGGAATCCCGGCGTACGACCCGCTGGAGCAGGTCGGCGTCGGCGACCAGGGGTCGCCGGGGCGGCTGAGGGCCTAGCATCGTGCTCATGGCTCGTAAAGATTCCCAGTGGGGCATTGAGGTAACGCAGGTCACAATGCAACATTGCATAAAGCGTTACCAATCTCGTGCGGCGGCACTCTTTAGCGGAGGAATTGGTTGCGCCCTGGACCGGAGGCGGACGGCGAAATCGTTCGGGCGGTGCTCGCAGGCGATCGTGAGCGTTACGCCCAGCTGGTCGAACGGTATCGCGACCGCTATGCGCGCTATGCGGCGCGCATGCTCGGCTCGGCCGATGCAGCCGAAGACGCAGTGCAGGATGCATTCGTCCGTGCGTTCGATCAGCTGTCACAGTGTAAGGAGCCCGACAAGTTTGTCGGCTGGTTCTTCCTTATTCTGCGTAACCGGTGCTTCGCGGAGCGGCGCCGCAATCGTAGTGAGGCGTCGCTGGAAGACGCGGCAGGCGTGGCCGCGAGCGATCGGACGGATGGTGGGGCCGAGACGGCAGAGCGCCGCAGAGCATTGCAGCTCGCACTGCTGGAGCTGACGCCGGATCAGCGAGAAGTATTCGTCTTGAAGCACGTGGAAGGATTGTCGTACGGGGAAATCGCGGAGCGCTTGAGCACCTCGATCCCGTCACTCAAGATGCGGATGCATCGCGCGTACGATACACTGCGTGTGCAGCTGCGAGAGCACAAATGAGCGAGCACGAGTTTCATCCGCTGGTGAAGCAGCTCCTCGACGGCGACATCACACTCGCCGCCCTGCCGCCCGAGTTGCGCGCGGAAGGGGAAGAGGCGCTGCGTCTGCTCGCGGCCGTCGATCGCAGCGTCGTGTCGGTACCCGCGGTGACATGGCGCGTGATGGCGGGGCTCGAACGTCGCCGTCGCCGGGTCCGTCCCTGGCTGCTCGCGCCCGCACTCGCCCTCGCTGCCGCGCTGATTCTCTGGATCCTGCCCGCGAAGCCTGCGACGCCCGCGCTCGTGACGGTTCGCTTTGTACTCGTCGCACCCGACGCGCATGACGTGAGCCTGGCCGGGACGTTCAACCGGTGGGACGCGCACGCCACGCCGCTGGTCCGCAGCGGCCCCATGGGTGTCTGGACCGCGACGCTCACACTTCCCGCCGGCCAACATCAGTACGCCTTCGTGGTCGATGGCGTGCGCTGGGTGCCGGATCCGGGCGCCCCCGCCGTCGACGACGGCTTCGGCCGGCGCAACAGCGTACTGACGCTGTGATCGCCACACTGCTCGTCATCCCGCTCACGCTGCTCGGCATGCAACAGCAGGACAGCATCGCCGCACGGCTGGCCGGCCGGGTGTCACCGGATATCGCGACGCTGGTCGAGCGGCTCGGTACCGCGGCATCTACCCGCGGCCTGCCGGTCGATCCGCTGATTCAAAAGGCCATCGAGGGCGGCGCGAAAGGCGTTACATCGGAGCGCGTTGCCACCGCGGTGCGCTGGGTGGCGATGCAGCTGGATACGGCAGCCGCCGCCCTGCGTGAGGGTGGTGTTGCCACCGACACCCTCGTCATCGCGGCCGGCGAGTTCGCGATTTCCGCCGGACTCAGCAATCACGATATCACGGCGCTGGCGCGCACCGGCGCGAGCGTCGCGGCGCTGACGGTCGGGCTACGCGTTGCCGGCACACTGGCCGCCATGGGTGTTCCGTCGGCGGAGAATATCGGGCTGATCAGCGCGAAACTGCGGTCCGGCCAGTCGGCGGCCGATCTGCTGTCGGTGCCGGCGCGAGTCCAAGCCGAAATCTCCCGCGGCGTCACGCCCGCCCAGGCGGCCGCCGGCCTCGAGCGCGCGGCGGCGGCACAAGCCGGGCACGGTCCGCCGCCCGGCCGCGGAAACCCTCCGCCCCACCCCACGCCTCCCCCGCACCCCGTGCCTCCACCGCACCCCTAACGGCGATCTTCGACACGCGCGCTGGTGGGCGCGGTGCCTGCAGGTTAAGTTTCCGGAACAATTGAGGACAGTCCGTGGTGAGTTGCGGCCTATTGCAGCCACGTTAAACAAGTCGCTAAAAAGCCGGGGCACTCCCCCGTCCGCATTGGCGACGGGGGTCTTTTTTTTCAGAATGACCGATCGTAGGGAACGCCTTACCCAGCTTCGCGCCGCGCTCGCGCAACGCATCCTCGTCCTCGACGGCGCCATGGGCACGATGATCCAGTCGTACGCGCTGGAGGAGAAGGATTTCCGCGGGGAGCGGTTCCGCGCGCATCCCAAGGATTTGCGTGGCAACAATGATCTCCTGTCCATCACGCGGCCCGACGTCATCGCCGAGATCCACCGCGGCTACCTCCAGGCCGGTGCCGACCTGCTCGAGACCAATACGTTCAACGCCCAAGCGATCTCGCAGAGCGACTATGGGACAGAAGACGCGGTGTACGAGCTCAACGTGGCCGCGGCGCAGCTCGCGCGCCGCGAAGCCGACGCGATGACGGTGCGCACGCCCGAGCGGCCACGCTTCGTGATCGGCGTCCTCGGGCCGACGAACCGCACTGCATCGCTTTCGCCCGACGTCAACGATCCGGGTTTCCGGAACGTCACGTTCGCGCAGCTCGCCGCCGCCTATCGCACCCAGGCCGACGCGCTCCTCGAGGGCGGGGTCGACCTGCTCATGGTCGAGACGATCTTCGATACGCTCAACTGCAAGGCTGCGCTCTTCGCGGTGCGGAGCTTGTTGGATGAGCGCGGGCTCGATGTCCCACTGATGGTGTCCGGGACGATCACGGACGCGAGCGGACGGACGCTGTCGGGACAGACGGTCGAGGCGTTCTGGAACTCCGTCCGTCACGCGAATCTCTTCACCGTCGGGCTCAACTGCGCGCTGGGTGCTGCGCAGCTGCGACCCTACATCGAAGAGCTGTCGCGTTTGGCGAATCTTCCCGTCAGCTGCCATCCTAACGCCGGGTTACCGAACGCGTTCGGCGGCTATGACCAAACCGCCGCCGAAATGGCGGCGCTGGTAGGCGAGTTCGCCCGATCGGGGTTCGTGAACGTCGTCGGCGGCTGCTGCGGCTCGACGCCCGCCCACATTCGGGCGCTCGCCAAAGCGGTGGCCGGCGTGCCGCCGCGCGCGCTCCCTGAGGTCGCGCCGATTTGCAGGCTCTCTGGTCTCGAGCCCCTCAACATCCGGCCGGACACCCTGTTCGTGAACATCGGCGAGCGCACCAACGTCACCGGCTCGTCGCGGTTCGCGGGACTGATCAAGGCCGGGAACTACGAGGCCGCGCTCGAGGTCGCGCGCCATCAGGTGGAAAATGGCGCCCAGATCATCGACGTGAACATGGACGAAGGAATGCTCGACGCGGTTGCCGCGATGGAGCGCTTCCTGCGACTGGTCGCCGCCGAGCCGGACATCGCGAAGGTACCGGTGATGGTGGATTCGTCCCGTTGGGAGGCCCTTGAGCGGGGGCTGCAGAACCTCCAGGGGAAGGGGATCGTCAATTCCATCAGTCTCAAGGAAGGCGAGGCGGAATTCCTCGCCAAGGCGCGGCTCGTCCGCCGCTACGGCGCGGCGGTCGTGGTGATGGCGTTCGACGAAGAGGGCCAGGCCGATTCCGCCGATCGCAAGGTGGCGATCTGCGCGCGCGCCTACAAACTGCTGACCGAGCAGGCCGGCTTCCCGCCCGAGGACATCATCTTCGATCCCAACGTCTTCGCCGTGGCAACGGGGATCGAAGAGCACAACACGTATGCGATCAGCTACCTCGACGCCGTGCGGCGCATCAAGGAGTCGCTGCCGCGGGCGCTGGTGAGCGGGGGCGTGAGCAATCTGTCATTCGCGTTCCGCGGCAGCGCCCACGTCCGTGAAGCGATGCACTCGGCGTTCTTGTACCACGCGATCAAGGCGGGGATGGATATGGGCATCGTCAACGCCGCCCAGCTCGCCGTCTATGAAGACATCCCGCCCGACGTGCTCGTGCTGGTGGAGGATGTGCTGTTCAACCGGCGCGCCGACGCGACCGAGCGCCTGACCGCGCTCGCCGAGCAGCACCGCGAGAGCACGGTCGTCACCCGGGCCGATGCCGCGTGGCGTTCGCTGCCCGTCATCGAGCGGCTGCGACACGCGTTGGTCGAAGGCATCATGGACCACGTCGAGGCCGACGTCGAGGAAGCACGGCGCAAAGCCGCCCAGCCGATCGACGTGATCGAAGGGCCGCTCATGGACGGGATGAACGTCGTCGGCGACCTGTTCGGGGCGGGGAAGATGTTCCTGCCGCAGGTGGTGAAGAGCGCCCGCGTCATGAAGAAAGCCGTCGCCTACCTCGTGCCGTTCCTCGAGGCCGAGCAACGGGCGGCGGGGGGCGTGCGCCGCGCCGGCAAGATCGTGCTCGCGACTGTGAAGGGCGACGTGCACGACATCGGCAAGAACATCGTAGGCGTGGTGCTGCGCTGTAACAACTACGACGTGATCGACCTCGGCGTGATGGTGCCGGCGCAGACGATTCTCGACGCGGCGCGCAAGGAAGGCGCCGACGTGATCGGCCTGTCGGGTCTCATTACGCCGTCGCTGGACGAGATGGTGCGCGTGGGCAAGGAAATGACCCGCCAGGGTTTCACGCTGCCGCTGCTCATCGGCGGCGCGACGACGTCGCGGGCGCACACGGCGGTCAAGATCGCCCCGGGCTACACCGGCCCGACGATCCACGTGCTCGATGCGTCGCGCGGCGTTGGCGTCGTCAGCCAGCTCTTGTCCGCGGAGCGCCGGGGTGCCTACCTCGACGAGGTTGGCGTGGAGTACGAGCGTCTGCGCGCCGAGTACGGCGCGCGCGATGCCGAGCGCGTCATCATCACGCTCGAGGAAGCGCGGCGGCGGCGTCTGCAGCTCGACTGGAGCGCGTACGAGCCGGCCCGTCCCTGCCGCCCGGGCGTCACCACGTTCGACGACTATCCGCTCGACGAGCTCGTCCCGTACATCGATTGGACGCCGTTCTTCCAGGCGTGGGAGCTGAAGGGGAGTTACCCGGCGATCTTCGAGGATTCGAAGGTCGGTGACGCCGCCAAGAAGCTCTTCGCCGATGCGCAGGCGCTCCTGAAACGTTTCGTCGCCGAGCGATTGGTCAAGGCGCGCGCGGTGCTCGGCCTCTTCGCGGCCAACTCGGTGGGGCACGACGATATCGAGGTCTACGCCGGCGAGGACCGCTCCAAAGTTCGCGCCGTGCTGCGCGGGCTGCGCCAGCAGTCCGAGAAAGGCCCCGGGCGTCCGAACCTGTGCCTCGCCGACTACGTCGCCCCCAAGGACAGCGGCAGACCTGACTGGGTCGGCGCTTTCGCGGTGACGGCGGGGATCGGGCTCGACGCCGTGTGCGCCGCGTTCGAGCGCGACAACGACGACTACTCGAGCATCCTGGCGAAGGCGTTGGCCGACCGCTTGACCGAAGCGCTCGCCGAGCGGCTGCACGAGCGCGTGCGCACGGAGTTCTGGGGTTACGCACCCGCCGAGCGAAACGACGTCGCGACGCTCGTCGCGGAGCGGTACCGCGGGATTCGGCCGGCGCCCGGGTACCCCGCGTGCCCCGATCACACCGAGAAGCGGACGCTGTTCGATCTGCTCGACGTGCCCAGGTCCGCGGGCATCACGCTGACCGAATCGTGCGCGATGGTGCCGGCGGCTTCGGTGAGCGGTTGGTACTTCGCGCACCCCGAAGCGCACTATTTCGGCCTGGGACGCATCGGCCGGGATCAAGTGGCCGACTACGCTGCGCGGAAGGGGATGGCGGCTGAAGAAATCGAGCGCTGGCTGGCGGCGAACTTGGCGTACACGCCGTAAGGGTTTAGGTTGGGCGCATGAGTCAGGTTGAGATACGCATCACCGCAGAGCCGGTGGACAATCACCGCTGCAAGTTCGTCGTGAGCCAGCCGCTGCACGCGACGGGCGTACGGCGCTTCGCGTCCGCCGACGAGGCGAAGGGATCGCCGCTGGCGGAAGCGATCTTCGCGATTCCCGCAGGCGGCGTCACCGAGGTGATCGTTTCGGGCAACATCGTCACGGTCGTCAAGGACAATCCCGCGCCGTGGCAGGCGGTGGGGAAGGCGGTCGGCGCGGCGATTCGCGCGGCGGCCGCGTCGGGAGCCCCTCCGGTGGCCGCGAAGGCAGCCCCCCCCCCCGGGGCCGGCGCCGTCGACGATGACGCGCTGTACGAGCAGGTCGCCAAGGTGTTCGACGAGCAGGTGAACCCGATGGTGGCACGCCACGGCGGACGCGTCGAGCTCATCGATGTCCAGGACGCCGTCGTCATGCTGCGGATGGGCGGCGGCTGTCAGGGCTGCGGGATGGCCGACGTCACGCTCCGGCAGGGCATCGAGGGGATGCTGGCGCAGCACGTGCCGGCGGTGCGCGGCATCGTCGACATCACCGATCACGCCACCGGCGCAAACCCCTACTTCCAGGCCTCCAAGAAATGAATGGGTTGGAACCGTAGGTATTGAGTAGGGGCGCAGCATGCTGCGCCCCTACATATTTTATCCTCCGTGCCCCGTCTGTTGTTGTTATTGCCGACCACGACCTACCGCACGACGGCGTTCGTGGAGGCTGCGCGGCGGATCGGCGTGGAACTCACCGTCGCTTCTGAAGAGCCCAGCACGCTGCAGGCGGCCAGTCTTGGCGGGCTCCTCACCCTCCCGCTCCGGGATCCCGCGCGCGCCGCAACCGAGGCATTGCTGTTTGCGAAGCAGTACCCGATTGCGGCGGTCGTGGGGGTGGACGACGACACCGCCATCGTCGCGGCGGCCATCGCGCAGAAACTCGGGCTCAAAGGCAATCCGATCCACGCCGTCACGGCGGCGCGCGATAAGCATCAGCAACGCGAGCTGCTCGCCAAGGCTGGCGTGCCGATCCCCCGATTCATGCTGCGCAAGTTGGATGAAGACCCGGCGGCGATCGCTCGTACCATCACGTATCCGTGCGTGCTGAAGCCGCTGCGCCTCTCCGCATCGCGTGGCGTCATCCGCGCCAATAATGCGCAGAGCTTCGTCGAGGCCCATGGCCGGCTGAAGGCAATCGTCGGCGAACCGGGCGCGGATTTCCTGATCGAGGAGTTCATCCCGGGCTACGAAGTGGCAGTGGAAGGCTTGGTCGTCAATCGCCGGCTGCACGTTCTGGCAGTGTTCGATAAGCCCGATCCCCTCGACGGCCCCTTCTTTGAGGAGACGATCTACGTCACGCCGTCGACGGTGCCCGCGGGATTGCAGGCGGCCATCAGGGATTGTGCCGATCGCGCCGTGCGGGCGCTTGGCATCACCGACGGTCCGATCCACGCCGAGCTGCGCTACAACGAGAATGGTCCGTGGCTGATCGAGCTCGCGGCGCGGCCGATCGGCGGCCGTTGCTCAGCCGTGCTGCGCTTCGCTGACCAGAAGATTTCGCTTGAGGAGATCATCCTGCGGCACGCGCTCGGCATGCCGATCCCGTCGCTGGCCCGCGAGCACCTGGCCGCCGGCGTGATGATGATTCCCATCCCCGGGGCGGGAAGGTTGCAGGAAGTCCGTGGGGTCGCGGAGGCAAAACAGGTGCCGCTCGTCGAAGACGTGCAGATCACCGCGCATCCCGGCGAGCGGCTGATTCCGTTTCCTGAAGGGTCGCGCTATCCGGGATTCATTTTTGCGCGAGGAGAGACACCGGCGGTCGTCGAGACCGCGCTGCGCGAGGCCCATCGCCGCCTGACGTTCGTGCTCGCGTGAGCCAGGGCGTTCGCCGCACCCTCACAGGTGCCCTCGTGCTGCTCGTGGCCTGGGAGGTCGCGCGCAGTCTCGGCAGAATAGACGGCGTCGTGTTCCACGACTACCTGCGCGTGGGTCAGGTCGTGCTGCAGCACGGCGACCCGTACGCCACCCTGAGCTTCGACACCTGGCCTCCCTTCTTCATCTTCATCGCAGTCGCACTGACGGAGCTCGCCCGGATTTCGCGCGTCGGGGCGCTGCTGATCTGGCAACTCGGCAGTGTGGCAGCGGGCTGGGGAGCGTACCGGCTGCTGCCGCGCCTTGCCGGGGAAGCACCCGAGCCATTGACCGCCTCGGCGACGCTCGTCCCGCTCCTCATGACGGCGCGGCTGCTCCTGGAGCACCTCGAGAGCACGCAGATCAATCTGTACCTGCTATTTCTCGTGTTGGTCGCGTTCGACCTGTTCCGGCGGCGGCGCCACGCGCTGGGAGGACTTGCCCTGGCGAGCGCAGTCAGTGCCCGCGCTGTGCCCATCCTGTTTCTGGCCTACCTCGTGTACAAGCGTGCGTGGCGCCCGGCGGTGTGGACGACCGGATTCCTCGTCGTCCTCAATGTGGTCCTGCCGTTGGCGGTGTTCGGTCCGGCGCTGACGGTGGAGCGCTGGAAGGAGTGGCGCGCCGTCGCCACTGCGGAGACTGCCAATCCCACGCCAATGTTCCCAAACCAATCGCTGCTGGCGGCGCTGCGCCGCGTGCTCACGCGCGAGGGCGGGGCGCGGGATCCCATCCAGTATGCGGTGGCGGCGTGGCCACCCTCGCGCGTCGTCCCGCTGTTCTACGCGCTCCTGGGCGTCGCGGCGCTCGCGCTGGCGTTTGCGTTCCGTCGGAACCCGCCAGATCTCGACGACCCATCCATGCTCAGCGAGCTGGCCGTTGGTCTCTGCATCCTGCCGCTCGTGTCTCCCCTGGCGTGGAAGGCGCACTTCGTCACGCTGCTGGCGGGCTACTGGCTCATTTGGCGGGTCTTGCAACGCGCGCAGGTGCGGCGTCGCTGGGTGTGGGCTTTGTGGTGGGGGTCATTTGCATGCCTGACGCTCAGCGCTCCGGCGCTCATCAGCACCGCTGGGCGAAGTGTGGCGGAATCGCTGAACGTGATTACCGCGGGAGCGTTGATCGTGGTGGGGCTGACGATTTGGGCTGCTAGACAGCTTCCGCAACAACCTCCAGCCAATGACGCGGCACCGACTCCACCTTGAGCTCGTTCATCGTCCGGTCGAGCCCCACCTCGAGCGCTTTGGAGCCTTCCTCGAGCGGTGCGCCGGGCAGCGCGCCCTCGATGAACAGAGAAAACCGCCCGATATCGATGAGCGCGGCGCGCGTCATATCGATCCGCAGCAACTCGACGGTCGTCGGCCGGAAGCCCGCTTCCTGCAGCGCGGCGCAGTACTGATCGACTGAGTACCACTCCATCGCCGCTGCGTGGCCGGTGTGCTTGACGTCGAGGCCTTGTTCGCGGAGCACCTGCACTGAGCGGACGATCCAGCGCCGCCAGAAGCCGCTCGTGCCTTCGACGTACGCGCCGTTGAAGAACGTACTGTTGAAAGCGAGCAGCCCGCCGGGCTTCAAGACGCGCCGAATCTCTTTCAGCACCTGCGGCTTGTCGGGCATGAGGTGAATCGCGTTGAGAAAGACGACCGCGTCGGCCGACTTGACGAGCTTCGACAGCCACTCGGCGCTGCCCTGGACGAACTCGGCGAATTTGGAAGAGATCGCCGCCCGCGCCTTGGCAAGCGCCGAGGGTGACGGATCGACCCCAATAACGTGGGGTGGCGGCTGCTGATCGCGGACGTGCTCGAGGATGAGCTCCGTGATCGCGCCCGGGCCGCAGCCGAGGTCGACGATCACCTGGCGGCCCGGACAAATCACGCGCTCGAGAATCCAGTTGTTGACGTGCGCGAAGAACGGATGCCGCGTGAACGGCGTGAACGAAAAGCGATCTTCGTCGGCCGTTGGGTTCAAGGCGGTCACAGTCTGTGAATCCCGAGCGGTCCGAGATGGACGTCGAGATTGTGATTGACGCGATAACCGACCACGCCGTTCACATCGAGATTCGCCGCATCAGCGGTGTAGACCTCTTTGCCGTTCACCATGAACTTCGCTTTCCCGCTATGGACCTGAATACTGAGCTCGTTCAGCGCCCGGCCGCCCGAGTCCGCCTTGGTGACGGCGTCGCTCGCGGTCCATTCGACGACCGCGGTCGGCCGCGTGGTGTAACTCGCGCGCCGCCGAATCGAGTACATCCCGTCGATCGGACGCACCAGGAAATAGGTGTAGGTCTGGCCGGAATCGGCGAGGTTCTTGCCGCCAATGAAGATGCCGAAGGCTTCCGGGTGTGCGGGGTTCTTCATCTGGGACATTGTGGCGACGACATGGTAGTTGCCGGAGATCGTGTCGCGATCGCGCCAGTAGATCGCGGCCGGCCCGACCGTGGTATGCAAACCATCGCCCATGCTCGTGAACTTGACGTTGTCCAGCGACGCCGGTTGACCGGTCTGCCGGTTCGGCTCGGTGCGTACGTGCCAGCCGGCGGGCAGGACGCCGCCGCCGGCGACTGGATGGTCGGGATCAGCCTGCGCGGAGAGCGGAGGGACGAAAAGCAAGAAGACCGCCGCAGCGGTCAGCAGTCGCATTGACATCGTGGGCCCTCTCGGTCGTTCAATCATTAGTTCAGACGTCTAAGTGATAACATCGAAACGTTTTAGTCAAGAGCGCTCGGCCAGGTCGTGCACCGTATGCAAGCTCAGGATCTTGAGTTTGCGCTTCCCCATGGGCAGGGTGATGTCCACCTTCTGCCCCACCTTCCCGCCGACCAGCGCCTTCCCGAGCGGCGACGCCATGGAGACGGGCATCTCGTCCGCGCCGTCCTCCCCCTCGATGAACTCGCCGAGCGTCAGCGCATAGACCTCTTTCTTTTTGGTGTCGAGGTCTTCGACGGTCACGCGCGACCCGAATCCCACGCGGTCGCGCGGGATGTCCTGCTCGCGCACATCGGACAGCTTGGAAAGCCGTAGCCGCAAATGGTGAACGCGCGCCTGCGCGAATTGCTGCCGCTCGAGCGCCGCCTTGTACTCCGAGTTCTCGCGCAGGTCGCCGTGGGCGCGCGCCTTCTCGATCTCCTTCGGCAAGACGAAGGAGATCTCGTGGTTCAGCCGTTCGACCTCGTCCTGGAGCTTCTGTTTGAGGCCTTCAATCATGCTGGGATACTAACCGACAAACCGCCTTCCCGGCTAGTTTTTAACCGTGCGCACGTACCACCAGCTGACCGACCCAGACCGCTCAGGCTTGGCCGACCAGATCGGCGCCCAACGCAAACGCGTGGCGGAGCGTTTGGCGAGGGTGCGGCGGATCGTCGCCGTCATGAGTGGAAAGGGCGGCGTGGGAAAGAGCTACGTGACGGCGCACCTGGCGAGAGGCTTCGCCCGCGCTGGTCGCAGCGTGGGCGTGCTCGACGCCGACTTGAACGGCCCTACGATCCCCAGGCTCCTGCAGGTCGCGCAGAACGCAGCGTCGCCGGCGATCGGCATCGATGGCGTGAAATGCGTCTCTATGGGCCAGTTCCTCGAGGACGGCGCTCCCCTGGCATTCACAGGTCCGTCCGCCGAGAGCTTCGTCTGGCGGGGAGCGATGGAGGCCTCGGCGCTGCGAGAGTTTTTGGGCGATGTGGAGTGGGGCGATCTCGACGTGCTGCTGCTCGACCTGCCACCCGGCATGCAGCGCTACCTCGAGCTGTGTGACATCCTCGGCAACCCGCCGGCCGTGCTGACCGTGACTATCCCAACCCCCGAATCCCGCGACGCCGTCCGCCGCGCCATGCGCGCCGCGGTCGAGCACGGTTCGGACTTGCTCGGCATCGTCGAAAACATGGTCGGCGGCGAATTAAAAGGATCGGCCGCTGCTGATTTGGCGCTGGAGTTTCTTACGCCGGTGTTAGCACGAATCCCGTGGCATCCCTCGCCGGATGACTGGTCGGAGCTGGCATCGCGCCTGCCCCAGGCCCTCGGCCCGAGGCCCCAGGCCCCATGAAGTTCCTCTGCGTCGAATGCGATCAGCAGATGGCGTTCGCGGAGCGCCAGCTTCCCGGTGACGGGACCCTGGCCGCGACCTTCAAGTGTCCGAAATGCGGCAGAGTCGTGGCGATGCTCACCAATCCCATGGAGACGCAGCTCGTCTCCTCGTTGGGGGTGGAAATCGGCGGGCGCACCGTGCCGGCCGAACCGTTCGAGATGGTGAACACGTACGTGACGGCCGCCCTGACCTGGTCTGTCGATGCGCAGGAACGCCTGTCCCGCGTGCCCAGTTTTGTGCGTGGGATGGTGAAGAAGATCTACGGGGACTACGCCAAAGAGCGCGGCATTACCGAAATCACACCGGCTGTCATGGACACCGCGCGCGCTGAGCTCGGGCTCGAGGGGATGTGAGCGATTTCGAAGAGCGCACCGTCGGAGAGCTGCGCGTGCGGATCGATCGCACTCTGTGCGTCGGCTTCGGCGACTGCATCACGGAGGCTCCCGCGGCTTTCGCGCTCGATGAAGATGGGATAGCCACGTTTCTCGCTCTTGATACCACGGCGAGAGACAGGCTATTGCGCGCGTGCGACGCCTGTCCCGTGGACGCGATTACGGTTTGGAACGAGCAAGGCGCCCAAATCGTCCCGGCGGCTTGTGAACAAGTTCCTTGACAGCCTCGGCACTCGTGTACATATCCCTTAACTCTGACGGCATCCACACCGACATCTAGAGTTTAGGGCCCGCTCGAGCGGCTTCACTCGGGGAGGTAGTGGTGTACCGCGAGATTTTCGTTCCGGTCGACAACTCGCAGCACTCCGATTGGGCCGTCGACCGCGCCATCGAGATGTGTCGCAAGACCGGCGGGAGAATCACTGGGAATCACGTATACGCCGCCCGCCTCCACGATGTCCGCTTCCGCCAGCTCGAGACCGGCCTCCCCGCCCAGTTCCAGACGCCCGCAGAGATCAAGAAACAGCGCAAAATCCACGATAAGCTGATCGAAAAGGGTCTGCAGCTCATTGCCGACAGCTTTCTCGATCAGCTCGGCAAGCGCTGCGAGGCAGCCGGTGTGCCGCTCACGCGCCAGCTGCTCGAAGGCATCAACTACGAAGAGATCGTCAACGAAGTGAACCGCGGCGCGGGCCGCCTGCCGGGCCTGATCGGGTTCGATCCGAATCGCGCCGCGGGTTACGACGGCGGCGACAAGGGCCGCAGCGACGTCAAGCTCGGCGAAAACGGCCGGCTCGTCGCCGAGGACGAAGACGCGGCCGCGCGCCTGGTCGGCTCGTCCGGGCGTCAGTACGACCTGATGGCCATCGGCGCCCACGGACTTGGCCGCCAGCCGTTCTCGCAGCTCGGTGGTGTCGTCGCGCGGGTGCTGCGCGACATCGAGAAAGACGTGCTGGTCGTGCGCGACCAGCAAGCGCTCGCGGGCGGCCGCTTCATGGTCTGCGTCGACGGCTCGTCGTACAGCTACAAGGCGATGAAGGCGGCGCTCGAGCTGGCGCAGGAGTTCGGTGGCTCACTCTTCGTCTGCAGCGCGTTCGACGTCGAGTATCACCATGTCGTGTTCCACAACATCAAGGACGTGCTGTCCTATCAGGCGTCGAAGGTGTTCAAGTTCGAGGAGCAGGAAGAGCTCCACAACAACATCATCGACAAGGGTCTGCTCAAGCTCTGCCAGGCGAACTTGAAGCGCGCCGAAGTGATGGCGCAGCAGTACCCCGACGTGCCGCTCAAGACGCAGATCCTCATCGGCAAGCCGTTCCAGGTCATCATGCAGTGGGTCGAGGAGATCAAGCCGTCACTGCTGGTAATCGGCCGTCACGGGGCACATCGCGTCGAGAACACGGAGCTGGGATCGCAGGCGGAAAACCTCCTGCGGCTGGCGCCGTGCTCGGTGCTGCTGACGGGTGTGGTGGGAGTGCGGCCGGAAGACATTCCCTGGATCGAAGAAGACGGGCAGGCCGGGCTTCCCTGGGCGCCGGAAGCCGAGGTGCGGATCCTCCGTGTGCCGCCATTTGCGCAGGGGATCGCGCGCCGCGCCGTCGAGGAGTACGTGCTCGAGAAGGTCGGCAACGCTGGTCCCCCACCTACCGTCACGAATAAATGGCTCGACGAAGCGATCCAGAAGCTCCTGCCCACGCACATGCAGCTGATCATGGGCATCGGCAGCGCCGAAGAGATCGCGCTGGCCGAAGTGAAGGCGACCGAGCAGATGAAGGCGACGAAGGTGCAGGGTTCCGATGCGGATCCTGTTCCAACCGTTCCCACGATCGAAACAAAGTGCCCCGTGACCGGAAATGTGAGCATCCGGGAGCGGGTGGCGACGGATCCTATCGTGTGGACTCAGGAAGCATGGCAACGGCTGCAGCTGGTTCCGTTGATCGCTCGCCCGCTCGCCCGCAACACGGTCGAGCGCTTCGCTCGCAATCACGCCATCTGGCGTGTGACAACGCCGGTGATGGACGACAACAAACAGGCGATGATCGAAGCGGACGAGTTCGACATCGACACGATGATGGTGATGTTCACCGAGCTGCGCGCGAAGCAGATCCGCGCGGAGGCGGAGGGAAAAGACGCGCTCTCGCCCGAGATGCGCGCCTTTATCGAGGAGGCGAAGGCGCAGGGGATCACGCGCTGCCCCATCCGGGACATCGAAGCGAAAATGGAGAAGTGCCCCGTCGACATGAAGACGGTGACGCCTGAAGAGGCGAAACGGGCGGTCGAGAAACTGCTGCAGTGAGCTCCTCTTACGTTCCACACGTCGTCGCCTGGAATCTCACGCGGCGCTGCAACCTCGAGTGCGCCCACTGCTACATCTCGGCCGGTCCGCACGAGAGCGCGACCTCGGAGCTCGACACGACCGAAGCGTTGCGGATCGTGGACGAGCTGCTCGCCGTGAATCCGGCGCCGCTGCTCATTTTGTCCGGGGGCGAGCCGCTGCTCCGCGCGGATCTCACGCACATCGCGGGCTATGCGTCGCAGCATGGCGCGACGGTGGTCGTCGGGACCAACGGCACGCTACTGACCGATGAGCGCGTTGCGGCGCTCAAGGCGGCGGGAGTCCGCGGGGTGGCGGTCTCGATCGACTCACTGCGGCCGACCTACCACGACAACTTCCGGCACGGCAAGGGTTCGCTCGACGACACGATCGCGGCGCTCGGGCGCCTGCGCGCGCAGCGGCTCGACTTCATCATCCAGACGACGGCGACCAAGGGGAACCGCGCCGAGCTCGAGCGTGTGGCGCAGTGGTCGGCGGAGCAGGGCGCCGTCGCGTTCAACTGTTACTTCCTGGTCGCGACGGGCCGCGGCGCCGGACTCTCCGATCTGGCGCCCGCCGAGTACGAAGCGGTGCTTGCGGATCTCGCGCGCTGGCAGCGCCAGTACCGCGGGCAGATGATGGTTCGCGCCAAGTGCGCGCCGCATTTCATGCGGCATGTGCATGCGTCCGATCCGGCGTCGCCGATCCTGAATTACGAGACGCGTTGCCCCTGCGGCACGCAGTACTGCCGCATCACGCCCGACGGCAAACTCACGCCGTGTCCCTATCTCCCCGAGGTGGCCGGCGACCTCCGCACCCAGAGCTTCGGTGAGATCTGGCGCAGCTCCCCGCTGTTCCGGGAGCTGCGGGAGGGCACGCTCGCAGGCAAATGCGGACGGTGCGAGTACCAGAAGCTCTGCGGCGGCTGCCGCGCGCGTGCGTTCGCGCTCGAGGGCGATGTGCTCGCCGCCGACCCCTCCTGTGTCTACGAACCCACCGGCGCTGCCGTCATCGAAGCGCAGCACGAGGTCTCGTACGGGCAGGAGTTCACTCCCGCCCTCACGTGGTCGGCCGCGGCTCGGTCGCGGCTCGAGCGCATTCCGTCGTTCGTGCGGGGCGTGGTGGCGAAGCGCGTCGAGGACTGGGCGCGCGAGCGGGGCCTGCACGAAATCACGCCGGAGTTGCTGACCGAGATACGCAGCGCCATGCCGGTGGATTTCTCCAAGAAACGGCCCTTCTTCGTCACGGAGGCTGACGGCTGATGGCTGACGGCATGATGCTGCTCCAGGCGGCAGCCGACACCGCAGCTGCCTACCGCGACTTCCCGTGGATCGGCAGCCGCGCCGCCATATGGATCGCGGCCGAGATCCATCTGATGTTCGCGGCGTTCGTGCTGGGCGTGCCGATCTTCGCGGTCGTGGCCGAAGCGATCGGGATCTTCGGCAAGGACCAGCGCTACGACCGGCTGTCGAAGGAGTTCACCCGGCTGCTGCTGATCGCCTACAGCGCGACGGCGATCTGGGGCGCCGTCTTTGTCTTCCTGCTGTCCACGCTGTATCCAAAGTTCTGGGCCTATATGACGGCGATCTTCGGCCCGTCGATGTGGTTGTACGTCTCGATCTTTTTCTTCGAGTCGTTCACGCTGTACCTCTACTATTACGGCTGGGACCGCTGGAAATACGGCCGCGCCAAGATCGTGCACTGGTGTCTCGGCATTCTGCTGAACGTGTGGGGCACGACCGTGATGTTCATCGCCGACTCGTGGCTTACCTACATGATGACGCCGCCGCGCGACATCACACCTGAGACGTCACCCACGAGCATCAAGATCTGGCACGCGATCTTGAACCACACATGGATGCCGATCAACATTCACCGCCTGATTGGCAACGTCGTCTTCGGCGGCGCGATCGTGGGCGCGTACGCGAGCTACCGCTTCCTCGCGTCGCGGACCGACGAGGAGCGCGCGCACTACGACTGGATGGGGTACGTCGGCAACTTCATCGCGATGTCGGCGCTGATCGTGCTGCCGTTCGCCGGCTACTGGCTGGGCCGGGAGATCTATCAGTACGACCAGTCGATGGGCATCACGATGATGGGCGGCTTCATGAGCTGGCTGTGGGTGATCCAGGCCTTCCTCATCGCGGTGCTTTTTCTCACGGGCAACTACTATCTCTGGATCGGCATGGGCCGGATTCCCGGTGCCGAGCGGTATCAACCGTACACGAAGTGGCTGCTGGTCGTCCTCGTGCTCGGCGCGCTCGTCTGGGGCACGCCGCACACGATGATCGCCGATTCGCGCGAGCTCGCGGCGATGGGCGGATCGCACCATCCGCTGCTCGGCGCGCTCGGGGTGATGAGCGCCAAAAACACGGCTGTGAACCTGATGATTCTGGCGACGTTCCTGTCCTTCCTGCTGTATCGCCGTGCCAACATCCGGCCGGTGGTGCCCTGGGCCAAGACCGGCACACGCATCCAGGCCGGGATGTTCATCATCGCAGCCGCGATCGTGCTGTTCTTCGGCATCCGCGGCTATTTCGTCGAGGCGATCGTGCGCATCGGGTATTCGGTGTATCAGGTCGGGGCGGTGCTCGCCTGCATCATCTTTGTGACCCTCATCGATGTGCTCATGGCGCGCGGCGCGCAGTCGCTCGGCGCGATTCAGTGGGGCAAGATGCCGCCGCGCTCGCAGTACGCGCTCTTCATCCTTGCCGTCACCTTCACCTGGCTCATGGGCCTGATGGGATTCGCGCGCAGCGGGATCCGCCAGCACTGGCATGTGTGGCAGGTCATGCAGGACACGACACCCTACGCTGCGACGCCCGCACTGGGCTACGCCGCGATCATGATCAGCATCTGCGTCCTGATCTTCCTGTCGCTGGTCGGCTTCATCTTCTGGCTCGGCGGGCTCGCCGAGAAATCGACGTTCGTGCCGTCGACCGTGGAGGCGCCACATGTGGGCCATTAACCTCCGCATCATCGGCGTCGTGCTCGGCACGCTCGCGCTGTATACGCTCATCGCGAACAAGATCCCGCAGGTGCAGTCGGAAGTGCCGCATGCGCTGACCCTCGGGGCGAATGTCACACCCGAACAGCTCACGAACGCCGGCGACCAGCTCTACCATGGCGCGGGTGGCTGCACGGCCTGTCACGGCCTCGGCACGCGCGCTCCGAACCTGTTGACCGACGAAAAGGGCCAGGGGCCGATCGGCGCGCGCTGTGGCAAACGGGAAGCCGGCAAGGACTGCAAGGCGTACATCTACGAATCGCTCACGAGCCCCAAGGCGTATGTGGTGCAGGGCTATGAGCCGATCATGCCCGAGATGGGCAGGATTCTGTCGCCGCAACAGATCTGGGCGCTGGTCGCATTTCTCGAATCGAACGGCGGAACGGTCGACGTGGCGGCCTCGGACATCCCGGCCTCGACGACCTCCGCACCTTCGACATCCTCGACACCCTCCGCCGGCATAGCCGGCGGTTCCACCGATCCGATGACGATGATCCGCGGCGCGGGCTGCACCGGCTGTCACAAGATCAGCGGCGAAGGCGGCGCCATCGGGCCTGAGCTCACGCATGTCGGCTCGCGGCTCTCGGCGAACCTGATTCGTGAGTCGATCCTCCAGCCCGATGCGAAGACGGCGAAGGGGTACGAGAAGTTCAAGGGCGTGATGCCCAAGACATTCGGTCACCAGTTCACGGGGGAGCAGCTGGAAGCGCTCGTCCAGTTCCTGGCGGCGCACAAGTGAGAGCCTACCTCAAGCACCCGTTCTGGCAGGCCGTGGGCCTGCTGGTGCTGGCCTATCTCGTCATCGTCTTCGTCATTCCCGTGCTGCCCGGCAGCGCGATGGTGCCGAGCAGCGTGGTGCTGCAGTACATGGCAACCGTGCTGGTCGGTGTCCTGATCTGGGTAAGTGATGAGGAAGCCCGCTGGACTCAATTCAAACAGCCGCTGCACGAAGTCCTCGTTCAGCCGCGTCTGAAAACGGTGCGGAACGGGCTGCTGGGCGTCGTCACGCTCGTGGTCGGCTGCCTCACCTACAGTCAGGTCAAAGCCAGCGTCGCGGCGCCGCCCAATCTGCGTTCGATCCACCCGGCCCCACCGACGCAGATCACGTTCCGTGGCAAGACGATGACCCTCGCAGGACTCGAGAACCCGCTCCGCAAGCAGGGCGACCTCGCGGCGCACATCGCCGAAGGACATCGGATCTACTATCAGAACTGCGTGCCGTGTCACGGTGACCATCTCGATGGTCTGGGCCACTTCGCGTCGGGCCTGAATCCGCTGCCGGCCAACTTCCAGGACAACGGCACGATCGCGCAGCTGACGGAGAGCTTCGTTTTCTGGCGCGTCGCCAAGGGCGGACCGGGACTGCCGCGCGAAGGGACGCCGTGGAATTCGGCGATGCCGGCGTGGGAGGAGTTCCTGACCGAGGACGAGATCTGGTCGGTCGTGCTCTTCCTTTATGATCAGACGGGATGGAAGCCGAGGACCTGGGAAGTCAGTGCGGAGGGGAAAAAGTGATCCACGCACTGCTGCTGGTGGCTTTGGTGGCAACGCAGGACACGAGCGCCGGCAAGACCGTCTATGTGAAATGGTGCGCCGGCTGCCACGGTGACAACGGCGCCGGCGACGGCCAGGGCGCACGGCACATGATCCCCCCACCGCGCGACTTCACCGGTGCGATCTATCAGATTCGTTCGACGCCGAGCGGCCAGCTCCCCACCGACGCCGATCTGCTGCGCTCTATAGATGAAGGACTCTTCGGCACCGCGATGCCGGGCTGGAAGTCTCGGCTCTCAGATCGCCAGCGGCGCGACGTGCTGGCCTACATCAAGACATTCTCGACGTTCTTCGCCGATTCGACGCAGCGGCCTCAGCCCATCAAATTCGGCAGTGCGCCGGGCGGCGGTAACGGCGCCGAGGCCCTGAAGGTCGGCCGGCAGTTCTACGACTCGATTGGCTGCCGGAAGTGCCACGGCGATCTGGGCCGCGGCGACGGGCCGTCGGCGCCGACACTCAAAGACGACGCCGGCCATCCCATCTTCGCGGCGAATCTGCACGAGAATTGGCACTTCAACGGCGGCGGCACGGTCGAAGACATCTATCACCGCCTGCGCACCGGTCTGGACGGCACGCCAATGCCGTCGTTCAGCGATCTTCTGGAGCAGAAGTTCCTCAGCGACGAACAGTTGTGGCGTGTCGCGCAATACGTGCGCAGTCTGTCGCCTCCGGAAGCGCCGGTCGTGCGGGACGTGATCCACGCGCCGCTCCTCGTCAAGGCGCTGCCGCATTCACCGGACGATTCCGCCTGGACGGCGGTGGACGCGTCCTGGTTCCCCCTGGTGGGACAGATCATCCGCAAAGAACGGTGGTTTGCGCCGGCCGTCTCTGGTGTCTGGGTGAAGGCGGTGCACACTGCCGACTCGATCGCGTTGCGGGTGGTGTGGGACGACAGGTCCCAGAGTCCCGATTCCGCCTGGCTCGGCCACCTGGGCCGAGTGCTCAAGACGCTGGAGAGCGACGACTCCACGCCTGAGCAGCCGGCGCTGTGGCCGGACCAGCTGGCGGTGCAATTCCCTGTCTCCATTCCGACGGGGATGGAGCGGCCCTATTTCCTGATGGGCAGCCCGAGTGCGCCGGTCTATCAGTGGCGCTGGTCGAGCAGCTCCAGGTCGACGGCGGTCGCCGGCCTCGCTCGCGGGATCGACCGGTTCGATCCGCTCTCGAGTGCTGGTGTCGCGGCGCAGACCGTGTATGACCATGGCCAGTGGCGGGTCGTCTTCACACGCGGACTTGCTTCAGCGGATACAGCCAGCCAGCTTCCGTTCCGCACCGGCCGGGCCATCCCAGTGGCGTTCTTCGCGTGGGATGGGTCCAACGGAGAGCACGGCACGCGGATGGGTATTAGTACCTGGTATTTCCTCGCCCTCGACGAACCGGTGCCGGCCCGGGTGTTCATCTCGCCGGTGCTCGCCATGGTGCTCACCCTGGGGTTGGGCATGCTGGTCGTGTGGCGCGCGCAGCAGAAGACTTCATACCGGAGGCAGCAATGAACGGCAGAATCTTCAGCGTGGTGGGTGGGATGTTCCTGCTCACCGTGTGCAGCAAGGGAGACGGCTCCATCCATGCGGCACCACCGGCAGCGCAACCGCCCACGCCGGCCGCAGATGTGTCGGCGGCTGGTGGGACGATCACGGGGAAGGTCAAGTTCACCGGCGTCGCGCCCAGGAATCCGGCAATCGACATGAGCGAAGAGGCGGCGTGCAAGGCGAAGTACCCGACGACGCCCACCGAGGAGAACGTCGTGGCCGGGGCCGCCAACGCGCTCGCCAACGTATTCGTCTACGTGAAATCAGGCGTGCCCGCAGGTCAGACGTTCCCGGCACCCGCGACGCCGGTCGTCCTGGACCAGAACGGTTGTCGCTACCACCCGCACGTTTTCGGCATCATGGTGGGACAGGGCCTCGAGATTCAGAATTCCGATCCGCTGCTCCACAATATCAAAGCCATCGCCAAGGCGAACCGCCCGTTCAACGTGAGCCAGCCGTCCGCCGGCATGAAGACGACGCGCACATTCTCGGCGCCGGAGGTGATGGTCAATCTCGAATGCAACGTGCACGGCTGGATGAAAGCGTTCCTCGGTGTGCGCCCCGATCCGTTCTTCGCGGTGTCGAAGCAGGACGGCAGCTTTACGATCAGCGGCCTGCCGCCGGGCACGTATACGATCGAAGCATGGCACGAGAAGTTCGGCACACAGACGGCGACCGTGACGATCGCGGGCACCGAAACCAAGCCGGCCAACTTCACCTTCGCCGCGCACTAGCGCGAGGAGACCCGAATGCGTTGGTGGCTTCCCGACGCAGGCTCGACGTTCGCCGGTCCCATCGACACGCTGTTTCTGGTGATTCTCATCCTCACGGGAATCGCGCTCGTGGTCGTCGAGGTGGGACTGGTCACGTTCGTGATCCGCTACCGCGCGCGTCCCGGGCGGAAGGCCTTCTATACGCACGGCTCGACGCGCGCGGAAGTGATCTGGACGGCAATCCCGGCCGTGACGATGGTCGCGCTCGGATTGATCAGCAATCACTACTGGGTGCTGATCAAGGACAAGAAGAGCATTCCCCCGAACGCGTATCACCTGGGCGTACATGCCAAGCAGTTCGAGTGGCAGGTAACCTACCCGGGAGCCGACGATAAGCTCGGCACCGCCGACGACTTCACGGTTCGCAACCAGCTCCATGTGATCGTCAACCAGCCGTTCGCGGTCGAGCTCAGCTCCGAGGACGTGATTCACTCGTTCTTCGTGCCCGAGTGGCGTTTGAAGCAGGACGCCGTGCCCGGGATGAACATCACCGCCTGGTTCGAGGCGACGAAGACGGGCGAGTACGAGCTCGGCTGCGCCGAGCTGTGCGGGATGGGGCACTACCGCATGCGGGCGCGCGTGTTCGTGCACACGCCCGATGAGTACAAGGCCTGGGTCGCCCAACAAATCGCCGGAGGCACCGAATGACGAGCGTTGCGCACGCCAAGCCGGCCGGAGGCGCTCACGACGCCCACCACGCGCCGATGAGCTTCTGGCGCAAGTACATCTTCTCCACCGACCACAAGATCATCGGCATCCAGTTCCTGTTCGTCAGCCTGTTCTTCCTGCTGCTCGGAGGACTGCTGGCGATGCAGATCCGCTGGCAGCTCGGGTTCCCGGGCAAACCGATGCCGGGCGGCGGGATCCTGCCCGAGAGCATGGTGCAGAACGGCGTCATCCTCCCCGAGTACTACATCCAGCTCGTCACGATGCACGGCACGTTCATGGTGTTCTTCGCCATCATGCCGCTGCTCGTCGGGGTGTATGCCAACTTCCTGATTCCGCTGAAGATCGGAACGCACGACATGGCGTTCCCGCGCATCAACATGTGGTCGTTCTGGCTGGCGCTGCTCGCCGGCACGATCATGCTGGCCGGCTTCTTCGTTCCAGACGGCGCCCCCCGAGCCGGATGGACGATGTACGCGCCGCTCTCGGCGCGGCCCGATCTCTCCGGGGCGACCTACAGCCAGAAGCTGTGGAGCATCTCGATCGTCGTGCTGGGATTGTCGTCGGTCATGGGCTCGGTGAATTACATCACAACGATTATCAATCTGCGCGCCCCGGGGATGACGTGGTTCCGCATGCCACTCTCGGTGTGGGCGCTGTTCATTACGGCGATCCTCGCGGTGCTGGCGCTGCCGGTGCTGCAGGGCGCCGCGATCCTGCTGCTGTTCGACCAGACGATCGGCACGCACTTCTTCGATCCGGTGGCGGGCGGCCAGGCCTTGTTGTGGCAGCACCTGTTCTGGTTCTTCGGTCATCCGGAGGTCTACATTCTGATCCTGCCGGCGATGGGCATGGCGTCCGACATCGTCGCCAACGGCAGCCGCAAGCCGATCTTCGGCTATCACTCGATGGTGTTCGCCATCATCGGGATCGCATTCCTGGGCTGGATCGTGTGGGGCCACCACATGTTCATGAGCGGCATGAACCCGACCCTCGGGTCGACGTTCATGGTCTCCACGCTGCTCATCGCCGTGCCGTCGGCCATCAAGGTGTTCAACTGGCTCGGCACGATGTGGCGCGGCAACCTGCGCTTCCACGTGCCGATGCTCAACGCCATCGGCTTCGTGTCGATGTTCACGATCGGCGGCTTGTCTGGCATCTTCATGGCCGCGACGCCGGTGGACATTCCGCTGCACGACACGCAGTTCATCGTGGCGCACATCCACTACGTGCTGTTCGGCGGATCCCTGTTCGCGCTGTTCGCCGCGATCCCCTACTGGTATCCGAAGATGTTCGGCCGGATGATGAGCGAGCGGATCGGGAAGGTGCACTTCTTCCTTACGTTCATCTTCTACAACATGACGTTCTTCCCCATGCACATCATCGGGATGGGCGGGCAGATGCGGCGCATCTACGATCCGACGATTTACGACTTCCTGAAGCCGCAACAGCCCCTCAACGAGTTCATTTCGTACTCCGCCTTCGCGCTGTTCGCCGTCCAGGCTCTGTTCGCGTTCAACTTCCTCTGGAGTCTGAAGTTCGGCAAAAAG
>DASWDA010000065.1:0-27110 GCA_036395695.1 Gemmatimonadales bacterium
TTCGCCACCTGATCGTAGCTCACGTACGTGCCCAGACCTTTGTCCGCCGACACCTTGGTCAAGGCTGCGGTGAGCGTCGTCTTGCCGTGGTCCACGTGGCCGATCGTGCCGACGTTCACGTGGGGCTTGTTCCGTTCGAATTTTGCCTTTGCCATTTTCGCGAATGTCCTTTAGTTCGTTTTCGTTACAGGTGTCTGGTGTCAGGTGTCTGTAGTGTCATGTCTGAAACCAAGCACCTGACACCCGACACCGCCTTTCGATTCTCCCAGAGCTCGCGACCGGGATTGAACCGGTGACCTCGTCCTTACCAAGGACGCGCTCTACCGACTGAGCTACGCGAGCGTCCGACAGAGCGGGCGACGGGGCTCGAACCCGTGACCCTCAGCTTGGAAGGCTGATGCTCTACCAACTGAGCTACGCCCGCGCGCCACTTGAGTGGTGGGGGAAGGATTCGAACCTTCGTAGGCTGACGCCGGCAGATTTACAGTCTGCTCCCTTTGGCCACTCGGGCACCCCACCCAGCGCGCCGGCCCCCCCGGCTCCCCCGGCCCCTGCCCCCTCGCACCCACTGACAACAGACCCCGCGTTTCGTGTGCGCGCGGGGTTTGTTGTTTCCCTGAATTCGGGTTTGAGCTGACGAAGGGACTCGAACCCTTAACCTGCTGATTACAAATCAGCTGCTCTGCCAGTTGAGCTACGTCAGCTGGTAAAGGCTGAATCCGACAGACTCGAATCTTAGACGGGCTTTGCAACTATGGCAAGGGATGGACTTCGAACGACTTAGCCCTCGTCAGCGGAGCCGCCATTTCGTGCCCTGCGGCGTGTCTTCGATCTCAACACCCTTGGCGCTGAGCTCGCCCCGGATCGCGTCGGCGGCCTTGAAATCCTTGGACTTACGGGCCTGGTTTCGAGCCGCAACCCGCTCGGCGACCCAGCTCGCGAGCGCGGGATCCACGACACGACCCGTCGGGAGCACGTCGAGAACACCCACGATGCGGTCCAGCACGTCGAGGGCGGCCTTGGCGCCGCCCGCATTCTGATCCAACTGGCGGTTCGCGGCGCGCACGAAATCGAAGAGCTTGGCGAGTGCCTGGGGGGCATTCAAGTCGTCGTTCAGCGCGCTCCGCACTTCCGATTCAACCAGCGACGCGATTTTTCCCAGTGGCTCGTCTTTGACTTGCTTCTGCGACTCGCGGGCGAGCCGCTCGCGAAATTCCCCAAGTCGTTTGACACCTTCCGCCGCGCCGGCGAGCGCGTCGTCATTGAAGTCCACCGGCTGACGATAATGGGTCTGAAAGAACAAGAGCCGCACGGCCGCGGCATCGACGCCTTGCTCGCGCAGGTCGCGTGCGGTGAGAAAATTGCCGTGACGCTTCGACATCTTCGTGCCGCGCACGTTGAGGAACTCGCCATGCACCCAGTGGCGGGAGAAGGTTTGGCCCGTCGCCCCCTCCGACTGTGCGATCTCATTTTCGTGATGCGGAAAAATCAAATCGATGCCGCCGGCGTGAATATCCAGCGTCTGAACGCCGCAGCACTTCCGAAGCTCGTCGAGCGACATCGCCGAGCATTCGAGATGCCAGCCTGGACGGCCGCGCCCAAAGGGGGCATCCCATGCGGCGCCGACGGCTTCGTCTTCCGCGTCGGCTTTCTTCCAGAGTGCGAAGTCCGACGGGTCACCTTTGGCGTACTCGTCGCTCGCGACGCGCGCACCGACCTTGATCTCGCGCTTATCAAGCTGCGAGAGACGGCCGTAGGTCGGAAACTTCCCGATCGCGAAGTAGACCGAGCCGTCCTCTCCTTTATATGCGACCCCGCGCTCGAGCAGCTTCGAGACCAGAGCGATCATCTGCGGCATGTATTCCGTCGCCGCGGTGTACACATGCGCCGGTTTGATGCGCAGATAGTCGCGATCTTCGAAAAACGCCTTGGTGAACGGCGCCGTGTGGTCGACGAGGCGCTTCCCGGCCTGGCGGGCCGCCTTGATCGTGCGGTCGTCCACGTCGGTGAGATTCATGATGTGAAACACGTCGTAGCCGGAATGCTCAAGCCAGCGCCGCAGCAGGTCCTCGAACAGAAACGTCCGAAAATTCCCGATGTGCGCGAAGTTCCACACCGTGGGACCGCAGGTATAAAACGTGACGCGGGGCGGCGCGAGGGGCACGACCGGCTCGACGCGTCGGGTCAGGGTGTTAAAGAGGGAAAGTTGCGCCGCGCTCATTGCGGCGAAACGTACTAAGGAAAGACTACATAGTCAGGTGCGGCGGGGATGGGGGTTAGGGCGCACACGCGCGGGCGCACGGCGGGCACATGAACCACGGACGTCGATGAGTCTTCGGCGTGAATGTGCCGCCGAAGCGCCCACGCGTGAAGCGCCCGTCACCCCCATCCCCGCCGCACCTGACTTCGAGGACTTCCTTAATGCGCGTCGTGCGTTTCCAGCACGACCTCTTCGAGCGATTTCACCCGCACGCGCGACGCCCGAACCGGCAGACGATGCGCGCGGCACAGCGCCAACGCCGCCTCGACCGTCCTGCCGGCCAGCGGCGCTTCCAGACCCGTCTCCGTGATCCGAAACCCGGGCGGTGGCTCGGAGGGGGGCACGTCCAGAATTACCTCGAGGACGCGCTCGCCCAGCAGCGTCGCCAGAGGGCCGGCGCGGACGATGCGTCCGTCGCGGAGGACCAGCACACGCGCTGCGAGCCGTTCCAGCGCGGCGGGGTCGCGCGCGGTGATCAACACGGCGACGCCCTCCGCCGCAAGCCGCGCGATCCGGCCACGCAGATCGCGGCGAGCAATGGCGTCGAGGCCCGAGAATGTCTCATCGAGCAGCAGCACCCGCCGTCCAGCCAGCGCGGCCTGGGCAAAGTTGAGACGGTGCAGATCCGCTTTCCCGAGGGAGTCCACGCGCAGCGCCGCGGCCGCCGCGAGTCCGGCAATCTCGAGCGCTTCGCGCACCAGCCCCCGCGTACCGCGTGCGGAGCTCTTTTCGCAATGCAGGCGCGCATAGTAGCTCAGCACTTCCTGGACGGTGAGCGCGCGTGGAAATAGCGGATTGTCCGCCGCATACCCAATGAGCTGGCGCGCCGCGGGATCGGTGACGCGCATTCCCCACACGCGCACCTCGCCGGTCGTCGGTTTCACCGCGCCCGCCGCGACACGGAGCAGCGCCGTCTTTCCTGCCCCCGCCGGCCCGACCAACCCCGCAATCTCCCCGGGCAGCAACGCGAGCGAGACGGTGCCGAGCCTCTCGCTGCTGATGTCGGTCAGCGTGAGCGCGAAATCAGCCATTGGGCCAGGAGAATGCCGAGTCCAGTCCACGCGAGCGCGTGGAGGATCGCGCCCCCATCGGCAGCGACAATATCGCGGTAATGCCAGAGCGCCGGTCCCAGCTCCATCGCGCTGGCCGCGATCAGCCGCACCATACCTGGGCGTGCGAGATCGACCAGCCGCTCCGGCGGGATCGTGCCGGCGACCGCCATAAAGAGGAAGAGCGCGAGCGCCCCGCCGCGGCCCAGCTGGAGCACGAGCGCCAACGCAAAGCTGCCAACCGCAGCCGTGGCGATTATCCCCGCGACCACGCCGTCCGTGCGCCAGCCTGTGGCGGTCGCGCAGATCATGACCAGGGCCCACGCCGGGACCACGATTGCGAGCCAGCGCCCCGTCGCGATGGCGAGTGGCGTGGTGGGATGTGTGAGGGCGGTGGTCAGCGCTGCCCGGTCGCCCTCATGCCCGACGATCGCGGCCGCACCGAGGATCGCGCCGAGCGCGCCGGCCTGGAGGGTGACCGTGAGGGCGTCGAAGGCGTGCGCGCTGAGCCACACGAGTGTCGTTCCAAGTGCCACCAGCGCGAGGCCGAGCCGAGTCCGCGTGAGGCGCGGGAGCACGAGCAGGAATTCGGCGTGCGCACAGTGCAGGAATCGCATGGCGGCACGATAGGCGAAGAAGCAGCGGCGCGTGGTACCGATTCGCCGCAGCGGTGATCAAATCGTTGCGCGTGCCCCGATGATCGCGTCGACGAGAATGTCGGAGTCAAACCGCACGGGATCGGTGGCGGGCAACCCCGTTTCCTCCGCGGCCTTCGCGACTGCCTCACGCGCCGCCGTCTCAGCCATGTCGTAGGTGTTGAGACAGATGCCGATCACCTTGGTCGGATGGACCGGGTGTGCCGCGCGCTCATAGATGTCGATCATCTCCGGATACGGCGGGATCTTCACCCACGGCTCCCGGCCGTGATAATCGCCGATGTAATCGCGGGTGGCCTGGTGGCAGAGGATGAGCGCGTCGGGACAGGAGCCGTGCAGCAGCCCCAATGTCACGCCCGAGTAGCCGGGGTGAATCAGGCTTCCCTGCCCTTCCACGAGCACGATGTCGTTGTCCTTCGCGCCCTGGAGCACGAGCTGCTCGGCAGCGCCGGCGATGAAGTCGGCCACGACGGCATCCACCGCGGTGCCCCAGCCTTCGATGAAGATTCCCGTCTGCCCCGTCGCCACGAAGCTGGTGCGGTGACCGCGTTTCACGAGCGCGTCGCGTAGCTGCAGCTGCGCCGTCATCTTGCCAACGTTGCAGTCGGATCCCACCGCCAGCACGACGAGGGCGTCGACCTCGGCGGCACGGCCGTCGGCGATCGGCAGATTCGGCGGGGGCCGGCGCGCGTCGAGAATGCGAACGCCGCGGGCTTTGGCGAGCGGGCCGAGCTCCGGATCGTCGCCGATGAATGTGTGCAGGCCGCTCCAGATCTCGAGCTTCTGCTCGATGGCGATCTTGAGCCAGGCTTTCCATTCGTCGGGCAGCCGGCCGCCGGCCGGGGCGATGCCGACCATCACCGCCGTCGCACCCCGCCCCGTTGCCAGGCCGCGCTCGAAGTCCGCCACGACGGGAATCTTCCCGCCGAATCCGAGCACGTCCTGCACCGTTTTGCCCGCCTGTTTGCGGTCGAAGACCGCGACGATGCGCTCCGGGAAATAGCGAATGCACGAGTTGGCGGTCTTGGAGGTCAGCGGCCCGAAATCGCCGTCCGCAATGATCAGGAATCGGTGCTGCGGCGTCGTCATTTCTTCACGCCCGCGACTTGCCGGCGCTCGACCCCCGTCCATTCCCCGGTGCTCCGCAGCACGGCTGGCTGGAACCGGCCGGGCTCCCCATAGATCTCGCCGTGCAGGATGTGGCGAATCAGGACCATCGTCACGCACAGCACCGGGACCGCGACGATCAGTCCAATCGCGCCGAGCAGCGTTCCCATCACGAGGACGCTCGCGATCGTGAGCACCGGCGGCAGATCGACTTTCCGCTGCATGATGCGCGGCACGACCACGTTCGCCTCGAACACGTGCACGAGCACGCCCAGGAGGAGCACCAACAGGACCTTCAGCCAGTCGCCGGACGCGACCATGAACAGCGCCGGCAGGAGCGTCGAGACGAGGGTGCCGAAGAACGGCACGATCGCGACAAGTCCGGTGAAGATCCCGAACGCCAGCCAGTAGGGGACGCCGAGGACCCACAGTCCGATCGCCGTCAACAGCGCCAGCACCGACATCGCGATGAGCTGGCCGACGACCCACGCCCGCAGCGTCGCGGCGGTGTCGTCGAACACCTGGACGGCGATGGTGCGGTGCTGTGGCGCAAACAGCGAGATCAGACCGTCGCGGTACATGGCGGGTTGGCGCGCGAGATACAGCGCCATCACGACGACGCTCGCGCCTTCGATGAAGATCATGCCGCCGCCGCGCACATACCCGAGGATCGAGCCGCTCAGGAAACCCACCGCATCGCTGACGAGACCCGATACGACACCGGACGAGGGATTCGCCAGCTCGGTCTGGTCGAGCACCGGATACTGGCTGGCCCAGTGCGCGAGCACGTTCTGGATGTTCGTGAGCGTTTGCGGGAGGCCGCCGATCAAGGCGCGGGTCTGCTCGAACACCGGCGGGGCCAGTAGCGCGGCGACGCTCGCGACGCCGGCGACGGTCGCCAGGACCGCGAGTGTCAGCCCGAGCCAGCGCCGCATCCGGAACCGGCGCTCCAGCCAGTCCGTGATCGCCGAGAGATAGACGGCCAGAAGGATGGCGAGAAAGACGAGCAGGAGGACACCGATGACCTTGAGGATGAACAGGACGGCGAGGGCCGCAACGAAGAGCGCCACAAACGTGGCGCTCGACAACCGGTCAGAGGAAGGAGCTTCGGACCGGCTCAGCTCTTCTGCTCCGCGTCGTCATCCTCGAGCAATTCGGCATCCTTCGCGCCTTTGCCGAGCGCTTTGGCCTGCTCCTGGGTCCCTGCGGGTAGCAAACCCATCTTGCGCTTGAGCGCGAGCAGCTGCTCGTCCGCGGTGGCTTTCACCTCGATGCCCTGGAACTGTTTGATGAGGGAATCGCCCGAGAGATCTTCGTTTACCTCGGCCGCGGCGATCAGCTTGCGCTCTTCGTGCTCGATCTGCTCGGCCATCCGCTCGAACGTCTCGAACGCGCTCTTGTCGGAGATCGCTCCCATCGTCTCCTGAATGCGCTTGTGGGCCTCGGCCCGCTTTTGACGCGCGATCAGGATGTTCTTCTTGCGCTTCGCTTCTTCGATTTTGTCGTTGAGCTGGCGCAGCGACGCCTTGAGCCGTTCGGTCTCCTCACGGTGCTTGACCCACGTCTCTTGCAGCTGCACGGCGCCCTGCACGTGCTCGTTGTAGCGCAGCAAGGCCTGCTTGGCGAGATCGTCGCGGCCTTCCTGGACCGCGAGGACGGCCCGCTTCTCCCAATCCTCGGAGAGTTTCTTTTCCTGTTCGGCCTGCGCGGAGAGCCGCTTCTCGTCGGCGATGGCCGCGGCAACCTGCTGCTTGGCCTTCGCCAGCTGGTTGCGCATGTCGACGATGAGCTGCTCGAGGACCTTTTGCGGGTTCTCGGCGCGCGAGATCAGATCGTTGATGTTCGACCGGATCAGCGTGGACAGACGATCAATGATCCCCATGGCTCCCTATGCTCCTGGCAGTGAGCGCTCACGCTTTTGCGCGAGCAGCCGCTCCGCAAAATCCAGCCGCTCGGCCATCTCGGCAATTTGTCCCTGCATATCCGTCACGCGCTGCTCAAGCTCGGCAACGTGATCCGCATCGACGAGAACCTCGGTCGGCGTGTCGGACCACTGCTTCTTCCGATGAACGCCGGCGCGAATCCGCTCGGCCATCGCCTTCGCCAAATCCGATTTGAAGAAAGCGTACAACACCACACCTGCGAGTACCATTCCGCCGATCATTCCGATCAGCGGAATGAGCTGGCTGACCAGGAAGTTCGGATCGACACCTGGCGGCGGCGTCGGTGGCAGTGGCGTTTGAAGCACGTGCTCTCCTACGCCGCTCGTCCGCGGCGCGTTTCAGCGGGCAACATCATGGCCGCGGCTTTCCAAGCTGACCGGCCTGATTCTGACCGATCAGCCGCTCGGTAAAATCTACTCGCTCCGCCAGTTCCGCCACCTCCCGGCGCAATTGCTCGACGCTTTCGACCAGCTCGGCATGGTCTTCGCTGGTTCCCCCGGTGGCGGGACCGTGCTTCAGTCGCTCCGCGAAGGCCTTCCCAACCGGAGAGAGCGCGATCATCCAGGCGAAAAACCCTCCCACCGCGACGATCGGAATGAACAGCGCGAGAATGTCTTCCATTACCCATCCCGTGGCTTGGCGAGGAGTCGCTCAGCGAAATCCATCCGCTCGGCCAGCTCCGCGACTTCCTCGCGAACCGCCCGGAGCTCACCCAGAATCTCGTCCCGCTCGGCCGGGTCGATCCCAGGCTTGCGATGCTCCCCGGCGATGCGCTTGGCGACCGCTGCCGCCACGGGACGCAGCACCCAGAATGTCCCTCCAAAGAACATGAAGGCCGCGACGGCTTCGGGCCCGCTCATGTCGGCGACTTTTTCGCGAGCAGCCGCTCGGCGAAATCGACACGCTCGCCCAGATCGCCGATCTCGTGGCGCGCTTGCTGGATCTCAGCCAGGAGATCTTCACGCAGCAGCTGCAGCTCCTCCCTCACGCCAGCATCGACGCTCTTGGAGCGGATGCGTTCGGCGAGGGCGCGCACGAGCGGGAACAGCAGTACGGTCGACCCAATGATGGTCAACGTGAAGAGAAAGGCCACTCCTTCAGGGGGCATCGGCTACCTCGCCGGCGGGAGCCGCTCGGCTTCCCGCTGTTTCGCAACCAACCGTTCGAGAAAGTCCACGCGCTCGCCGAGCTCGCTCAGCTGCTCGGGCATGTGCCGCATCTCCTCGACCTCTCCCCGAAGCGCTTTCAGCTCTTGAGCGGCATCGTCGTCGACGAGTTTCTTGCCGGAGATGCGCGCCGCCAACGCTTTGCCGAGCGGCGAAATGGCGAGGAGGAACACCGTGCCACCACCAAACAGCATGACGACGGCAACGAGCCCAACGATATCGTCAGGATTCACCGGGTTTCCCCGACGCCCTTTGGCAACGCCCCTGCACGGTCGTCGCGACGCGCGAGCACGCGCTCGGCGAAGTCCAATCGTTCCTGCACGTCGGCGAGCTGAGTGCGTAGCTCTTCGACATCGCTCTTGAGCTCGCGCACATCCTGATCTTCCGCGCCCGGGCGCGCGCGACCGGAGATGCGCTCCGCGAGGGCGCGTCCGAGCGGCCCGCGCAGAATGGCTACCGCGGCGATCGAGACGAACAAGACCATCATGGGGATTTCAGGGCCGTCGAACACGTATCCTCCTGGCTTCGTTCAACCTACCGCCTAGTCCCCTGCCTGCAACACCTTGCGAAGAAACTGGCCCGTGTGTGAGGCCTTGGCCTGCGCGATCTTCTCGGGCGGCCCCTCCGCGACCACGCGCCCGCCCAACTCCCCACCCTCGGGTCCCAAGTCGATGACCCAGTCTGCAGTCTTTACCACGTCGAGGTTGTGCTCGATGACGACGACCGTATTTCCCTTGTCCACGAGCCGGTGCAGCACCTCGAGCAACAGGCGGACATCCTCGAAGTGCAATCCGGTTGTCGGTTCGTCCAGGATATACAGTGTCCGGCCCGTGTCGCGTTTGGCGAGCTCAGTCGCGAGCTTCACGCGCTGGGCTTCGCCGCCCGACAGGGTCGTCGCCGACTGTCCGAGGTGGATGTATCCCAGACCTACGTCGTTGAGCAACTCGAGTTTCGTCCTGATACGGGGTTGGTGCTCGAAGAAGTCGAGCGCGTCGGCGACCGTCAGGTCCAGCACGTCCGCGATCGACTTTCCTTTATACCGAACCTCCAATGTTTCCCGGTTGTAACGACGGCCCTTACAGACCTCACACGGAACGTAGACGTCTGGCAGGAAGTGCATCTCGACCTTCACCAGCCCGTCGCCCTGGCAGGCTTCACAGCGCCCGCCTTTGACGTTGAACGAGAACCGGCCGGGCCCGTAGCCGCGCAGCTTGGACTCCGGGAGATAGGTGAACAGCTCGCGAATCGGCGTGAACAGCCCGGTGTAGGTCGCCGGATTGGACCGCGGCGTGCGGCCGATCGGGCTCTGGTCGATGTCGATCACTTTGTCGATGTGGTCGAGCCCTTCGAGGCGTTCGTGCGCCCCCGGCACGACCTTGGCACGATAGAAGTGGCGCGCCAGCGCCTGATACAGGATGTCGGTAACCAACGTCGATTTGCCGGAGCCCGAAACACCGGTCACGGCCACGAACAGGCCGAGCGGGAAATCGACCGACAGCTCCTTGAGATTGTGATGCTTCGCGCCGAGGACGCGCAGCATCCGATCGGCGCTGGCGATCCGGCGCCGCGGTGGCACGGGGATGCGCAGCTCGCCGCGCAGGTAGCGCGCCGTCAGGGAATCGGGATGGCGCAGCACGTCGTCGAGCAGCCCGGCCGCGACGACCTCACCGCCGTGGCGGCCGGCGCGCGGTCCCAGATCCACCACATAGTCGGCCGCGCGGATCGTTTCCTCGTCGTGCTCCACGACGAGCACGGTGTTGCCGAGGTCGCGCAGCTCCTTGAGTGTTGCCAGCAAGCGGGCATTGTCGCGTTGGTGCAGGCCGATGGACGGCTCGTCGAGAATGTAGAGGACCCCCACGAGCCTGCTGCCGATCTGCGTGGCAAGGCGGATGCGCTGCGCCTCACCACCGGAGAGCGTCACCGCCGAGCGCTCGAGCGTGAGATAATCGAGGCCGACGTCTACGAGAAACCGCAGCCGGTCGACCACCTCTTTTAGAATCGGCCGGGAGATCTCGGGGTCGAGTCCCGCGCGGTTCGGCCCCCGCAGCGGGACTTTCGCGAAGAAGTCGAGTGCTTCGCGCACTGGCAGCGACACGACGTCACCGATGCTCCTGCCGGCCACCAGCACCGAGAGACTCTCCGGCTTGAGCCGCCGCCCGCCGCAGCTGGGACAGGGCTGTTCGACCATGAACTGCTCGAGCTGCTCGCGCACGCCGTCGGACGCGGTTTCGCGATAGCGCTTTTCGACGTGATCGAGCACGCCCTTCCAGCCCGATTCGTACGAGCCGTGCCAGCGCTCGCTGTCGTATTGGTAGGTGATTGTCTTTCCCGGCGCGCCCCGGAGCAGGATCTTCTGCACGGCGGGCGACAGATCACGCCACGGCGCATTGAGGTCGAACTTGTACGCCTTGGCGAGCGCCGGCAGCACGACCTTCCTTAGATAGCCGCTCGGCTCGCCCCACGGCAGCACGACGCCCTCGAGAATCGACAGGCTGTGATCGCCCAGGACCAGATCGGCGTTGACCTCGCGGCGCGTGCCGAGTCCCGAGCAATCGGAACAGGCGCCGTAGGGAGAGTTGAACGAGAACTGCCGCGGCTCGAGCTCGGGAAGTGACAGGCCGCACTTTGGACAGGCGTAGCGTTCTGAAAAGAGACGCGAGCGCGGCGACCCGGTCTGCCGTACGACTTCGACCACCCCTTCCGCCGCCTTGAGCGCGGTCTCGATCGAATCGGCGAGCCGGCCGCGATCCGCCGGCCGCACGACCAGACGGTCGACGACGACGGCGATGTCATGGTTCTGACGGCGATTGAGCTTGGGCACGCTGGACAGGTCGTACGTCTCGCCGTTGATGCGGACGCGTACGAAGCCTTGTTTGCGCATCGCTTCGAAGACGTCGCGGAATTCACCTTTGCGCCCGCGCACCAGTGGCGCCAGCACCTCAATCTTGGTCCCTTCCGGCCACTCGAGCACGAGATCGGTGATCTGCGACGCGGACTGCCGCTCGACCGGCGAGCCATCGTTGGGGCAATGCGGCGTCCCGGTGCGGGCCCACAGCAGGCGGAGGTAGTCGTAGATCTCGGTAATGGTGCCCACCGTGGAACGTGGATTGGCACCGGCGGTCTTCTGTTCGATCGAGATGGCGGGCGAGAGCCCTTCGATCGCATCGACGTCGGGCTTGTCCATGAGACCGAGGAACTGGCGCGCGTAGGCGGATAGCGATTCGACGTAGCGCCGCTGCCCTTCGGCGTAGATCGTGTCGAAGGCCAGTGACGATTTGCCCGAGCCCGACAACCCCGTGATCACCACCAGGGCGTTCCGGGGGAGCTCGACATCGATGTTTTTGAGATTGTGTTCGCGTGCTCCGCGGACGATCAACGCATCGCCAGGCATAGACCCGGAGCTTAGAGGGGTTACGGTGCGTGGGTCAACTCTCGGACTGCGCCGGCGGAAGGAGGCGGTAGGAGGCGGTACCGCCCCTTTACCGCCTCTTTACCGCCCCCTACCGCCCCTTTGTTTTCTCTTGCTGTTCGCGTACCAGTTTCCTAGGTTAGCACCCCCATGATGAATAACTCCAAGGACAGGGGCCCCAAGCGCGAGCGCCGCTGGCAGACGTCGCAGGAGCGGGCACGGGTCGCGGCGGAGCTGATCGAGGAAGCGGAGTCCCTCACTCAGACCGGCGCGATCGCCTCGCCCCACGACGTCGCGCGCGACGGGCAACCGCCGCCGCTGCGGATCGGGCAGAGGGTAGCAACTCCAGGACCTATGGACATCACAGCCCGGCTGGACGACGGCGAGCTGGAGCCTCCAGCACGCCCCGCACCCCCGGCCCAAGCACCTGCGCCGGCTCCTCCAGCCTCCAGCGCCCCGCCCGCGGCGCCGCTACCGCCCCCGCCCTCGCCCGAGCCAACCGCTCCAGCGTCGGACGACCCGCTGTACGTCGCGGCCCGCGAGGCAAACGAGCGGGGTGAGATCGACCGCGCGGCGGCTTCCTATCGGGAGCTCCTGGGCCGCGACCCCAAGCACGTAAAGGCGCGCAACAACCTGGCGCTGATTCTCGATGCCCGGGGTGACCGCGACGGCGCCCTCGCGGAGCTGGACCGCGCCCTCGAGACCGAGCCCGACAATCCTGCGCTGCTGCTCAACCGCGCCGCCATCCTGGGCGCGACCGTGCGCTACGCCGCGGCGCAGCGCGACCTGCAACGGGTGCTGCGGGCCGAGCCGAACAACGTCGAGGCGCTGTTCAACCTCGGCATCGTCCTGACGCGGCGCGGCCAGTGGCGTGAGGGCACGGACCAGCTCCGGCGCGCGGCGGAAGTCGAGCCGGGTCGCGCCGCGACCTGGTACTACCTGGGCGAGGCGCTCAATCACCTCGACGATCTCGCGGGCGCGCTCGAAGCGTACGAGCGGGCCGTCGAGCTGCAGCCGGCGAATCCGAAAGCGCTGTACGGAATCGGCAAAGTGCTCGACCGGTTGAATCGGCCCGATGAAGCGACGGCGATGTACCGCCGCTCCCGCGAAATGACCGGTAGGTGATTCGCGTAGTCGTGGACGATCTCGCGTCGTTCGCCGCTGATGCAGTCGTCCGCCCCGCCACAACTCGACTCGACCCCACCGCCGCGGCGCTGCGCCGCCTGGAAATTCTCGGCGGGGAGGAGTTCCAAAACCGCATCCGCCTGAGCCGCGAGCTCGCGGTCGGGGGTGCGGTCGTGACAGCCGCCGGGGGCGACCTCCCCGCGGAATTCGTCATCCATGCCATCATTCGGAGCGAGACGGAGCCGGTCACGCGCGGCAGTGTCGCGCGCGCCTGGCTGTCCACACTCCATCAAGCGCAGGAGTGGGAGTTCGCGCACCTCAGCGCCCCGCCGCTGGGCACCGGCGCCGGCAACCTGACACTCGAGGACTCCGCGGAAATCATGGCGACGGTGTTGCACGCGCACCGTGGCGGTGCGCAGTTCCCCGCGGACGTGTCGTTCATCGTCGAGCGTCCCGAGGATCAACGGGTGTTCGAGGCGGCGCTGCAGCGGGCGGTCTCGTGAACCGGCGCCGCTGGGTCATCGCGATTCTCGCCGCGTGGGTGCTGTCGCTGGGCTGGCTGGTCAAGCGCGAGGTGTTCCGGCCCACCGGGGCACGGCTCGCGGCCGCCGCGCTCGCCGTACCGCCCGGCGCGCTGTTCTATCGGCTCGCCGTCGGCGGCCAGCAGGTCGGCTACTCCTCCACAACGATCGACACGCTCGCGAGCTCGCTCCGCGTCGAGAACGTGTTCGTGCTCGACGTTCCCGCCATGGGCGCGTTGCACCGCACCAGCGCGCGCAGCATCGCGACGCTCTCGCGCGCGCTGCGGCTGGAAACGGTCGAGACCACGTTCGACGGTGACCTCGGCCAGTTTGCCGCCCATGGCCGCGTCATTGGGGACACCGTGTTGCTCGTCGCGATCGTCGCGGCCGGCGACTCGCAGACAACCCGGATCCCGCTCCAGGGGCCGATTACGCTGCCGACCTTGCTGCCGTTACGCCTCGCCTTCGGCGGCGAGCTGCGGTCAGGGCACGCGTACACCGCCCGGCTCTTCGATCCGCTGCTGCTCACCGGCCGCGACGTGACGGCGCGGGTGGCCGCGGAGTCCACCCTGGTCGTGTCCGACAGCGCCGACCTTGATTCGACAACCATGGTCTGGGTCCCCGAGCACTTCGATACGGTGCGCGCGTTCCGCATCGACCACGATGCGCTGGGGGGCGGGGTTCCGATGAGCAGCTGGATCGACGCGCAGGGAGGCCTGGTCTTCGCCACGACCGATGGATTCGCGATGGAGCGGGCCGCGTTCGAAATCGTCTATCAGAACTTCAAGAAACGCGACACCGTCCGCATTGCCCGCAGCAGTGCCGCTCCTGCACCCGGCGAGATCATCCCGCTCACCGCATTGGTCGCCGGCGTGCGATCCGACCCCGAGCCCCGGGAACGCCTGCGGTTGCGGAGGAATGGGCGTGACACGATCGACATCGTTCAGGCCACCGCCTCGGAGGCCCACGCCGCACCCTATCGGTTGCCCTCGCGCGACACCGCGCTCGCGCGCTGGCTCGCTCCCGAGCCGCTCATCCAGAGCCACGACCCGCGGATTGCCGCGCAGGCCCGGCGCGTCATCGAGCGCGAGCGGGCGCCGGCGCGCGTCGCCGAGCTGCTGACGCACTGGGTGCACCGCACGCTGCGCCGCGCGATCCCGCCGTCCGGAAGCGTCCCGAGCGCCGTGAAGGTGCTCGAGACCGCGCGCGGCGATTGCAACGACGCCACCACGCTGTTCGTCGCGCTCGCCCGCTCGACCGGGTTGCCGGCGCGCACAGTGGGCGGACTGATCTACCTGAATGGCCGGTTTTACTACCACGCGTGGGCCGAGGTCTATCTGAACGATTGGATCGCGGTCGACCCGACATTCGATCAATTCCCTGCGGACGCGGCGCATATTCCGATCGCGACCGGCGGGCTGGCGCGCCAGATCGAGCTCGTTCCGCTCGTCGGCCGGCTGAAGCTCGAGGTGCTATGATCCGCCTGGAAAACCTGACCAAGCTCTACGGCAGCTTCGTGGCCGTGGACGACATCTCCCTGCACGTGCCGCGCGGTGTGCTGTACGGCTGTCTTGGGCCGAACGGCGCCGGTAAGACGACGACGCTGCGGATGATCGCCGGCATCCTGCGGCCCACGCAGGGCCGCGTGCTGCTCGGCGGCGATGACGTCCACACCAATCCGCTCGGCGCCAAGATGCGGCTCGGGTTCATTCCCGACCGCCCCTTCGTCTACGACAAGCTCACCGGCGCGGAATTCCTGCGGTTCGTCGCCGGACTGTACGGCCAGGAGGGCGACACCGTCGAGCGCCGCGTCGCCGAGCTGCTCGAGGTGTTCGAGCTGACCAGCTGGAAGGATGAGCTGATCGAGGCGTACAGCCATGGGATGCGGCAGAAGCTGATCATTTCGAGCGCGTTGATTCACCGCCCCGAGTGCATCGTCGTCGACGAGCCGATGGTCGGACTCGACCCGAAGGCGGCGCGGCTGCTGAAGGACATCTTCCGGCAATTCGTCGAGCGGGGCGGCACGGTGTTGATGAGTACCCACACGCTCGAGGTCGCCGAAGCGATGTGCGATCAGATCGCGATCATCCAGCACGGCAAGACCGTCGCGGCGGGGACCGTCAGCGACGTGCGCCGCCAGCACCAGGCTGGCGACGCCAGTCTCGAAGAGCTCTTCCTGAAGCTCACGGGCGGGGCCCAGGTGCGGGAGCTCGTCGAGGTGCTGGGACGATGAAGCAGCCGTCGCTCGCGCATGTGCTCCAGCCCAAATGGCGGACCGCGTTGCAGCGACTGCGCGAAGAGCGCGCCCGCGGCGGCACCGGGAAGCTCGTCATCCTGGCGATCGTCGCAGGGGCGTTCTGGCTCGGCGTCTTTGGCATCCTGTACAAGATCCTGAAGACGTTGCGTGCGGTCGAGGAGCTGGGGCCGCTGATCCCTGGAAAAATCCTCGGCCTGATCCTGCTCTCGTTCATCTCGATTCTCGTGCTCTCGAACGTCATTACGGCGCTCTCGAGCTTCTTCCTCGCCAAAGACCTCGATCTGCTCGTCTCGGCGCCGGTCGACTGGCTGCGACTCTATCTCGCGAAGCTCGGAGAAACGCTGCTGCATTCATCGTGGATGGTGGCGCTGATGGCGGTGCCGATCCTCGCGGCGTACGGTGTCGTGTTCAAGGGCGGGATCCTGTTCGCGCCCTACGCCATTCTCGCGATCGTGCCGATGTTGATTCTGCCCGCGGTGCTCGGATCGGCCGTCACGCTGATCCTCGTCAACATCTTCCCTGCCCGGCGCACGCGCGACCTGCTGTCGATTATCGCGCTGGGCGCGGCCGGCGGCGTCATTCTGCTGTTCCGCGTGATCCGGCCCGAGCAGCTCGCGCGGCCCGAAGGATTCCGCAACCTGCTCGATTTCGTCATCCTGCTGCGCGGTCCGACCTCGCCCTTTCTTCCGAGCGAGTGGGCGTCCCAGGCCATCATGGGATTCCTGCGGAACGAGTTCGATCCCCTGCCGCTCGTGCTGCTCTGGAGCACCGCGGCCGCCTTCGTGACGTTCGGCGCGTTGTTGCACCGCGCGCTCTACGCCCAGGGGTTCACCAAGGCGCAGGAGGGGGCGGAGCGCTTCATTCGGGGCGGCCTGTGGCGCTGGACGGTCGGCTCGCTGCTGGGCTGGCTGCCGGTCGCGAAGCGGGAGTTCGTCCTCAAGGACATCAAGCTGTTCTTCCGCGACACAACACAGTGGAGCCAGTTGATTCTGCTCACCGTGCTCGTCGTCGTCTATCTCTTCAATATTCAGGCGTTGCCGCTGCATCGCGGGGAGCCGGTCGGATTCTTCTATGTGAATCTCGTGTCGTTCCTGAATCTCGGGCTTGCCGGCTTCGTCCTCGCGTCCATTGCGGCGCGTTTCATTTTTCCCGCGGTGTCGCTCGAAGGCCGGCAGATGTGGCTGCTGCGATCCTCGCCCCTCGACCTGCGCGCGCTCCTGTGGTCGAAATACTGGGTCGGCACGGTCCCGCTGTTGGTACTGGGAATGCTCCTCACCGGCCTGACGAACGCGTTGCTCGAGGTCCCGGCCTTCATGATGATCCTGAGTCTCGCGACGATGGCGGCGCTCACCCTGGCCATCGGCGCGATGGCGCTGGCGTTCGGGGCGCTCTACCCGCAATTCGAGACCGAGAACGCGGCACAGATCCCCACGTCATTCGGCGGGCTGGTCTTCATGATGGCGACGATCGCATTGCTCGCCGCGGTCCTGGGATCGCTGGCGAGCGCGGTGACGACGTACGTCCGCGCGGCGTGGGAGGGTCAGGCGATCGGGATCACGCCCGCGATGATCGGCTGGTTCATCCTGGCCGCCGCGCTGTGCACGGCGGCCACGATTGTTCCGTTGCGGCTGGCGCTGCGAAAAATGGAGAGCTTCGAGTTCTAGGCTAGCGCCAGTTGACGCCCCCGACAATCTGGAACGAGCTGCCGTTGCCGAGGATGAATTTGCCCTCGACGTAGGGCCGCGTCCGGCCACGGCGTCCCTCGAGTCCCGTCAGCAGATTGAGGTTCGTGTCGCTGCCGCTGGCTCCGCCGGAGCTGGCATGCGTCCAGTTGAGGCCACCACCGACATACCACGCGCCGTAGCGCGTCGGAGGCCGATACTTGAGGTCAACGTTCAGCGACCACAGCGACCCGCCACTCACGAAGTAGTAGTCGAACGACGGATAGAGCGCGAGGTCGGGCGTGAACGGCCAGGTGAGCTGCGCACCGATGAGCAGCTCGTCCACGTCGAAGTTGTAGCCGAGGTGTGCGCCATACGTGGGGCCGGCATTCACGGCGATCGCGCGGCGGCGAGTGCGGCGCTGCGCATCCGCGGTGGAGGCCGTCAACACGATCAGCAGCAGCACCACCAGCACCCGCGAAACCCATCGGTTCACGACGCGCTCCAGAGTTCAGGGATGCAGACTGATAGGAAACGGGACTCGAAAATGCAAGAGTCAGGCGGCGACGCGCGCGCCACAGCGATTACAGTAGCGGGCATCGTCTTCGAGTGCCGAGCCGCAGCGCGCGCAGTAGCCGGGCGCCGACCCCAACCGCTTTCCGCATTCCGAGCAGAACACGGCGTCGGGCTCCGGTCGTGCCCCGTGTTCCGGACAGGTCAGGCCTGGGGTTTTCTGACCCCGGGCGACAGCCCGGGGTTCCTGAATCCCCGGGCTGGCGCCCGGGGGTAGAGCACCTGCACCACGCAATGCAATCAGTGCTTGCTCCGTGTACTTCGCCTTGAGGTGCTCATAGTCTGTGTCGGAGAGTTTGCCGGTGGCCCGATCGAACTCGATCTCCTTGAGCGCGCGGAGCGCGACCGTTTGCGGACTCATGTCATCGGCGGGGTCTTCCCCTTCGTCGCCGGCCGGTTCATTTCCCGCTGCCTCCACCGGTGGCCGCAAGATCGGACGCAAAACGAAGTACGTCGCCCCCGCGGCAAGCAGGATTCCGAGAATCAGCTCGAGCATGGAGCGGAGAGGTGGTTAGCCGGGAAGCCGGTCGAGCTCGCGGCGCAACCGCTCCAACTCGGCGGTCGTGGCGTCGGGCGGCAACGTCGGACCGGCCGGCGCCGACGCTTGCGCCTCCCGCGTCCAGCGCCGCATGGCGCGTACGAGAAACGCGCCCGCGATGATGATCAGGATCGACGGGACGAAGTATCCGGCGAGGTTGAAGCCGCGTTTAGGCGGGGCCATCAGGGCCGCTTCACCGTACTGCTTCACGAACGCGTCGACGATCTCCTGCGCGTTCTTTCCCTGTCCCGCGAGCCGCAACACGTCCTTGTGGAGGGCAGGACTGTAGGTGCACGTGAAGTCGGTGGTGCGGCACGTGTAGATGTCCAGTCCGCAGCCGCAGGTGCAGCGCAGCTTTTTTTCGACCGCCTGAATGCCGGCATCGTTGTCGGCTGCGGTGATGGGCTCACGCGGGTGGCCGGCCCGCTCCGGATCGTAGACTCGCCCTGCTGTTGAACTGTCGGACTGTTGGACGGTCTGACGTCCTGTCGGACGGTCGGACTGTTGGACTGTTGGACGGAACGATAGGACAACAGCCCCGAGGGCCATCAAGAACTCGCGGCGATTACCGTCCAACCGTCCAACCGCCCAACCGTCCATCATCGCTCTGCCTCCAGCTTCACGGCATACCCCGCTTGTGCCGATGACACCTTCGAGCCCTTCACGGCCACGACGACGCCGCCCGGCCACAGCACAATCAGCCCTCCGATCACGAGCACTAATCCACCGAACCACACCCACCAGACCAGCGGATTGATCGTGAAGCGAAAGACCGCCTGCTCTGTGCCATTCACGAGACCCGCGAGGACGACGTACAGATCCACGCGCAGCCCGCTCATGATGCCGACCTCGGTGGACGGCTCGAACGTCGGCCGGCCAAGGCCGTCGACGTGCTGGCGCTTCTCGGTGCGAAGCCGTCCGATCGACTTACCATCGCGCCGCACCTCGACGAGGGCGGCCGTGACCTGGCGATTGAGCGCGTTGTATTGCGAGATCCCGAGGTGCGTGAACGCGTACACGTGTCCATCGGAACCCTGGAGCGTCGCTGTTTCGCCCGGCCGGAGCGTCGCCTGCGTCTCCGTCTTGAACGCCATACCGGCGAACGCGACGAACAGCAGCACGATCGCCACGTGGACGATGTAGCCGCCGTAGCGCCGGCGATTGCGCGACAGGAGCTCCACCAGCGCGACCGGAATGGGCTCGCCGTACTGGCGGTGCCGGGCGCGAGTGCCGCGCGCGAACTCCTGCACGACTGTCCCCAGCACGAACCCGCCGATGCTGAACGCCATGAGCGCGCCGACGTCGCGCATGCCCGCGACCAGCAGGATGAGCAAGACGAACACGCCGCTCGTCGTCGGGACGGCAAACTGGCGGCGCAGATTCACGAGCGACGCGCGGCGCCAAGCAATCAGCGGACCGACACCGGTCATCGCCAGCAGCGCGAGCCCGAGCGGAATGTTGACCTGATTGAAGAAGGGCGGCCCGACCGTGATCTTGGTGCCTCGGACCGCCTCGGACAGAATCGGGAACAGGGTGCCCCACAACACCGAGAACGCGATCCCGATCAGCAGCAGGTTATTGAAGAGGAACCCGGCCTCGCGACTCACCATCGATTCGAGCGTCGCCTCGGCCTCGAGCAACGGCAGGCGCGTGGCGTACAGCGCAAAGCTGGCGACGCCCGAGACCACCAGGAACGCGAGGAAGAAGTAACCGACCGGCGACTGCGTGAAGGAGTGCACGCTCGAGATGACGCCCGAGCGGGTCAGGAACGTGCCGAAGATCGACAACACCCAGGCGCCGATGATCAGCGCCAGATTCCACTTCTTCAGCATGCCGCGCTTTTCCTGAATCATCACCGAGTGCAGGAACGCGGTCATGACGAGCCACGGCAGCAGCGCGGCGTTTTCGACCGGGTCCCAGGCCCAGTACCCGCCCCAGCCCAGCTCCACGTAGGCCCACCACATCCCGATGAGCAGCCCGACGCTGAGAAAGAGCCACGACACCAGCGTCCATTTCCGCACCGCGACCAGCCACTCGGCGTCGAGCTTCTTCGTCAGCAACGCGGCGATCGCGAACGCGAACGGAATGGTGATCGAGATGTAGCCGAGGTAGAGCATCGGCGGGTGGAACACCATCCCGGGATTCTGCAGCTGCGGGTTCATGCCCGAGCCGTCCAGCGGCGTAAACGGCAGGCGTTGGAACGGGTTCGCCGCGAACAACATCACACTCACGAAAAAGGTAGCGACCAGACACGTGACGGCGGCGACGTACGGCAGGTACATGCGATGGCGCCGGCTGGTGAGGAGCTGCGTCAGAACTCCGAACAGGCTGAGCACGGCGGCCCAAAACAGCAGGCTGCCTTCCTGTCCGGAATAGAGCGCGGACCACAGATAGAACGTCGGCAGATTGCGGCTGGTGCGCGACGCGACATACTGAACGCTGAAATCGTGCCGGAAGATGGCGATCTCGAGAGAGATCACCGCCACCGCGAGCGCGGCGAACAGGGCGAACGTGGCGTGGCGCGCGCTCTGTTGCAGGTCGGCGCGCCGCTGCGCACCGCCGACAAAGCCCGTGATCGCTCCCCACAGGCCCACCAGAAAGGCGAGCCAGAGGGAGAGAGACCCGAGCAACGTCATTTACGCCTTGGGAACGGCTTCGTAACGCGACCCGCACTTCGCCAGCACGTTGGTCGCGTGAATCACGCCATCGCGTTGCAGTCGTCCTTCGACGACGACTTCAACGGAGTCGGTGAAGGTATCGGGCGGAAGGCCCTTGAAGATCACGGGGTAGTTGACCGTCCCGTCGGTGATGTGAAAGCTCAGGGTCTGCGTCGCGACGTCTTTGGCGACCGTCCCGCGGACAACGCGGGCGCCGACTTTCAGCCCGAGGTCGTAGAACGACGGATCGGCCGAGACGCGTTGCGCCAGCTCGCTGGGCGTGAGAAAATACTGCCCCGTCTGCTTGATGCCCGAGGCCATCAGATAGCCGACCGAGCCGACGATCAGCACCGCACCCAGAGCGAACTTCGTACCTGCGTTCATGTCTCTATATATAGCACTCCGCTCGCTAATAGGATGCCGGCCGCCGTGTGGTCGTTGCTATTCGTCACTCGGCCCAATGCAGCGCCGTCTCCACCGCGCGGTGCCACTCCGTCGCGCGTGCCTGCACGGCGCGACGGTGAGCGCTCGGCGTAAACCGCGTGAACATGCGGCCGGCGAGGAAGTCGCTCGACGACTTCCAGAGTCCAGCGCCCAACCCGGCGAGTCCCGCGGCGCCGAGGGCGGTCGTCTCGACGAGATCGGGCCGAGCCACGGTCACACCCAGGACGTCCGCCTGGAACTGCATCAGCCAATCGTTCGCGGCCGCGCCGCCGTCGACGAGGAGACTCGCGAGCTTCAGCTTGGCATCGGCCAGCATGGCGTCGAGCACGTCCTTCGTACTGAAGGCCATCGCCTCGAGCGCAGCGCGGACGAGATGGGCGCGGCTGCTCCCGCGCGTGAGGCCGACGATGGTACCGCGGGCATTGGGCTCCCAGTGCGGCGCGCCCAACCCGACAAAGGCCGGCACGAAGTACACGCCACCGGTGTCCGCGACGCTTTTCGCCAGCGGCTCCGATTCGGCCGCACGGGTAATGATGCCGAGGCCGTCTCGCAGCCACTGCATCGCCGCGCCGGCGATGAAGACGCTCCCTTCGAGCGCGAACACCGGTTCACCGCGCGCGTCGCATCCCAGCGTCGTCAACAGGCCGCGTTTGGAGTTGGCGCGATGCTTTCCGGTATTGAGGAGCAGAAACGCGCCCGTGCCGTAGGTGTTCTTCGCCTGCCCCGGGTGCCAGCATCCCTGACCGAACAACGCCGCTTGCTGATCCCCCGCCACGCCGGTGATGGGAAGCTCAGTACCGAAATGCTCGACGGCCGCCGTCCCGAAATCGCCGCTGGAATTGCGCACGTCGGCGAGCGCGTCGCGCGGGACGCCGAACAGTTTCAGGAGATTAGGGTCCCAGGCGCGCTTGCCGATGTCGTAGAGCATCGTGCGCGACGCGTTGGTGTAATCAGTCGCGAATGTCTTGCCGTTCGTGAGACAGAAGATCAGCCAGGTGTCGATCGTGCCGAAGACGACGTCGCCGTCTTTCGCGCGCCTGGGCAGGCCTTTTACGTGATCGAGCAGCCATTCGATCTTCGTCGCGGAGAAGTACGGGTCGAGCACGAGGCCGGTGCGGGCGCGAACCAGGGCGCCCTTCTTCTGCTTCTCGAGCTCGGCGCAGCGGTCCGCGGTGCGGCGGTCCTGCCACACGATCGCGCGGTGCACCGGACGCCCAGTCTCGCGTTCCCACGCGCACACCGTTTCACGCTGATTGGTGATGCCGATCGCCTGCGGCGTCACGCTGGCCTGCGTGATCGCTTCGCGCGCCGCCGCAATCGTGACGCGCAGAATCTCCTCGGCGTCGTGCTCGACCTCGCCGGGCGACGGGAAGTGTTGCGTGAACTCGCGATAGCCGCGGCCGAGCACGCGGCCGTCGGCGCTGACGACGAGCGCGGTGGAGCCGGTCGTGCCTTGATCGAGTGCGAGGACAGCCGTCATAGGGACTCCGTAAACGGTGGTTGCACGATCCCGCGGTCGGTGATGAACCCGGTGACGTACCGCGCCGGCGTCACATCGAATGCCGGATTCAGCGCCGCCGCTCCACTGGGGGCGATCGGCCGGCCGGCCATCACCGTCACCTCGACCGGCGCGCGCTCCTCGATCGGGATCAGGTCGCCTTCGGCCAGTGACGAATCGACGGTGGACCAGGGCGCCGCGCAATAGAACGGGACGCCGTGATGGCGCGCCAGCACCGCCAATCCATACGTCCCGATCTTATTGGCGAAATCGCCGTTCGCACAGATGCGATCGGCGCCGACGAGCACGGTGTCGACTTTGGCCTGCCGCATCAGGCTCCCCGCCGCGGCGTCCGTGATCAGGGTACAGGGGATCCCCGCGTGGCCGAGCTCCCACATGGTGAGCCGCGCGCCCTGCAACAAGGGTCGAGTCTCGTCGACGTAGACGTGGACCCGGCGGCCCTGCTCATGCGCAAGATAGATCGGCGCCAGCGCGGTCCCGATTCCGCCGGTCGCCAGCGCGCCCGTATTGCAATGCGTCAGGATATTCCCACCGTCGGGAAGGACGGGAAGACCGTGCTCGCCGATTTTCCGGCACATGGCGCGATCCTCCTCCCAGATAGCGGTTGCTTCGGCGTGCAACCGGTCCCACACGGCCGCGGCATCGCCGCTCGTCCCCTGCGCTACGTTCGCCATGCGATGCAGCGCCCACCGCAGGTTGACCGCCGTGGGACGGGCGTCCGCGAGCAGCTCGGACAATTGCGCGACGCGCTCGAGAAAGGCCGCTAGCGTCCCGCTCCGATGCTCGCGCGTGCCCACGACGAGCCCCATTGCGGCCGCGATGCCGATCAACGGCGCGCCGCGCACCTGCAGCTGCTTGATCGCATCCGCGACAGACTCTGCGCTTTCCAGATCCCTGGTGATCTCCGCTTCGGGGAGCGCTCGTTGATCAATGATGCGCACCGCCCCCGAGGGGGACCATGAGATGGCCTGGATAGGCATTGCGCAGAACCTACTGCGCGGAAATGCAAAAACTAGGCGAAAAACAAAAGCGCGGACATGCAAATACTAGGCAACAGACGCAGCAGCGGTCGCACAGTCATTGGTTAACCGGACCACCCTCGCGAGGGTTGTCCCGATGACCGTGGCCTGTGCGTCCGCGGTGCGTCTCTAGACTAGCTTTTGCATGTCCCCGCTTTAGGATTCCGGCCATGAGCTACCAGACCCTCCTGTTTGAGATCCGCGATGGCATTGCGTTCGTAACAGTCAATCGTCCCGACAAGCTGAACGCCTTGAACGATCAGGTGATGCTCGACCTCGCGGGCGCCGCCGAGCGCATCGCAACCGAGGGCGAGATCAAAGGCGCGATCCTCACGGGCTCGGGTCCGAAGTCGTTCGTCGCGGGCGCGGATATCGGCGACCTATCACGGCAGGGCCCGTTCGACGGCAAGGCACGCGCCCAGCGGGGCCAGGCGGTGCTGCGGCGCCTCGAGACCTGCGGCAAGCCGGTGATCGCCGCCATCAACGGCTTCGCCCTCGGCGGCGGGTGCGAGCTGGCGATGGCGTGCCACATCCGCATCGCCAGTGAGAACGCGAAGTTCGGACAGCCCGAGGTGAAGCTGGGAATCGCACCGGGTTACGGCGGCACACAGCGCCTGCCGCGGCTCGTCGGTAAAGGCATCGCGCTCCAGCTGATTCTCACCGGTGAAATGATCGACGCGCAGGAAGCCTACCGCATCGGACTCGTCAACAAGGTCGTGCCCGCCGCCGACCTGCTCGCCGAATCCGAGAAGGTGCTGCGGGGTATCCTCGCGATGGGCCCGCTCGCCGTGCGCCTCTCCATCGAAGCCATCGATAACGGTCTGGAGATGACGCTCGACGAAGGCCTGCTGCTCGAGGCGAACCACTTCGGACTGCTCGCTGCGACCGAGGACATGAAAGAAGGGACCACCGCATTTCTCGAAAAGCGCGCAGCCAGATTCCAGGGGCGTTAGCGCTGCTGCTCGGCGCCGCCTGCATCGGGGACCGAGAGCGCCCCGGTCCCCCACAGCTCTCGCTCACGCTCGACGACACGACCCTGGCCCAGAACCGCGTCGACACAATTGGCGGGACGATCCGTGCCGAGGATTTCGACGGCATCGATTCCGTGTGGGCGGCGCTCGACTCCACCGAGCAGCGTCAGGACGGCCGCTTTAGCCGCGTATTCACCTGGCGGTTTCGCTTCATCGTCACGTCCGGCACCGCACCCGGGGCCCACGTCCCGATGTCATTTCGGACGCGCGATGCGGCCGGGTTTGAAGCCCACCGCGACACCTACGTTGTGGCTGTGCCGTAACTTGCGCCACTGCCCTAACTGTTGACAGGACAATGACTTCCGTGTATTTTACTGGCTGTGACTGACCGCACCAATCGCCCCCCCAAAAGCCGTCCTGTCGCAGTCGCCGAGGCGCTCGAAGGGTACCTCAAGCGGGCCGGTTTGGCGCGCCGGGTGGGTCAGGCGCAGATGATTCCCGATTGGCCGGGCCTGGTGGGTCCACAGATCGCGGCAGTCGCCACTCCCGAAAGCATCACGCCCGACGGTGTGATGTTTGTGCGCGTGGCGACGAGCTCGTGGATGAACGAGCTGCAGCTCATGACGCCCGACATCATGGCCCGGATCAACGCGGGCCGCGGTGTTGGGCGCATCACGACGATACGCTGGCTCCTTTCACGCTAGGAATGTGATGCCTAAGAAGAAACCCGCCGCCCCCACCAAGGAAAAAGGCAACGGCGGCTATCAGGCCGACTCCATCCAGGTCCTCAAGGGACTGGAGGCGGTGCGGCGCCGGCCCGCGATGTACATCGGCTCGGTGTCGGCGCGCGGGCTGCACCATCTCGTCTACGAAGTGGTGGACAACTCGGTGGACGAGGCACTCGCAGGCTTCGCGACCGACATTTCGGTCACGATCCATCCCGACAACGCCATCACCGTCGTCGACAACGGCCGCGGCATTCCCGTCGACATTCACAAGACCGAGAAGAAGCCGGGCGTCGAAGTCGCGCTCACGGTCCTCCATGCCGGCGGCAAGTTCGACAAGAGCAGCTACAAGGTGTCCGGCGGCCTGCATGGCGTCGGCGTCTCGGTGGTGAACGCGCTGTCGGAGAAGCTCGAGGTGTGGGTCGATCGCGACGGCAAGCGCCATCACATGGCGTTCGAACGTGGCGACACCAAGAAGAAGCTCGAGGTCGTGGGCAAAGCGAAGGGCACCGGCACGACGGTCTGGTTCAAGCCGGACACGAGCATCTTCACCGAGACGCGCTTCGACTACGCCACGATCGCCAACCGCCTGCGTGAGCTCGCGTTCCTGAACAAGGCGCTCACGATCGTCCTCAAGGACGAGCGCAAGGGCAGCACGAAAGAAGAGACGTTCTTCTACAAGGGCGGTCTCGCGGAATTCGTGAAATGGATCGTCGGCAACCGCCGTGCCCTGCATCCCAAGGCGATCACGTTCGAAGCCTCGCGTGAGGACGTCGAAGTCGAGGGCGCGGTGCAGTACGACGATCAGTACAGCGAGAACACCTTCACCTTCGTGAACAACATCAACACGCACGAAGGCGGCACACATCTCACCGGCTTCAAGTCGGCCCTGACGCGCACCATCAACGAGTGGGCGAAGCAGGACGGCGCCCTGAAGAAGGAAGATTTCACACTGTCCGGCGACGACGTCCGCGAGGGGCTGAACTGCGTCCTCAGCGTCAAAGTCAAAAACCCGCAGTTCGAGGGTCAGACCAAGACCAAGCTCGGCAACTCCGAAGTCGAAGGCATCGTCAAGACGGTCGTCAACGAAGCGCTGGGCGCCTTCTTCGACAAGAACCCGAGCGTCGCGCGATCGATCATCGCCAAAGCGGTGAGCGCGGCCCGGGCCCGCGAGGCGGCCCGCAAAGCGCGCGAGCTGGTGCGCAAGAAGAGCGGCCTCGACGCCGGCCTCCTGCCCGGCAAGCTCGCCGATTGCTCGCTCACCGACCCCAAGCTGTGCGAGATCTATCTGGTCGAGGGCGACTCGGCGGGCGGGTCCGCCAAGATGGGCCGGGACCGCAGTTACCAGGCGATCCTGCCACTGCGCGGCAAGATCCTCAACGTGCAGAAGGCGCGGATCGACAAGATCCTGTCGAACGAAGAAATCCGCACAATGATCACGGCGATCGGGACGGGCGTGGGCGACGACTTCAAGGTGGAGGAAGCGCGCTATCACAAGATCATCATCATG
>DASWDA010000066.1:0-3827 GCA_036395695.1 Gemmatimonadales bacterium
GCGAACGGCCTGGATCTCGCGCACGTGCGGCTGATCTCGCCGGTTAACCGCCTGCTGCGCGTGCCGTTGGGCTGCTACTTCGACTTCATGCTGGCCCACGACCGCCGTCACCTCTGGCAAGCCCGCAACGTCCGTAACCGCCTCGCTTGACAAGAAAGGCCCTTATGCTACTTTCTTAGCAGTGAATGCTAATTTTTTAGCATACAACCGCTGAGGGCCCCGCGATGTCCAAAGAAACGAACACGCAGCTGAGCCGTCGTGAACGAGAAATCATGGACGTGATCTACCGCTCCGGCCGCGCGACTGCCGCCGAAGTGCTCGATCAGCTCGCGGAACCGCCAAGCTACTCCGCGGTGCGCGCGCTGCTGCGTGTACTCGAGGACAAGAGGCATCTGCGGCATGAGGAGGACGGGCCACGCTACGTGTTTCTTCCCACGGTGCCACGCGCGCGCGCGCTCCAGTCGGCGCTGCGCCAGCTCCTTCACACGTTCTTCGATGGTTCCGCCGAGCAGGCCGTCGCGGCGCTGCTCGATCTTTCTTCGGCACGGCTCTCTGACGCGGAGCTCCAGCGGCTGAGCCAGCTGATCGCAGACGCACGGAAGGAGGGCCGCTGACATGATCGCGATCCTTGCTGACGCCTTCGTCAAGGCAACGGTGCTGCTGGTGCTCGCGGCGATCGTCACGCTGTGCCTGCGACGCGCGCCCGCAGCGCTGCGCCACCTCGTCTGGTCACTCGCGTGCGGCGGCGTCCTCGCCCTGCCGCTCGCGTCGGCCCTGCTTCCCAATTGGCGCTTCGCCGGCTGGCCGCGGCTCGATGTTCCAATCGCGCTTGATGTAGCGCAGGTGGCGGGCGCACCACTGGGTGCGTCGCGGGAGCACGCGCCGACGCCGCCGCGCACACCGCCCGCGTCCGTCACGGGCGTCCAGCGCTCCGTCCCGTCGTCCACCGTCGATGAGGGTCCCGTTCGCTTTCGCGTCACTGGCGACTGGACCGCGCTCATTTTCCCGATTTGGTTGAGCGGTGTGGCCGCGATCCTCCTGCTGCTCGCGGTGGCGATCGTACGGATCATGTGGCTCAATCGGGTCACGGCACTCGTGCAGGATGAGCGCTGGCTCGGTCTCGTGGAAGAGCTGTCGCTGGAGCTCGGCCTGACGCGCCACGTCCGGCTGCTCCAGGCGAACGGTCCGGCGATGCCGATGACCTGGGGCATTCGGCGGCCGGCGATTCTGCTGCCCGCCGAGGCGGATGAGTGGACCGCCGAGCGCCGCCGCGACGTGCTGCTGCACGAGCTGGCGCATGTGAAGCGGCACGACTTCCTCATTCAGCTGATCGCGCGCATCGCGTGCGCCGTGTACTGGTTCCATCCGCTCGTCTGGCTGGCGGCGACACGACTGCGCGAAGAGCGCGAGCGGGCATGCGACGATCACGTGTTGCGTGCCGGCGCGACGCCGTCCGCCTATGCCACCCATCTGCTCGACATCGCGCGCGGGCTGCGCGCCGCCCGCGCGACCTCGCTGGCCAGCGTCGCGATGGCGCGGCCGGCGCAGCTCGCCACGCGCCTGATCGACGTGCTCGACACGCGGCGGAGTCGCGACACGCTGTCGGCTCGCTCCGCCGTGCCGGCCTGGATCGCGGCGATTGCCGTGATGGTACCGCTCGCGGCCGCGGCGCCGCGGCTTGCGGAACCGGCCCCTTTCGGCGCCAGCTCCATCGATACGATTACGCGGCTCCCTTCGCCAAGCTTCACGCAGAAGCGCGCGGCCCGTCACCCGGCTGCGGCCGTGGACACGCTGCGTGGCTGCTCCGGCGAATCGCAACATTCGCACACCATGACGTCGGTCGAGAACGACGATGTGTCGATCAGCTTCACGCTCGGGAACTGCACGGTCAAACTGTCCTCGGTCGGCAAGTTCCAGTTCACGAACGACTTCAGCGATATCGCGTCAGTCGCGACCGGCGGACAGGTGGTCGTCGAAGTCGATTACGGAGCGCGCGATCGTCGCGTCACGTTCCGGCGCGGCAGCGGCGGGACCCTCGAGCGCATCTACAAGGTCGATGGGGATGTCCGGTCCTACGATGCGGACGCCAAGAGCTGGTTCAGCGAGACCCTCACGTATCTGTTCCGGCGCACCGGCTACATGGCCGAGGAGCGCGCCCGCTGGATTCTCGACACCCGCGGCATTCAGGGGTTGATCGATGAATTCGGCGAGCTGTCCGGAGATTACACGCGGCGGATCTATTATCAGGCCGCGGTCCAGAGCGGCAAGCTGGACGCCGCCGGATACGAGCGGATCGTGACGCTCGCCGGTCAGACGATCAGCAGCGACTACGAGCTCGCCGAGCTCCTGATCGCCGTGGCGAAGACACAACCGCTCTCGGAGCGGATGCAGGCGGGATTCGTCACCGCCGCGAAATCGATCAGCTCGGACTACGAGCGCCATCGCGTCTTGACCGCCGCGCTGTCGCGACCTGGTCTCACGCCGGCCATGGAAGCCGGCATGCTCGACGCAGCGGCGGGGATCAGCTCCGACTACGAGCTGGCGACCCTGCTGATCGAGCTGAACGGCGCCCGCCCGATCGACGAGGCCGTACGGCCCGCGTTCTTCAAGGCGGCGAACAAGCTGCAGTCCGATTACGAGCATCGGCGCGTGCTCGATGCGGTGGTGAAGCGTACCGGGACCAGCCCCGCGATGCTGCTGGACGTCCTCACGTCTGCCAAGACCATCGGCTCTGATTACGAGCTGGCCGAGCTGCTGTCGGAGATCGGCGGCTCCTACGTGCTCGACGATGCGCTGCGGCCGCCGTTCTTCACCGCTGCCAATACGCTGGATTCCGATTACGAGCACGGGCGCACCCTGCTCAGCGTCGTGGCGCGTGGCGACGTCCCGCAGCCGGTGGTGCTCGCGGTGCTCGCGTCGGCCAAGCAGATCTCCTCGGATCACGAGCTGTCGGAGCTGTTGATGGCGGTGATCACCAAGGTGCGGATGGACGAGACCATCCGGGCGGCGATCCGCGAGGACGCCGGATCCATCAGCTCGCAGTACGATCGCGGCCGGGTGTTCGAGGCGCTGGCGCGCGATTGAGTCTCCTGGCGCTCTGCGTGGTGGCCACGGTCAGCGCGGCCCAGGCGCAGGACACGAGCGCGGTCGCCCCGCACAAACAGGTGCGCGCGGTCCGCCTGCAGGGCGCCGCGATCACCGTCGATGGCAAGCTCGACGACGCCGCTTGGGCCCACGCGGTGTGGATCAGCGACTTCGTGCAACGCCTGCCGCACGAGGGCGCCCCACCTTCCGACAGCATGCGTCTCGCGATCCTGTACGACGACGACGCGCTGTATGTCGGCGCACGCATCTTCAGCCGCGATCCATCCAAGATTCAAGCGCCGCTGTCACGCCGCGATAACCCCTACCAGGCCGAGCACCTCTGGGTGTCGTTCGACAGCTACCACGATCGACGTACCGCGTACTCCTTCGGCGTCACCGCGTCCGGTGTGCGGTTCGACTGGTATCACCCTTCCGACAACCAGGACGTCGTAGATCGAGGGTTCGATCCCGTGTGGGAGGCAAAAGCCACCATCGACGGGCTCGGCTGGACGGCGGAAATGCGGATCCCGTTTTCGCAGCTGCGCTTTACGGACCAGCCGGTCCAAGTGTGGGGCTTCAATGTTGATCACTGGAATCCCGCGACGAGCGAGGATGTGTTCTGGGTCGCAGTCCCCAGGGACCGCACGGGTTGGTCGTCGTTCATGGGCGAGCTGGTCGGTATCGAGGGGATCAAGCCGACGCGCCGCCTTGAGCTGATGCCCTATGCTGCCGCCGATAGCCGG
>DASWDA010000067.1:0-1626 GCA_036395695.1 Gemmatimonadales bacterium
GGCGAGTCGATGGGCGCGACGGTTTCGCTGACGGCCTCAAGCGAGCTCGAAGACCGGGTGCGACGCGTCGTCGCTTTCAACACCTACGACTACTCCAAAGGCGTCGGCCGAGCCAATCGGGTCGCCTCGATCTATGTCGGCGCTGCCCGTCTTCCCACGATCGGGCGAGTAGTCACGAGCATGGAGAACAATCCCGTCCTGGGCATCGTCATGCGGGGCGGTTTGCTCGACGGGGGCAAGCTGCCAGAGCACTATCTCGCCGAACTGCGGCGGGTGGGTCGTCGTCACGGCTATCCGCGCGTGGCGCGCGAGGTCTTTCGCAACGTGGACAGCATGATCGCCGCCAGAGCACTCTACGGTCGCGTCAGCGCCCCCGTCACCCTGATCTACGGCGATCACGACTGGTCGCAGATCCCAGAGCGTGAGGCCAACCTCGCCCTGCTCCGTGACGCCCAATCGATCCTGCTTCCTGACACCGGACACTTCGCCGCCCTAGAACAGCCCGCCCGCGTCGCGGAGATCCTTCTAGACAAGCACGGCGTCTGAGCAGCACGCGGAATCACCCTAATGAGGTGCCGACGAATCCGGTTGCTTCCCGTGGTTGCTTCCCGCGTTGAGCAGAGATGACGCACTTCTTCACTCACCATGGACTGCCGCTTCTGTTTGCGGTCGTGATGATCGAGTCGTTCGGGATTCCGCTGCCGGGCGAGACGGCGTTGATCGCGTTCGGGGTGCTCGCCGCCCAAGGGCACTACTCAATCGCGTCGGTGATCGCGATCGCCGCGGCCGGCGCAATCGTCGGCGACAACCTCGGCTACTGGCTGATCGGCCGCCTCGGCGGTCGGGCGCTCTTCAGGCGCTGGCGCTGGTTGAACCAGTACAGCGACCGCGTCCTTCCACGCGCCGAGGCGCTCATGGCCCGCCACGGCGGCAAGACGGTTTTCTTCGGCCGCTTCGTCTCCGTCCTGCGTTACACCGTCGCCTGGGTCGCCGGCCTCTCGCGCATGCACTGGTGGCGGTTCCTGTTCTGGAACGCCGCGGGCGGCATCGCCTGGGCGACGGCGGTCGGACTGACCTCGTACTACGCCGGCCAAGCAGCGGCCAGCGCGATCCAGCGCTACGGCCTCTACGCCGGCGCCGCCGTCGTCGTCGTGGTCATCGCCGGCTGGCTCGGAGTGCGATACGCACGCCGGCGAGTCAACAAAGACTCTGAATCCGGTCGCGACCGCGGTGCCCAGGATGGAGCCTTTGTGGAGCCCCGTGGTTGCAACGGGTGGCAATCAGCGGCAAATCGCCGGCGCCCATAAACCGCGGAAATAAGCGAAATCCGTTGCCACCGGCTGCCACCGGTTGCCTGAGACGTTCCATGGTAAGCAGGGCGTCTGCCGTGAGCTGCCACCGGTTGCGGGAGGTCCCCTCCCTGCGAGGGAGGAGGTCGATCTCCTTAAAACGCCAAGTCCTGCGAACCCGACGGCCACAGGACTTGACGGGGTGACTCTGGCACGCCGATGTGTCGAGGTCAAGCGAGCCCGAGAAATCGCATCGCTGTCATGCGTGCGTCCACCGGCGCCAAGAGCTGCTTTAGTAACACGGGCCGAAGCAACCAAGGCGCAGATGCGCGACAAC
>DASWDA010000068.1:0-15660 GCA_036395695.1 Gemmatimonadales bacterium
TTCACTGGTCCGATCGTGATCTGGCACGCGCCGGTCCTCTACGAGGCGGCGCTGCGCGATCACAACCTCCACATCGCCCAGCACCTCGTCTTTCTCACCACGGCGGTGATCATGTGGTGGCCGGTGCTCTCGCCCGTGCCGGAGCTGCCCCGCATTCCGCACCTGTTGCAAATGCTCTACCTGTTCTTGCTGGGCATCCCGATGTCGGTGACCGGGGCGCTGATTACGCTCTCAGACGCCGTGCTCTATCCGTTCTACGCCGCGGCCCCCGTCCCGCGAGTCGGCGGCCTGTCGCCACTCGAGGATCAGCAGATCGGCGGATTGTTGATGTGGGTGTTGGGCGGACTGATGCTGTGGATCGTGATGAGCGTCGTGTGGTTCCGCTATTCTGTGTGGGACCAACGAACGGATGCTGAATCAGGAGTACCGGAGGCTGCCTATGGGACGAATCATCAATGATCATTGGACATTGATCATTCGGCGCTATTCTCCATCCTCCGTTTCACCCAATGGATGGCGCCGCAGCTCTTCGCCGATTTTCGGATGCTCCCGCCACAAAAAGTAGCCCATGCCGAGCGCCGCCAGGCCATTGCCGATTGCGACGCTCCACCAGGCCAGGTAGCCCAGCAACGGCTTGGCCAGGAGCGCGACCAGGATATAGAAGCCGACCTCGAAGAAGCAGAATCCGACGATGACGAGAAACAGCGTGGAGGGAGCGAATTCCACTTCCGCGGCGAGCGCCGCCGCGATACAGCCGACCACGACGAAGGCGCTCACGTGAATCATGGTGTAGCCAAAGATGCGTGCCGGCTCGATCACCACCGCGCTGGGGTCGTGGGCACCCCAGAACACGGCGCTGCCGAGCATGGCGGGCGTGAAGAATGGCTGTCCGTTGATCGAATCGACGACGAGGAACCACGCGGCCACGACGGCGGCGCCGATGCACCCGGCGATGAAGCCCTCGCGCAGAATGCGGTTCAGGTCCATGGGCGCTCAATATATCGCCGGCCCGAGTGCGTGCTAGATTGGGGACTCGGGATTCGGGGCTAGGGACTCGGGGAGTGACCAATGGTCGTGACACGGCGCCCGCTGTTTTACGGATTGTGCCTCCTCGTCGGCACGTTGTTGTTCGGCGGCGCGGGCGCCATCCATCCGATCCTCTCCGGCGATGGCGCCGCGCAGCTCGCTACGATCGCGAACACGAGCGGCTGGCGCATAATTCATTGGTCGTTGCTCTTCGGGCTCGCGTTCATGTACGCCGGCGTGATCGGCGTCGCGTTACGCCACAACGACACGCCGGGGGCGACGCCGGGTCGCGCCGCGGTCCGGATGGGCGCGTTCGCCTTCTCCGTGTGGTCGATCAACATCCTGTTCATGGTGGGGGCCGGCTGGCAGCTCGCCCACGCGTACACCGCGTCGGACACCGGGCTCACCGGCACGCACGCCGTTTTCATCTACGACATGCTCCACCCCATGGGGCTGGCGGCCGAGCGGCTCGCGACGTTCATGCTGGGACTGGTGGCCTACATGTTCGGCTGGGCGATCCGCAACGGCGGCATCTGGCCGAAGTGGCTCGCGTGGGCAGCGTGGATTGAGGCGGCCGTGGATGGCGCCGTGGCCGTAGTGTTCAGCGAGTATTCGCCGTTCATGTACTACGGCCAGGCGCTGTTCGTCATCTGGCTGGCGGCGACCGCCGTGGTGATGCTGGCGGAGCGCCGTCAGCCGCAAACTGGACCGCTAACTCGCCCGTAGCCGCACCACGCGCTGCTGCCATCCTTCCGACGTGCTGTACAACACCGTGAGCGTGACGATGTCGCCATGCTTCACGCCCGCCAGCGCTTGACGCAGCTCCGCGCGCGACCCCGTCTGGATTCCGTTGACTTTCAAAATGATGTCCGGATTCCCCTCACTTGCGTCCGCGAGACGCTGATAGGCAGGTCCATCGGGCGATACCTGAGAGACGATCAGGCCGCCTCCTGAGCGCATCACCTGACGCAAGTCCTGGTCCCGCACGTTCTCCTGCGACAGCGGCTCGACCGAGATCCCCAACGTCTTGTCCATCGGACCGGAGTCGCGGACGCTGCCGCCATCTTGGTTGCTGGACACTTCCTCGGGTTGGCTCGAGGGTGCAGCCGTCAGGCGGACCGGCAGCGTCTTCCGAACGCCGCCCTTGCGGACGACGGTGACCTGCACGACGTCGCCCGGTTTCTTGAAGCCGATGCGCTGCATCAGCTGCGCCATCGACTCGATGGGCTGACCGTCCACCGCGGTGATGACGTCGCCTTCCTGAATGCCCGCGCGTTTGGCGGGCGAATCGTCCGGCGGCGTGAACTCGTTCACGACCACGCCACGGATCTCGTTCAACTTGACGTCTTCCGCGTCCTCCGGCGTAATCGGTCGGATTGACACGCCGATGACGGCACGCTCGACGTGGCCGGTCGCGATCAACTGCGTCATCACGGTGCGGGCGAGATTGATCGGGATGGCAAACCCGTACCCGTCGTAATATCCGGTCGGACTGGCGATGGCCGCATTGATGCCGATGACCTCGCCCCGCACGTTGACCAGCGGCCCTCCCGAGTTCCCGGGATTGATCGCGGCGTCGGTTTGAATGAAGTCTTGAATCGCGTAACGGCTGGAGTTCAGCCCCGCGAGCAGCCTCCCTTTGGCGCTCACGATTCCAGCCGTCACGGTGAAGGTAAACGCTTCGCCCAGCGGGTTGCCGATCGCCAGCACCCACTCGCCGATGCGCGTCGAGTCGGCATCGCCGAGATGGACGGTCGTAAGACCGGTGGCGGGGATCTTGATGACCGCAACGTCCGTCAATGGGTCGGTCCCGATGGTACGAGCGGTGAACTCCCGGTTGTCGAGCAGCCGCACCGTCACCCGGTCGGCGCCCTGGACGACGTGGTTATTGGTGAGGATGTAGCCGTCCTGCGAGACGATGAAGCCGGACCCCGAGCCCTGCTCGATCTGGGGGCGACGGGGGACCTGGAAGAAATCGTCAAACCCGGGCGGCAGGCGGCGGTTCGACACGCGCTCGCGCCGCTCCGACTTGATGAATACCACCGCCGGCTTCACACGCTCGGCCACCGAGGCGAATGCATCACCGAGATCCACCGCCGCCTTGGCCTGCGGCAGCGGGCGGCTCGTGTCCTGCAGCACCGTGCGGACCGCGGCCTCGCCGCGTGTCGGCAAACGAAACGCCGACGCGAAGGCCAGTCCAAGCGCAAACGCCAGTGCCACCAGTGAGCCGAATTTCAGCCAGTCCCGCGTCTTCCCCGACATCAGCGCCCCCTTTTAAGACTTCTTCGATTTATCGTCGTCCATGATTTCGTAATCTGCATCCACGACCTTCTCGTCCTTTTTCGCGCCCTCACCGGCTCCGGGTTGTCCATCCCCACCCGCCGCGGGCCCCGCGCCGGCGTCCGCGCCTGCCGCTCCCCGCGCCGCGTACAGCGAGGCCCCTGCCGCTGAATATGCCTGCTGCAGCTCCTCGAGTGCTTTGCTGATCTCGTCAGCATTTCCGCTGCGGAGCGCCTGCTGCGCGGACTGAATGGCGGTATCAAGCCGAGTCTTGAGGCCGGGCTCGAGCTTCTCGACCCAATCCTTGGACTCCTTGGTCACCTGATACACCATGTTGTCGAGGCGGTTACGCTGCTCGATCACATCGCGCCGCTTCTTGTCCTCCTGCGCGTGCGCTTCGGCGTCCTTCACCATCTTGTCGATGTCCTTGTCGCCGAGCCCGGAGGACGCCTCGATCCTGATCTTCTGCTCCTTGCCCGTCGCCTTGTCCTTCGCCGCCACGTGCAGAATGCCGTTGGCGTCGATGTCGAACCCGACCTCCACCTGCGGGATGCCGCGCGGAGCGGGTGGAATGCCTGTGAGCTGGAATTTGCCGATGGTGCGGTTGTCCTGCGCCATCTGGCGCTCCCCTTGCAACACGTGGATCTCGACCGTGGTCTGGTTGTCCTCCGCCGTCGAGAACACCTCCGACTTCTTCGTCGGAATCGTGGTGTTGCGCGGAATGAGCACCGTCGTCACGCCACCCAGCGTCTCGATGCCGAGCGACAGGGGGGTGACGTCCAGCAGCAGCACGTCCTTGACCTCGCCGGCGAGGACGCCGCCCTGAATCGCCGCGCCGATCGCGACGACCTCGTCGGGATTCACGCCCTTATGCGGCTCCTTGCCGAAGAAGCTCTTCACGATCTCCTGGACCTTCGGCATCCGCGTTTGGCCACCGACGAGGATGACCTCGTCGATCTCGCCCGGCTTCAGCCCGGCGTCCGTCAACGCCTGCTGCATCGGCGGGATCGTCCGCTTCACCAGATCGTCGACCAGTTGTTCCAGCTTCGCACGCGTGAGCGACAGGTTCAGGTGCTTGGGACCGGACTGATCCGCCGTGATGAACGGCAGGTTGATCTCCGTCTGCATGACCGTCGACAGCTCCATCTTCGCCTTCTCGGCAGCCTCCTTCAGCCGCTGCAGTGCCATCGGATCCTTGGAGAGGTCGATCCCCTGGTCCCGCTTGAACTCCCCCACCAACCATTCGATGACTCGCGCGTCGAAATCGTCGCCACCCAGGTGGGTGTCACCGTTCGTGCTCTTGACCTCGAACACGCCTTCGGCGAGCTCGAGAATCGAGATGTCGTAGGTGCCGCCGCCGAGGTCGTAGACCGCGACCTTCTCTTCCTTTTTCTTATCGAGACCGTAGGCCAGCGCGGATGCAGTGGGCTCGTTGATGATCCGGACCACGTCGAGCCCCGCGATCTTGCCGGCGTCCTTCGTCGCTTGCCGCTGCGAGTCGTTGAAGTACGCGGGAACGGTGATGACCGCCTTCTCGACCTTGTGGCCGAGGTAGTCTTCCGCCGTCTGCCGCATCTTTTGCAGGATCATCGCCGAGATTTCTGGCGGCGTGTATTGCTTGCCGCTGATCTCCACCGACGCCAGGCCGTTCTGCCCGCGGACAATCTTGTAGGGGACGCGCTTGGTCTCCTCACCGACTTCCTCGATGCGCCGTCCCATGAACCGTTTGATGGAGAAGATCGTGTTCTGCGGGTTGGTCACCGCCTGACGCTTGGCTACCTGCCCAACGAGTCGCTCACCGTCCTTGGTAAAGGCGACGACCGACGGCGTTGTGCGGCCGCCTTCCGCGTTGGGGATGACGACGGGATCGCCAGCTTCCATGACGGCCACGACGGAGTTGGTCGTCCCGAGGTCAATGCCGATGATCTTCTCAGCCATAGACTTTCAGCTCCTGATAGGGATTTGATGCGGGCCAGATGCTGCGGGTCGCAGAAGGCAAGCATCGTGCCCACTTTCGCTGCCAAAGAGGCAGGAATCAGGAGTCTGGAGTCAGGATCTGGGGCTTCCCACCCCTGACTCCCGACTCCAAACTCCTAGATCCCATGTTTCCGTACAAGGACGAGAACCCCACCGAGCGACCCGCCGTCATCACCGTCGCCCTCATCATCGCCAATGTACTCGCCTTCATTCTTGTGCAGGGAGCGGGGGCGCAGGAGCCGCTGGCCCGCTCGGTTTGCGACCTGGGCTTAATCCCCGGCGAAATCCTTCAGACCGCAAAGCCGGGAAGCGGTGTGGCACTCGCGCCGGGCATGATCTGCATGGTCGACGCGGTGCCGAAGTACTGGACCGTGATCACATCGATGTTCATGCATGGCGGCTGGTTCCACCTGATCGGTAACATGCTGTTCCTGTGGGTCTTTGGGAATAACATCGAAGACGCAACGGGGCACGGCAAGTTTCTGATCTTCTACTTGCTGTGTGGCATCGCAGCGGCCGCAACCCAGACGCTCGTCAGTCCGCATTCTGTCGTGCCCATGGTCGGCGCATCCGGCGCGATCAGCGGTGTCCTCGGTGCGTACCTCTTGCTGTACCCGAAGGTGCGCGTCCACACCCTCATCATCCTGCCGATCTACATCACGAGCGTCGCGCTGCCGGCGTGGGTCATGCTCGGCTACTGGATCGCGCTCCAGCTGCTGGGCGGGCTCGGGAGCCTCAGCGAAATCGATAAGGGCGGCGTCGCGGTTTTTGCACACATCGGCGGCTTCGTCACGGGACTGGTATTGATCAAGCTGTTCGCCTCCGAGGACGTGTTACAGCGGCGCCCCATGCCCCCACAGCGCTGGTAGCCGTCGGCGCAGCTCGTCACGCACAGTTCGGAAGCTCGGCAGATCCTTCGGATCGGGCAGCGGCCAATGCAACCGGCGGACCTGAGCCGGCACCACCGGACAGACCTCCTCGGCGCAGAGCGTCACTATCGTGTCGACGTCCTCGAGCGGGACGTCGGCTAAGCCCTTGGCACGGTGTGACGCGATATCGATCTGCTGCTCGGCCAGCGCCGCGATCGCCAGTGGATTGAGCTGTCCCGGCTCCGAGCCGGCGCTCCAAAACTGATAGCCGGGAGGCGCCAGGGCGCGTGCGAGTCCTTCCGCCATCTGGCTGCGCGCGGAATTCTTCACACACAAAAACAGAATGGTCGGCACGGCCGTCAGGCCGTGCGGGGGGGGCCGTCCGGCCGTTCTTCGGAGTGGTGCTTGATCGACTTGCCCTCGACCAGGAAGACCACGTCTTCGGCGATGTTGGTGGCGAGGTCCGCGACCCGCTCGAGGTTTCGGCTCACGAGGAACAGCTCCATCGCGGTCCCAATGATGTGCGGATCCTCCATCATGTGCGTGAGCAGAATCCGGAACATCGATGCGTGCAGCGCGTCGACGCTGTCGTCGCGCCGGCAGATCGCGCGGCCCGCCTGCGCGTCGCCGCGCACGAACGCGTCGAGCGCGTCCGCGAGCATCGTGCGCGCCTGGCGCGCCATTTCGAGGAGCTCGGGCTCCGGCACGATGGGCCGGCTGGCGAGCAGGCGCTCCGCCGATTGCGCGATGTTGACCGCGTGATCGCCCACGCGCTCGAGGTCGTTGGAGATCTTCATCGCCGCCGTCAGGAAGCGGAGGTCGCGGGCCATCGGTTGCTGGGTCGCGAGCAGCCGGATCACCGTTTCCTCGACGTCGAGCTCGAGCTGGTCGATGTCCTGGTCGCCCAGAATGACCTCACTGGCCTTCTCGCCGTCCCGCTGCAACACGGCCTCGACGGCCGCGGCGAGCGCCGCCTGGGCCTCGCCCGACATGTTGAGCAGCGCGACCTTGAGCTCCGACAGCTCGTCGTGGAAATGGCGATGGCTCGTCGCTGGCGCGTTCATCCGAACCTTCCTGTGATGTAGGCCTCAGTCCGTTCATCCGTTGGACGCGTGAAGACCTGCTGTGTTGTCCCGAATTCCACCAGGTGTCCCACGTAGAAGAATCCCGTGTAGTCCGACACACGCGCGGCCTGCTGCATGTTATGCGTCACGATCACGATGGTATAGGTCTGCTTCAGCTCGACGAGCAGCTCCTCGATGCGCTGCGTCGCGATCGGATCGAGCGCGGAGCAAGGCTCGTCCATCAGTAGCACCTCGGGCTCGTTCGCCAGCGCGCGTGCGATGCAGAGGCGCTGCTGCTGACCGCCGGACAGCGCGGTGCCGGGCTCGCGCAAGCGGTCCTGCACTTCGTCCCACAGCGCGGCCTGACGCAGCGCCCGCTCCACGCGGTCCGGCAGCTCGCGGGCCGACGCGAGCGCATTCAGGCGCGGCCCGTAGGCGACGTTGTCGTACACCGGCTTGGGGAAGGGGTTGGGCCGCTGAAACACCATCCCGACGCGCTGGCGCAGCGCGACGACGTCCGTGCCGGGGGCGAAGATCGACCCGCCGTCGAGCAGGATGTCGCCGCTGTGCCGCGCGCCCGGCGTGAGATCATGCATGCGGTTGATCGAGCGCAGGAACGTCGTCTTGCCACAGCCGGACGGGCCGATGAGTGCGGTGATCGCGTGCTTCGGAATCGCGCAGCCGACGTCGAAGAGCGCCTGCTTGGGCCCGTACCAGAAGCTGTAGGCTTCGGACTGCAGGACGGGCGGATGGGCGGATGGGCGGATGGGCGGACTGTCGATCCGCCGATCCGCCGATCCGTCGATCCGCTCGCTCGCCGCCGTTCTCAACCGAACCTCCCGGTGATATACGCTTCCGTCTGCTCGACCTTGGGTTTCGTGAACAGCTCGTTGGTGCGTCCCACCTCGATCAGGCTGCCCAGATACATGAACGCCGTGTAGTCGGACACGCGCGCGGCCTGCTGCATGTTGTGCGTCACGATCACGATCGTGTAGAGCCGCTTCAGCGCATGACACAGCTCCTCGATGCGCTGGGTGCCTGCGGGATCGAGCGAGGCGGTGGGCTCATCCAGCAGCAGAATCTCGGGCTGCGGTGCGACTGCGCGCGCAATACAGAGCCGCTGCTGCTGGCCCCCTGAGAGCGCGAGCGCGCTCGCATGCAAGCGATCCTTCACTTCCTCCCACAGCGCGGCCTGCTGCAGCGCCCGCGCGACCGCGTCGTCGACCTCCGCGCGGGACCGGCGTCCATTGACCCGCAGTCCCGCTGCGACATTGTCGTAGATCGACATGGTGGGAAACGGCGTGGGTCGCTGGAACACCATGCCGACCCGGCGCCGCAGCTCGATCGGACTGACGTCGTCACCGTAAATGTTGACGTCATCGAGCAACACCTCGCCCTGGACGCTCGCCCCGGCGGTCAACTCGTGCATGCGGTTCAGGCAGCGGAGCATGGTGCTCTTGCCGCACCCTGACGGGCCGATGATCGCCGTGACGGTGTGTGCGGGGAACAGCAGCGACACGTCGCGCACCGCGCGGTGTTGTCCGAACATCGCGGTGAGATGCGATGCTTCGAGCCGGAGCCGGGTGTTAGCTGACGCTACCATAGCGTTGCCGGGTCACCCAGCGGGCGGAGAGGGAGATGATGAGCACGAGCCCCATGAGCACGAGCGCGGAGGCCCAGGCCAGGCGATGCCACTCCTCGAAAGGGCCGGTCGCATACACGTAGATCTGCAGCGACAGCGTCTGCATCGGCTGCGTCACCGACAGTGTGAAGTTCAGGTTGCCCAGCGCGGTGAAGAGGAGGGGCGCGGTCTCGCCGGCGACGCGCGCAATCCCGACGAGACATCCCGTAACGATGCCGGTGAGCGCGGTTCGCGCGACGACCTTGAGCGACGTCCGCCAGCGGGGATAGCCCAGCGCGAGCGCCGCTTCCCGCAGCGAGTGGGGCACCAGGCGCACCATCTCCTCGGTTGTCCGCGCCAGCATCGGAATCATCAGGATGGCGAGCGCCACACTCCCCGCGAGGGCGGAGAAACGGTGGGTGGGCCGGACAATGAAGGTCCATGCCACGATGCCGATGACGATCGACGGCGTGCCGTTCAGCACGTCGGCAATGAACCGCACAATGAACCCGAGCTTTCCGGACCCGTACTCGGCGAGATACATGCCGGCGCCAACGCCGATCGGGACGCCGATCAGCGCGGCGAGGCCGACGACGATGCCGGTGCCGACGATCGCGTTCGCGACGCCGCCTCCTGTCTGTCCCGCCGGCACGGGACTCCTCGTGAAGAAGGCCCAGTCGATCGACGACGCGCCTTTCAGCACGAGGTTGCCGAGGATGAGCACGAGCGCGAGCACGGCGATGAAGGAGAGTGCCACGACGAGCCCCGTCATCACACGACTCATGAGATGGCGGCGGAACGATCGGTCGTTCACAGCGCCCTGCTGCCGATGGCGGCACCGCGCGCCACCCGCCAGATGAGGATGCGTGCGATGGCGTTCACCACGACCGTCACGACGAACAGCACCAACCCGACTTCGAACAGCGCCGAGTGGTACATGTTCGTCGTCGCTTCACTGAATTCGTTGGCGATGGCCGCCGCCATGGTGTAGGCCGGCTGCAGCAGCGAGATCCCGATATCGTGACGGTTGCCGATCAGCATCGTCACGGCCATCGTCTCGCCCAGGGCGCGGCCCAGGCCCAGAATGATCGCGCCGATGAGTCCGGCGCGACCGTAGGGCAACACCGCGGAGCGCACCGCTTCCCAGCGCGTCGCACCCATCGCGAGCGCGGCCTCACGCTGACTGCCGGGCACCGCGAGCAGCACCTCGCGGGAGACCGCGGCGATGTAGGGAACGATCATGATCGCGAGGATGACGCCGCCGGCGAGCAGGGAGTTGCCGTAGAAGACACCCTGGAGGAAGGGCGTCCATCCCAGCACCGCTTTCAGCGGCGGCACGACCGCGGTCCGCAGGAACGGAATGAGGACGAAGACTCCCCACAGGCCGTACACCACGCTCGGAATGGCCGCGAGCAGCTCGACCAGAAATGCGACGGGCTGGCGCAGCCAGCGTGGCGCGAACTCCGTGAGAAAAATTGCCACGCCGAGCGCGAGCGGCACCGCGATCAGGATCGCCACCAACGAGGAGAGCAGCGTCCCGACGATCATCGGGGCGGCCCCGTAGATCTCGGCCACCGGATCCCAGGTCGAGGTCCAGAGAAATGACGGGCCGAATCGACGCAGTGCCGGGAGCGCGCTGACGAACAGCACCGCCAGGATGCCGAGAAACAGGAGCGGCAGCGCCAGCGCGAAGCCGGTCAGGATGCGGCGATAGGTGCGGTCGCTCTTGTCCTTGCCAAGAAGTGACTGCCAGCGAGTCTCAATGCTCGAACGGGGGGGGACGCCCTCGATGGGGAGGCTGGTCATCGCGCGGGGGAAACTACCGGCGCCTTCCCCGAACTCCGTCACAACGGTGTAACGGAATTGTCACCAGGAAGGTAAAACACCCCCCGGCGCCCCAACTACACGCCGGGAGGTGCCCCCTTATGCCCGCGAGCTACTCTGCCTTCAGAACCGGCCGTCCGCCGGCGGTAATGCTCCGGAGCCGCGCCTCGATCCAGGGATGCAGCGCCTTGGGGAGCGGCGCGTACCCGAGCTGCGGCGCTTTGGCCTGGCCCTCGCCTTCGGCCCACCAAACGAACTGGACCAGAGCCCGTGCCTTCGCCGTGTCGCTGTAGGACTTATGCAACAGCAACCAGGTGAAGGTCGAGATCGGATACGCCTGGGCGCCCGACGAGTTCGTGATGGAGACTCGGAAGTCCGTGTTCGGGCCCATGTCCTTCATCGCGCCGGCCGCGGCGGCCGTAACGGCCTCGAGGGTCGGCGTGATCCAGTTGCCCGAGCTGTTGCGCACCGTCGCGAACTGGATCTTGTTGCTCGTCGCGTACGCCAGCTCGACGTAGCCGATCGCGCCCGGCGTCTGGCTGACGGTCGACGAAACGCCTTCACTACCGCGTCCGCCGAGACCGACGGGCCAATTCACGGACGGGCCCTTGCCGACCTTCTGCTGCCACTCGGGGCTGACCTTCGAGAGGTAGTCCGTGAAGGCATACGAGGTGCCCGAGCCGTCGGCGCGGTGCACGACAATGATGTCGGCCGCGGGCAGCGTCACGCCGGGGTTGATGCTCGCGAGGCGCGCATCATTCCACTTCGTGACTTTGCCGAGGAAGATGTCGGCGAGAACATCGGGGGTGACCTTCACCACCTGTGTGACGCCTTGCAGGTTGTAGATGATCACCACCGCACCCATCACGGTCGGGATGTGCAACACGTTGCCCTGGATCGCGGCGATCGCGGAGTCGTTCATCGGCGCGTCGCTGGCGCCGAAGTCCACGGTTCCATCGGAGAACTGGCGAATGCCGCCGCCCGAACCGATGGACTGATAGTTCAGCTTCACGTCGGGATGCGTCTGATTGTACGACAGCATCCAGTCCTGATAGATGATGTTCGGGAACGTGGCTCCGGCGCCGTTGAGCTGCACCTGCGCCGCCGCGGGAGCGGCGGCGCCGAGCAGGGCGGCGAGAGCGAGAACGCGGGTGGACTTCATGAGTGTTGTGTTCTCCGAGTATGCGTTAGAACGTGAACTGCGTCTGCAACAGGATTTGGTTGGTGGCCGTGGCACCGCTCTCGAACGAGAGGCGATCGAGGTCCGCGAGGAGGCGCACGTTGGGGGACAGTTGATACGACGCGCCCGCGATGATGCGCGTGTTCTTGTTGTTGCCGACGTTCTTGTCGGGGTCGACGATGTCCACGCGCGCGATCACGGCCGCCTTGCTGCTCGTGAAGTGATAGACGCCGAAGGCGCTAATGATGCTCCCGGTCACGGCTGCGTTCTTCACCGAGACGAACTCGCCCGCGAACGTGTACTGCTGCGTCTTGTACGACAGCAGGCCCAGGTAGCGGTTGCGGTCGGCGCCAGTGCCCGTGACCTTGCCGATTCCGGCGTAGCCGGTGACCCGCAGGCCGCCGACGCGCGTGGCGTCGTTCGTGGGCTGGAGCCGCACCGAGACGCGCGCCTCGAGATCCTTGCGGAAATCGCCGGTGCCGCCCGAGTAGCCCTCGCCGTTCACGATCGCGAGCTGCCCGTTGACCTGCTCACCGTTCCAATGGCCGTCGACGCCGAACCCGATATCCGCGGACGTCATGTAGCCGTTCCGGTCGACCGCGATCGTACCCTGCATGCGGTAGTCCCAGAGCGATTCTTCGAAGTCGACGTAGGGGGTGTGGATCATGCCCAGCTTGTAGGTGAGGCTGCTGCCCGTCGGCGTCCACGCCACGTACGCGTACTTGAGCCGGATGACCTGGTTCGTGGCCGCGCTCGGAATGATGTCGGTGGTGAGGCGGGTGCTGATACCGTTCGCGAACCGGCCGAGGACGTTGACGTACGCGCGGGTCACGTCGAAGGTGTTGGTGTGAACCACCGCGTCCGTATACTGGTACTGGGTGTAAACGAGGCCGCCAACGGTGACCTGCGGTGCGGCAGGCGCCTGGGTTTGGGCGGCCAAGGGGCTGGCGAACACGCCCACCGCGGCGACAGCCAGAAGGATATGCGACAGTCTTGCGTGCACGGTTACTCCTCAAGACTCGGGTGAATTGGTGGACTGCTCCAACGCCTGCAAACTGGATAGTGGGCATCACCACGATGAGTCGGCAATGTCACAATTCGGTAACGAGAGGGATTAAGACGCAGATAGCGGAGCCATACCGGCCTCCGCTACCTGGTACCCGACAGTCGGCCGTGCAGTCCGCCGCCGGGTACAGCGGGCGGTCACTGCAGGATGAGGGCGGCCGCGCCGACCGCGCCCGCCAGGCCGAGCACCATTCCCGCGATGACGTCACCCACGTGATGCACCTGCAGCCGGACGCGCGACACGGCGATGAGCGCCGCCAGCGGCAGGAGCACGGGGGCGAGCAGCGGATGGGCCAGCGCAATCGTTCCGCCCATGGCGCTCGCGGCGGCGGCGTGACCTGAGGGGAAGGAGTACGGATCCGGCAGATCGATCAGGGCCAGGAGCCGTCCATTCGCGTCGCACGGGCGGGCCCGGGCTACGGCGCGCTTCAAGACCTGCACCGCGAGGTGCGAGGTCGTCAGCGCAAACAGCGCCGCCAGCCCGAGCAGCTGCTCGCCGGCCGCGACGAGCAGCAGCCCGATCCCAATCGTCACGCGGGCGCCGCCGAGATGGGTGAGCCAACGCATCAGACGGTGGCCTCGAGCGGTTGCACGGTGCGCGTGAACGCCTGGCTCAGTACGCGGCCTTCGTAGCAGCCGGGAATGTCCAGCCCGAACCACCACAGCAGGGTCGGCGGGATATCGAGCAGCGAGACCTGACGCGTGAGCTGATGCCGCCGCGTGACGTCGGGTCCTGCCAGAATCAACGGGATGTGATCATTGACGGGATGGGGCTCGGCGTGGTCGTGCGTGCTCACACCGCCTCCGCCGTGGTCGGCCATCACGATCAGCAGCGAATGCTCGCTCAGCTCCGCCAGCACGCCGATGGCCGCATCGACTTCGACGGCCGCGGCGCGGTACTGTGTGGACATCCAGCCGTGCGCGTGTCCCGCCTGATCGCAGTCGTTCAAGTACACGAAGACAAGGCCGGTCGATTGCGTCAGCGCCAGGCCTCGAGCCGCGCGGGCAACCTCGCGCGCCCGGAGGCCGGCCGACCGGTACTTACCGAGTCCGGCCGCCTTGGTGAGCGCCCACAGGACCGCACGCTCGGCGGGGAGCAGCTCGCTCGCCACGACCTGGCTCGACACCCCGCCGCGAGTCAGCTCGCGAGCGAGCGGGCGGAGCGTCGGGAGCCGGGTGAGGAATCCCAGCCCCGGCTCGATCAAGCCGTGTGTCTTCGGTGCGACGCCGGTCGCGAGCGACGCCAGCGCGGCCACCGTGCGGCTGGGCCGGATCGTGCTGGCGCGCAGCGCGGTCGTGTACGACCGCGACAGGGCATCGAGCGACGGCATGTCGGTGGGCGTGATCGCATCGGGCCGCAGGCCATCGGCGAGGACGAGGACTACGCGGCGCATGGGGTCGCTCCAGCTTCTGAGAGGCCGGCGGCTGTCGTGTACTGCTGCAGCAGCTCGAGGTTCTCCGGGGCGACGTCGCGCGCGAGCGCCGCTGCCCGCGCCGCCGTTGCGATGTCGGCGCGACGCTGCGGCGCGATCACGAGCGAGAGGATCTCGGCGGCGAACCCCGTCGTGTCCTCAGGGGCCACGAGGATGCCGCTCTGCCCGTTCGTGATACTCTCCCTGAATCCCCCCGCGTCGGCGGCAACCACGGCGAGGCCTGACGCCATGGCTTCGAGCGCCACGAGGCCGCAGGTCTCGGTTTTCGAAGGGAGGACACAGATGTCGGCGCTCGCATAGACGTCCGCGAGCTTGCCGCGATCGAGAAAGCCAAGCTGACGTACCCAGGGCAGATGCGTCAGCAACCGGCGTGTCTCGGGACCCTCGCCGGCCAGCACGAACGTCGCACGTTGGCCCACTCGCTCGCGCGCAGCGATCCACGCGGCGGCGAGGACGTCGATGTTTTTCTCCGGCGCGAGCCGCCCGACGTGGAGGACGATGGCGGTATCGTCGCCACCGGCCAGCCAACGCCGCCAGCCTGTGCTACGACGCTCGGGATGGAAATGGACGGTGTCGACGCCGCGCCCCCACACGACGGGACGTCCGATGCCACGACGCTGTAGCTGGTCCGCCACCGCCTCACCGGGCGTCTGGGTCAGCACGGCGGGCCGATGGAACCAGCGCAGCCATTTCCAGACGAGCGGCTCGACGAGCCCCGCGCCGTAGTGGCGCGCGTACTGCGGGAAATTCGTGTGATAGGAAGTGACCAGGGGGATCCCACGCCGCACCGCATAGCGCCGCCCGGTCAGGCCGAGCGGACCTTCGGTGGCGACGTGCACGAGATCCGGCTTGAATGCATCGAGGAACCGCGCGACCGCGCCGAATTGCGGGAGCGACAGCCGAATCGCCGGGTAGGGCGGAAACGCGGCCGAGGGAACTCGCAGCTCGGCCGGATCGGTCGACACGTGACCGGGATAGCGGGGCGCGACCACGGCGACGTGGTGGCCGAATTCGCGGAGCACAGTCGCGATGCGGACCACCACCGTCGTGACGCCATTGACCTGTGGCGTGAATGTGTCTGAAACAAGCGCAATTCGCACGAGCCAACGATTACTACGGTCAGTCAACGGCTTGTGACGTCAACGCTACGGCTGTGTAACGAGCCCTAAGGTGGGAAGTGCAAAAGGATTGCGGTGCCTCGACCTAGCTCGCTTTCGGCCTCCACGCGCCCGCCATGGGCCTCCACGAGATGCTTCACGATCGCCAAGCCGAGCCCGGTACCGCCTTCCTGGCGGGAGCGGCCGGGGTCGACGCGATAGAA
>DASWDA010000069.1:0-16419 GCA_036395695.1 Gemmatimonadales bacterium
ACCATCACCCGATAGGTGCGGGTGTCCACGACGAACGAGTCCAGCATGAGTGCTCCCGCCGGCGCCACTTCCGTGGGCGTATCGATCAGGAGATCGTAGTTGGGAAACTGAAACTGGCGCTGGCCCTCGCGTGTGACGGCGCCGTTCATGATCGTCCAGTGCTCTGGCGGCTCGACGGTCAGCGACACCGGATCCTGCTTGTGGCCCTCCACGTACATGAACAGTGACCCGCCGTTCCAGTTGGCATGCGCGCTGTCCAGCACCGAGAACGTGCCCGACATCGGCGCATTCGCGAACACGCGATAGGTCACGCGCATCTCGCGGCTCGCCGCAGGAAACACGCGCCACAGCGAGCCGTTGATCTTGTCCCAGCGGAGCGGCTTCCCGTCGGTCCCGCTCGCCGCAAACTCCTGCACGTTTTTGGCGAAATCCATCCGGCCATAGCGGCCCGGGGACCACACCGGCATCTGCAGATTCACCGGCCGACCGGCAAGCCCAGCCACCACAATGGTGATGGAATACAGATGCGATGTCACCTGCGGCAGCGCGATCGTATACTCGATCCGGAGCGGCCGCTGCGCCGCGGGCGTTTGGATTACACCGACCAACAGACTGGCGAGCGTCACCCCTCTGATCACTTCAGCACGACCTCGATGACGCCGCCGGCGTGGCCCACGCCGTATCTCTGCTGCGCCTCCCCGGCGCCGAGGAACCGCAGCTCGCGGATCGCCATAATGGAGACTTCGCGCAGCCGGTTCAGGTCGCCGGCGCGGACTCCGTTGATGTAGACCTCCAGGTCGCCGGCGCTCGGATTCATGATGCTGACGACGCCGCGCGAGTGCAGCCAGTTGGGCCGATACTCCATGACCAGCGCCAACCCATCGACCGCGGTGGTGGTCGAGAATTCCTCTTCGCGGAGCACGTTAGGGTTGCGGGCGCGCATCTGCCGCCGCGTCGAGTCCGCCACCGGCGGCTGCGGCTGCGGCGGGGGCGGGGGCGGGGGGGCGGTGGGTTCGGATACGATCCGCTCCGTCGGTGCTCCGACGCCGCTGTACACCTCGATCACGCCGCCGGCGTGGCCCACGCCGTACCGCATCTGCGCCTCGCCCGCGCCGAGGAACCGCAGCTCGCGAACGTCCTGCTTGTTGATCTCACGCAACCGGTTCACGTCGCCGTACTGCTGTCCGTCCAGATAGACCTGGACGACGCCGGCAGTCGGATCGCGGAGGCTGATCGCGCCACGCTGGTGGAGCCAGTTGGGCCGCGCCTGCTGCACCAGCGCATACGCGTCGATCGCGGTCGACGACGCGACTTCGTCCCGGTCGATGAGGTTTGAGTTGCGGATCCGCGGGTGGCTCGCCGGCCGGGCCCGTATCGTATCTACCGTCATCGCCACGGGCCCAGGGGCCGAAGGGACGGGCTCGAGTGCGGGGGCGGGGGCGCCGCTGGTCGGGTCGATTGCGGGAGGAGCGGGTGGAGGCACCGTGGACGGAGGCCCTGCCGTGGCGACCTGTTCTGTGCCGTACACGAGCGTGCCGCTCTTTGTCTTGATCGTCCTGGCGCTCCCTCCCATCTCCACGAACCCGACGACCTCGAGCTGTTCCCCCATCGCCATGGGCCGCTGCTTCATTTCAGACCGCGGCATGCGGAGCCACCAGTCGCGGATGATCCACACGCCCGACGGCAGGCGCAGAAACTCGATGTGACCCCCCGCGCTCGACGAGACCAGTTCCTGGGGTAACCGGATGTACTTGAAGTCGAGCGCGCGCAGCTCGGAATTCGCGCGATCGACCCACAGCGTACCCGTGATTTCGGGGACGGTGCGGTCGCGCGCCGACGTGAAGCCGAGACCGACGAGCCCCGCATTGTCGCCCTTGCCTGTCTGGGTCTCGAAGCAGTGCGTCCGCAGGAACGAGGGACTCAGCAGGACGTCGGGGTCGGGCGCCCGGTAGATCCAACCGGCGGTGTCGGTCACGACGACATAGCCTTGCGTCACGAGCTCGTCGGGCGTCGCCAGGTTGCGGATGGGATTGAGCGAGAATCCCGTGCGGTCCCAGGTAGAGTCCTCGCTCTTCCGGCGGGCCCCCGCCGTCAGCTCGCGCTTGAAATACGCGATGTCGTACCAGTACGCCGGTACGCGCGACGTCCACGACACGGCCGCGAGGGCCTCGCGGACCTCATCCCACAGCGCCGCAGTGGACGCGCCCGATTCCACGTCGCACTGGCGCTCGCCCGCGACGACGACGGTTTGCAGGGAAATTGGGATGGGGTCGATGGCGGCGTTGTAGCTGATCGTTTCGCCGGCGCCCAGCGTGAGCGGCGCCGACACGAGCGGCCGGAATCCGATGCGCTTGGAGCGCAGCCGGTAGCTGCCCGCCGCGGGGGCGGTGACGACGAACTCGCCCGCCTGATTCGTCATGACGCGCGCGCGCTCGACACCGCTTGCATCGACGAGCGTGAGGAAGGCGCCGGGCAGGGGCGTCCGGCTGACACTATCCGTCAGCAGCCCGCGGACCGTCTGCGCCGACGCGGGCAGCGCGGCACACAGGAGCAGGGCGGCGAGCCTTACTCCCACCATCTGAATCGTTGTGGCTCGAGCTTGGCGAGCCGGTAGAGATTCCGGGCGAATCTCCCGACGAAGAGCGCCACCATCCCCGCCAGCAGAATGGCGAGCGTCCAGTTTGCAACCAGCCTGATTGGCCATGGGCCTTTGACCTCCCAGAACGCCGCCAGCGCCAGCACTGTGTTGAGACAGACGAGCAGCAGTCGGACCTCGGTGGGCCCGATGCGGCCGTAGGAAATCTTGAAGACGCCGAACACGCTCGATTCGAGATAGACGTTGATGGAGAGCGCGAGATACACCACGACCAGCCCCAGGGCGAGACCCAGATTCACGTACGGCGACAGGCCGATACCGAGCCCGATGACGGCGGTCGAGAACGCGTCGACGACATGATCGAGGTAATAGCCGTACTTGGGCCGCTGCGTGCCGCGGACGCGCGCGAGTGTGCCGTCGAGGCTGTCGCCCACCCAGTTCACGCCCAGCATCAGGCTCGCGACCCAGAGCCAGGCGGGGTCGTAGCGGGTCAGGGCGTAGGCCCCGCCGGCGCCCGCGGCGCCGAGGATGCCGATGGCCGTGAGGTGATTGGACCGGATCGTGCGCGGCACCCGGGCGGCCAGCGCCTGCAACACGCGCCGCTCCACGCCCGCGAGCAGGAACGTCATTTCCCGGCGCCCGCCTTCGGTCAATTATGCCATCCTTCGGTCTTTACTTCCGCGAGCACGGACTCCAGCGGATTCAATTCCACCGTCTTCGGCTCGGCGGGCAGCTTCAGCGTCGCGTCGGTCGTGGGGCCGCGCACCAGGACCCGAACCATCGCTTCGCCCTGCGCGAACTTGATGAGCACGGGGACGTACATCGCAAAGTCGTCCGGCACATCGCTCTGCCGCACCCGCAGATGCGCGCTGAAGCCGCTGCTGTCCGGCTCCGCATTCCAGGAGAAGGTATAGGTCGGAACCGCGGTGCCATAGACCCACTCGTTGAAGAACCAGTCCATGGGAATGCCGGTGTGGTGTTCGACGACGTGTTGGAAGTCCTCCGTCGAGGCCCGCTTGCCGCGATAGGTCTGATAGAAGTCGCGCATCATGGCCGTGAAGCGGTCCTCGCTCATGTTGCGAGTGTCGAGCATCAGGTTCCGCAGCATGTGGACGACCCAGGCTCCCTTCTTGTACGTCGAGAGCTCGTAGTTGCCGCGCCAGCTTTCCCCCGCGCGCCGGCCGAGGCCGATGGGGGCGGCGGTGCCGCGTTCGCGCCGGATTTCCTGGCGGGCGTCCTTCAGCGCTTTCAGATACTTCTCGTTGTCCCGGAGCACCATCTGCATGTACCACATCCCCGCGAAGTCGGAGAACCCTTCGGACAGCCAGGCATCACGGTAGGTCGCCGGCTCGACGCCGATGCCCCACCACTGATGCGCCATCTCATGAGCCCGGAAGATTTCGTCCGATCCGTCCGTGCGGATCCCCAGGAACGTCACCCAACTGAGATGGATGAGCCCCGGGAATGCTTCCCCGTGGTAGTAGGGAATCTCGGTGGCGACGTACTGGTGAAAGAGCGGGGGCCCGAACGCGCGCGTGAAGAAGGAGAGGCTGTTGGCGATGTCCGCCCCGACGAACTCTTCCGGCCGCCGGGCCGAGATGAACACCCGGCTGATGGTGCGATGCGCCTCCGTGTTGACCTGCACCGTGACCGGCGGGATGCGCGGATCTCTGACCGCCAGCTGTTCGAAGTCGCCGATGTTGAACGAGACGTTGCGCGCGGGCATCTCGCTCGCCCAGCGCGTCGTCGTGACGTCTCCAGCGGTGGTCGAATCGATCAGCCGCCCGATGGAGGTGAATTTCAGGTTCTTGGGCGTGTGAAAGGTCAGCGCGAACGTAGCACGTTGGACGGAGCTGTAGCGCGGGTACCAGTTGCTGGGCGCCTTGATGAACGCCCAGCTGTCGAGTGTGGGCAGCAGGTCGCGGCGCGACGCATCCCACCAGGGGGGAAGGAAGTCTTCCATCGCCGATCCGAAGCTGATCAGGCTGCCGTGATAGACGAGGCGCACGCGGACCGTGTCTCCCGGCGCCGCCGGCGCGGGGAAGCGTATCCATGTCTCCCACTGGTTGTTTTTGTGGAAGAAGGTGAGGGGCGCGCCGGCCGGCGTCGTCACGGAGTCGATATCGAGCTCGCCGTACAGGAGGAACGGCGCCCACTGCATCGAGTCGTGCTGTACGACCAGCTGCATGTCGGTGCGCGCGGCAAATTTGTAGTTCTTGTCGATGCTCGCATCGATCGTGTAGGCCGTGATCGCGAGCAGCTCGGGCTCTTTCGCGTCCACCGGAACATCGTGGCTCAGGTCTTCGGCGCGCTGGAACTGGCACACCGTTTCCGTGCGCTGCCCCAGCATCTTGCCGCGTCTGAGCAGCGTCACTTCCTCCGGCTGAGTGGGATCGAACTCCACCATCACGCTCTCGCCGCGCTTGCGCTGGATGTAGGCGGCGAAGAAGCCCGTGTTCTCGTGATTGAGGAGCGCGGTGAGAAAACTTTCGTCGGCGCTGTGGCTGCGGCCGTCCACGATGAAGTCGAGCGCGCTGCCGATGGCCCCGCCGGGATCGGGCGCGCCCTGGGGCGCCGGCCCGAACTTGAGCGAGCGCGCCAGCTCCGTCGCCGTCGAGTCCGCGAACAGGAAGACCGCGGCCGTGATCGGCCCGGTGATGGTCGAGTCTCCCATCACGCGCTTGAGGTTCAATTCCTCGACGAGCAGCGGCGGGACGAACGACACCGAACCCGATCCGACGAATGCGATGCCGGCGGGGCGGCCCGCGACCGGCGTGAGTTGAAACGCAAACCCGGAATCGAGCCGCAGCTCCAGCACGTCGCGATGAAGTACTAATCCATGCACGGGGGCGACAGCATCAGATCGGGACGCTAGACTTCGGACCTGATCGAAGACGGTGTCGTAGGGTGTCTGCACTGCAGCGAGCGTCGCGAGCAAGGCAACGGCGGCGAACATACGGGCCTCTCCAGGAAGGTCGACGGAGGGCACAGGATTCGAACCTGTAAGGGCTTGCGCCCGCCGGTTTTCAAGACCGGTGCCTTAGCCATTCGGCCAGCCCTCCCCATCGCTTTCTAACCTAGCGGCGTGGTGGCGCGCCCCAAAGTGAGACTATGACGTTTAGAGCGGCTCTTGCGGGCCTCTCGCGATTCGGTGTATCTTCGGGTCCCCAACTCGCACAAAAACGGGACCCGATGATGTCGATTTCCCGCGTTCTGTTTCGACGTACTAGCAGCACAGACTTGGAACCCGCTCGAGACACGTCCCGTTACGTTGAGGACTGTCCGGCCCGCTCACTTTCCTGGGAAACCTGTCGCGTATGAAACTCTCGGAAACCGCTATACGACGTCCGGTCCTGGCCAGCATGCTGTCGGTGGCGCTCGTGCTCTTCGGAGTCATCGGCTACACCCGGCTCTCGGTGCGCGAGCTGCCCGACATCGATCCCCCGGTCATCTCGGTCACGACCGTGCTCCCCGGCGCCAACGCGCAAGTGGTGGAGACCGCCGTGACGGACGTGCTCGAGGAAGAGCTCTCCACGATTCAGGGCATCCGCACGCTGAGCAGTTCGTCGGCGGAGCAGACGAGCAACATCACCCTCGAGTTCACGCTCGACCGGCCGGTGGACGTCGCGGCGCAGGACGTGCGCGACAAGGTGTCGCGCGTGCGCGGCCGCCTGCCCGTGGACGTCCTCGAGCCGGTGATCGCGAAGCAGTCGGCCGATGCGCAGCCCTTCTTCTGGCTGGCGCTCTCCAGCGACAACTACGATCTGATGCAGCTCTCCGACGTTGCCGACCGCCTGGTGAAGGCGCGGCTCCAGAGCCTGCCGGGCGTCGGCAGCGCCCAGATCTTCGGTGAGCGCCGCTACTCGATGCGCGTGTGGGTGGAGCCGCAGGCGTTGTCGGCGCGCGGCCTGACGGTGCAGGACGTCGAAACCGCGATTGTCTCGCGCAGCGTCGAAATTCCCGCCGGCCGGATCGAATCCACCCGGCGCGAGTTCTCCGTGCGCTCGCTCGGCGAGCTGAAAACGCCGCAGGAATTCGGCGAAATGGTCGTGGCGAGCCAGGGCAGCCAGCTCATCAAGCTGAAGGACGTCGCGCGCGTGGAGCTCGGTCCCGAGGACGATCGCTCGATCTTCCGGTGGAGGGGCACGCCCTCGGTCGCGATCGGCGTGGTGCGCCAGTCCAAGGCCAACCTGCTCAATGTCGCGCGCAGCATTCGCGCCGAGCTCCCCGCGATCCAGCAGACGCTGCCGGTCGGGGTCAAACTCGAGAGTGCGTTCGACGGGTCGGTGTTCGTCACGCACTCGATCGACGACGCGCGACTCACGCTGCTCATCGCCGCCATCCTGGTCGTGCTGATCATCTTCGTATTCCTGCGCAACGTGAGCGCGACGATCATCCCGGGACTCGCGATCCCCGCGTCGATCATCGCGACGTTCGCGATCATGTATTTCCTCGGCTTTTCGATCAACAACTTCACGCTGCTCGCGCTGACGATCGCGATCGGCATCGTGGTGGACGACGCGATCATCGTGCTCGAGAACGCGTTCCGGCATCAGGAGGAGCTGCACGAACAGCCGGAGGAAGCGGCGGTGCGCGGGACAAACGAAATCGGGTTCGCGGTGATCGCGACGACGATCGCGCTGGTGGCGGTGTTTTCGCCGCTCGCGTTCCTGACGGGCACCGCGGGCCGGCTCTTGAGCGAGTTCGGCATCGCCGTCGCCGGCGCCGTCGTGATCTCGGGCTTCGTCGCGCTGACGCTCACCCCGATGCTCTGCGCCAAGATCCTCCAGATGCAGCAGCAGCACGGCACGGCCTTTCAGCTGTTCGAGCGCGGCTTCAATGCGCTGGCGGAGCGGTATGCGCAGCTGCTGCAGCGCGCCGTCGATAACCGCGGTGTCGTGCTGGTCGGTACGCTGGCCGTCGTCGCCGTCTCAGTCTTTGCGTTCTTGATTTTCCCGCCCACGCGGCTGCAGAACGAGCTGATCCCGGACGACGATCGCGGCTTCTTCCTGGTCGTGGTCCGGGGACCGGAAGGCGCGTCGCTGCCGTACACCGACGGCTACGTCCGGCAGGTGGAACAGATCGTCGGCCACACGCCCGGCGTGCGCGGGTACTTCACCATCGTCGGCGGATTCGCGGGTGGCGTGAACAGCGCGTTCATCGGCGTCATCATGGAGGATTGGGGCAAGCGCCCGAGCGTGAAGCAGACCATCGGCGGGCTGTTTCCGCAGCTCATGGGGATCTCGGGAGTCCTGGCATTTCCGTACGCCCCTGGGGCGATCGGCTTCGCGCAGCCGATTCAGTACGTCGTCCAGAATCCCGAGTTCGCGAAACTCACCGACATCATGGGGCCGTTCGTCGGTCGCGTCTCACAGATCAAAGGGCTCGCGAACGTCCAGACGGACCTGTTCGTGAACAAGCCGGAGCTGCGGGTGACGTTCGACCGGGACCGGGCCGAGGATTTGGGCGTCTCCGTCCGCGACGTCGCGAGCGCGCTCCAGACGTTCCTCGGCGGCCGGCGCGTCAGCACGTTCACGCGGAACGACAAACTGTACTACGTGATGGCGCAGCTCGATCCCAAGGATCGCGCCACGCCGAGCGACATGCGCGGGATTTATCTGCGGGGCAAGAGCGGGCAGCTGGTCCAGCTCGATGCGTTGGCGAACGTGCAGGAAGGGGTCGGCGCGCGGCAGATCAACCACTTCAACCGCATCCCGTCGTTCACGTTGTCGGCATCGCTGATGCCGGGGCTCGCCCAAGGCGAGGCGCTCGATTCGATCGATGCGGCGGCGCGGCAAATCCTGCCGCCCGGGACCACGACGGCGCTTGCGGGAGAATCGCGCGAGTACAAGGAGAGTGGCAGCGCCATCTACTTCGCCTTCATCATCGCGCTGATCGTGGTGTTCATGGTGCTCGCCTCACAGTTCGAATCGCTGGTACACCCCTTGACAGTGCTGCTGGCGGTGCCGCTCGCCATCACGGGTGCGCTCGCGACGCTCAAGCTGGTGGCCGTGCTCACGCCCACCGTTATCGGGCGGCTCCTGAACTTCTCAGGCGCGACGATGAACCTGTACAGTCAGATCGGGATGATTCTGCTGATTGGACTGGTCAGTAAAAACTCGATTCTGCTGGTCGAGTACACAAACCAGCTGCGCGCGAAGGGGCTCGATACGGTTGCCGCCGTGCTCGAGGCCGGGCGCATCCGGCTCCGGCCGATTCTGATGACGTCGGTCGCGACGATCATGGGTGCGCTGCCGGTCGCGATTGGAGTGGGCGCGGGGTCCGATTCCCGTAAGCCGCTGGGCTACGCGATCGTCGGCGGCGTGTTCTTCTCTACGGCACTCACGTTGTTCGTGGTGCCCGTCGCGTACGTCGTGCTCACCTCGTTGCTCGAGCGCGCGCGAGTGCGCCGTGAGGTTGTGGTTCCACTGCCCAAAGCCGCGGAGGGCGACTGATGCTGGCGTTCTTACTCGCGCTCCAGGCGTCCGCGGCGACCGACTCGCTCCCGCAAATCACCCTGCGGGAGGCGCTGCAGCGCGCCGCGCAGCTCGACCCGAATTACGTCGCGGCGCTCGGCCAGGTCGACAACGCGGCGTGGGCGCGGCGTAATGCGTTCGCGGTATTCGTGCTCCCGTCGGCGACCGTGAGCGCGAACCGGCAAAGCACGGATCCGGCGAGCTTCTTTTTCACGGATACGCTCCTGCGGCTCAAGACCACGTGGTCGGCGACGCTCAACGTGCGGTACGATCTCTTTACCGGCGGCCAAAAGTTCGCGGAGCTGGCCCGGTCCGGCGCCGCGCTGGAGGGTGCGCACGCCGACGAGCTGCGCCAGCGCTTTGCGGCCGCGCTGCTGACCGAGTCGGACTATTACGCGGTGCTCCAGAACGCCGAGCTCGATCGCGTGGCGCGGGACCGGCTACGTCGTGCGCGAGAGCAACTCGGGGTGGCGCGCGCCCGCGTGTCGTCGGGCGCCGCCGTCTCCACCGATTCGTTGAACCTGCGGCTCGAGATGACACGGGCGCAGGTGGCGCAGCTCAAGCAGGAATCGGCGTTGCGGATTGCGCGGCTCGAGCTCGGTCGCCGGGTGGGTGCGGCTGGACCGGTTGACGCGGCGCGGCTCGACACGACACCGGCTCCGGAGCTTCCGGTCTCGCTCGCCGACGCGATCACGGATGCCGCCCGGCAGGGCCCCGACTACCGCGTGGCGGCGGCCAACGAGCGGGCTGCCAGCGCTGCCTATCGCGCCGAGTTGGGCAACTACCTGCCGCACGCGACGCTAACGTACAACAAACTCTCGTTGGGGACGAAGTTCTATCCGAACGACCTGTTCAAGCAGTCGAATCTCACGCTCGGTATCTCGTTCCCGATCTGGAACAACGGGCAACGGGAGCTTGCGCTCTCGCGCGCCCGAGTGAGCAAGGACATCGCCCGTGCGCGGCGGCAGGACATGGATCGCGCAGTGCAGCATGACGTCACCGCGGCATATGATACGTACGTGACCGCGCGCGCCAGTGCCGATCTCGCGCAGCAGGGGCTGGTGGTCGCGCGCGAAAGCTTCCGCGTGCAGCAGACGCGCTACTCGAGCGGGGCGACGACCATCCTCGACCTGCTCGACGCCGAAGTGAACCTGTCGCAGGCTGAGGCGGATCTCGTGCAAGCCCGCTATGGAACGCGACTCGCGCTCGCCGGCCTCGAAAGTATTCTCGGCCGGAGACTCTTTACCGATAAGGAACCACAGTGATGTCGCACCGCGCCCTTGCTGTTCTGCTCCTCCTCGCGGCTCCCGCCGCGTGCAAGAAGGCCAACTCCGCAGCCGGGGGAGGCCCCGGCGGACCTGGCGGCTTCGCCATGCCCGTCGAGGTCGCTGCCGCCATCCGCGACACGGTCGTCGACGCGATCGCGGCGACCGGCCAGATCGAAGCGATCCAGTCGATCGAGCTGCGGCCCGAAGTCTCGGGACGCATCACCGACATCCTGGTCCGGGAAGGACAGGAGGTCGCCGACGGCACGGCGCTCTTCAAGGTCGACGACGCCGAGCTGAAGGCGCAGGTCGCCCAGGCCGAAGCGGAGCGCCAGCTCGCGCGTCAGGCGCTGGAGCGCACCAAGCAGCTGATCGCGCAAAACGCGTCCTCGACGTCCGATCTCGAGCAGGCCGAGGCCAAATCACGCGGCGCCGACGCCAACTACGATCTGCTGAAGACCAGGCTCGACCGCACCGTGGTGCGCGCGCCGTTCGCGGGCGTCATCGGCCGCCGCCTCGTGAGCATCGGGACGTACGTGTCGCCGCAGACGTCGCTGATCACGCTGCAATCGGTGAATCCGCAGCACGCGAGCTTCGACGTGCCCGAGCGCTACGCGGACCGGCTGCGCCGCGGGCAGCTCGTGAGCTTCCAGGTCGCCGCGCTGCCGGGGAAGAACTTCTCAGGTGAGGTCGTATTCGTAGACCCCGTGGTCTCGCTGCCGGGCCGCACGATTCTCATCAAGGCGCGCGTCCCGAACAACGAGCAGCAGCTCCAGGCCGGCATGTTCATCGAGGCGCGCCTCGCGACCAACATCCGGCCGAACGCCGTCGTGGTACCCGAAGACGCGCTGCTGCCCATGGAGGGCGCGACCTTCATCTGGGTCATCAAACAGGGCAAGGCTGATCGCCGGCAGGTGAGCGTTGGCGTGCGGACGGCGGGGTGGGCCGAAATTCAGGGCGGTGTGGAGGCCGGCGACTCGGTGGTGGTGGGTGGTGGAGAGCGCCTGTTCCCGACCGCCCCGGTCATGGCTCGCCTGGTCGAGCGCCGTCGCGGCGCCCCGGCGGGGCAGGAGTCGACCGGTAGCGGGAGAGGCGCCGCCAAAGACACGACGAAACGCTAGCGGACCGGCCGCTCCGGCAGCGGCTGCAGCGTCGTCTCGGTGTTCCGGAAGATCGCCTGGGCGGTCTCCTGCGCGCGCAACGCCAGCGCGCTCTGCGACGTCTGCAGCTCCTGGGCCATGGTGTAGTAGGTCAGTCCGTACAGCGACAGAATTCCCTCGGACGGCTTGTCCACCCAGCCGCGCGGCCGCTGCTTCGCCGCGGCGTCGGCGTGGTACACGTCGAACAGCAGCTGCGTCGTGCGCGGCATGTTCACATAACCCAGCGACTGCACGCCCTTGATGCTGTCCGACGGCGTGAGCGTCTTGCTGCGCAGCACACGCGCGAAGCCATGGCCTTCGAGATGCGACGTGAATCCGAATTGATCGCCGTACAGCCCCACGGTGCGTGAGAAGTAGACGGGCCGCTTGCCGAGCTGATCCTTGATCACTTGCAGCACGATGACGTCGGCGCGCTCGAGGTAGGGGCGGCCGATCATCTGCGGATCCATCGTGACACGCACCGTGTCGGCGCCGGAGCCCAGTTTGGCGGTGCGCGCCTGGTCGAGCACGTAGAACTGCTCCAGCATGTCGATTTGCGCGTCGGTGAGGGTCATCAGCCGGCCCTCGGGCTTTGGCCACGGCTTGCTGCGGTAGATCGCGGGCGCATGCGCGGAGTCGAACGTCGCGAGGGGGCGGCGCTGCAGCTGGCGGACGTACCAGTCGGTGTTGGCGAGCGACAGGTTGACGATCGTGACGTCCTGGCGGATGCCTTCGACCTCCTGGGCGTACCACAGCGGGAAGGTGTCGTTGTCGCCGGCCGTCACCAGGACGCCATAGGGCTCGACCGACTGCAGCAGGTCGTACGCGAAGTCGCGCGCCAGCGTCTCGCCCTTGCGGGAGGCCGTGAGGCGGTTGCCGGCGAGCGGAATCAGCGCGAGGGCGAGGAGGGGCGTCCCGTACAGCCAGCGCCGCGCTTCGTCGGGCTGGCGTAGACGGAACTGTTCGGCCACCCACTCGAGCCCCGAGGCCAGTCCCATGGCGACCCAGATGCCCCACAGCGCGAACGACACCATGAAGAAGTAGTCGCGCTGGCGCACCTCGTGCGCCGCGATCCCCTGCTCGCTGTGGAGCGAGTAGCCGTACTTGAAGTTGAGATAGAACACGAGCGCCAACGTAAACGTGAAGACGAGGAACGTCATCGCGATCGCCGTGCGCCGGTCCGAGCGCCAGTGGCGCATCGCGCCCGCGATTCCGAGGAACGCGAACACGACAGCCAGCACGCGCTGCAGCCGGTCCGACCAGTCGTGCGCGAACTGCCAGCTGAAATACTGCGCGTAATTGACGAGCTGCGCCCAGTAGAGCTGGAGGGTGTGGCCCGTATTCGCCAGACCGGGCGACTGCGTCGGATTGTCGAAGATCGACGGCTTGCCGTATTGCACGCGGAAAATGACGTCCCACAGGGCTCGCCAGGTGGTCGGCTCGCCTTCGTTAATTGGCGGGAAGAATGCCGCGCGAATCGGCAGATAGGTGTAGACCGATATTCCGACCACGGCGACCAGCAGCGACGCGAGCGCAAAGGACGCGTTGCCGGCCATGATCGCATACACGAGCGCCCCGGCGAACACCACGCCCGCCACGGCGATCGGCTCCCAGCCCGCGAGGCCGAGTGAAAGCAGCAGCCCCCACACAGCCGTGAACACGATGAACTGTGACCACTCGATGCTGCGCTCCCCGTCCGACAGCGGTCGATTTTTCTTGAGCGGCGGGAAGAGCAGAATGATGACGACGGGGCCCACGAGCACCCCCATCATGTGATTCGTCGCCGTCAGCGCGAGCAGGTAGATGATCAGCAGCAGGTGGTGGTCATGGGCTTCGCCGGCCGGCTGGTCGTCCCAGCGCACGATGAGCCAAAGAATCAGCGCGATCGAGAGCAGGCTCAGCGTGTAGACCTTCTCGTTCACCACCGACTGGTTCCAGACGGTGAAGGCCGTCGCGGAAACGATCGCACCGGCGAGCGCCGCGGCCCGGCGGGCCCACAGCACCGGCACGAACGAGCGCAGCCAGCGCTCGGCGACGAGGAACCAGCAGCCGGCAGAGAGGGCGCTGGTCACGGCGGCGAAGAGGTTGATGCGCGCCGCATACCCGGCCGCGACCGGCAGCAATCCGAACACGTGCGCGATCAGCACGAACAGCGGATTTCCCGGCGGGTGGGGGATGCCGAGCGTGTAGGCCGCGGCGATGTATTCCGACGTGTCCCAGAACTGCGTCGTCGGCGCGAGCGTGAGGATGTAGAGGACCAACGCCCCTAGTGACACGCCCCCCGCCATGAGGTACGGAGGCTTGACGGCGTCGAGCGGCGTGGGAACGGCGTGAACCGGCGTGCGGCTCATGGGTGTCGTGCGGTTTGGAACCGTGGTCGTCATAAGCCCAATAATCTAGTGTCGGAACTGCCGCATGCCGGTCAGGATCATGGCCAGGTCGTGCTCGTCCGCCGCCGCGATCACCTCGGGGTCCTTGACCGATCCCCCCGGCTGGATGATGGCCGTCACCCCGGCCGCGGCCGCTTCGTCCACGCCGTCGCGAAAGGGAAAGAAAGCATCGCTGCCGAGCACGGCGCCCCGAGCGTCGTGGCCCTGTTGCCGGGCCTTGTGTGCGGCGAGAAACGACGAGTCGACCCGGCTCATCTGCCCGGCGCCGATGCCGATGGCAGCCTCGTCCCGGACCAGCACGATGGCGTTCGACTTGATTGTCCCTACCGCGGCCCAGGCGAACCGCAGGTCGTTCCATTGCGCATCGGTGGGGCGGCGTGTGGTCACGACCCGCCACTGCGATTCATCCGAAAGTTGCGAGTAGCGGAAGCGATCCTGCACCAAAAACCCGCCCCGCACGCGCTTGTAATCGAGGGTGGGCTCGTCGCCGAATTTCGGGAGCTCCACGACGCGCAGGTTTTTCTTTTCCTTGAACACCGCCAGGGCGTCGGCGTCGACGCGCGGCGCGACGACGACTTCTACGAAGAGATCACGCATCGCCAGGGCGGTCGACCGGTCCACCACGGTGTTGAACGCGATCACCGAACCGAAGGCCGACGTCTTGTCGGTGGCGAGCGCGCGCGTGTAGGCGTCGGCGGCGTTGCGGCCGAGCGCGATCCCGCAGGGCGTCGTGTGCTTGATGATGACACAGGCCGCGCGGGCGTCGCGGGTTTGCCACGGTGCCACGGCCATCACCGCGGCGTCGACGTCGAGCAGGTTATTGAACGACAGCTCCTTGCCGTGGAGCTGATGCATGTCGCGGATGCCGGCCTCGTCCGTCACGTAGAGCGCGGCGCGCTGGTGCGGGTTTTCGCCGTAGCGCAGGGCCTGGCGGCGCTGCAGCACGACGCTCAACGTCGGTGGCAGCGACTCCTCAGCGCGTGACAGGTAGCCGAGGATGGCGGCGTCGTAGGCCGAGGTGTGGGCGAAAACCTTAGTTGCAAACATCCGTTTGAGATCCGTGTTCCCCGGGCTCGCGCCCGGGGTCAGACTGCCGTCTTTCAATGCCGAGATGACGGTGGGATAATCATCAGGATCCACCACGACAATCACCGATTGATGATTTTTGGCGGCCGAGCGGAGCATCGACGGGCCGCCGATGTCGATGTGCTCGATCGCCTGCGCGAATGTGGTTTGCGGCCTGGCAACGGTTTCGCGAAACGGATAGAGGTTTACGGCGACGAGATCGATCGGGGTGATGCCGTGCTGCTCGAGGGCCGCGAGGTCGTGCTGATTGTCGCGTCTCGCCAGCAATCCGCCGTGCACCTTCGGATGCAGCGTCTTCACCCGGCCGTCCATCATTTCCGGGAATCCCGTGACGTCCTCAATGCCAATGACCGGGACCCGCTCGCGCCTGAGGGCCTCGGCGGTCCCGCCGGTCGAGACAATCTCCCAGCCGAGCGCGACGAGCTGGCGGGCGAAATCCACGATGCCGCGTTTGTCCGAAACGGAAAGCAGTGCTCTCACCAATCCTCCGCCACAGCGCGCACCAGGTCCGCCAGGCTCACCAGATCCTTCAAATCCACCACCTCCGCGGGGGAGTGCGAGTATCGCAGCGGCCACCCCATTGCCACGTCTACGACCCCGAATTTCGTGAAGGTCGAGCCGTCGTTGCCGCCGTTCGTCGTCCCGATCTGGAGCGCGATGCCGCGGGCCTGCGCGAGGTTCGCCAGCGAGTCCACGTAGGCGGGCGGCGTGATCGACGAGTTGTCGAGCGCCCGTGCGACCGCGCCCGCGCCGAGCTTTTGGGCGGCGAAATTCTGCAGCTCGAGCGGGGAGTCGGCGGAGACGAAAGTGTCGATGGCATGCACGCGCCGCGTCGACGTCCCGAGCTGGTGCGCCGCCGCATCCGCACCCTCGAGCCCGATCTCTTCGCGTGTGCTGAAGAGAAAAACGACCGGATGCCGCAGCTTTGCACGATCCACCGTTCGCAACGCAAGAATGAGCGCCGCGCAGCCCATGCGGTCGTCGAACGACCGGGCGGTCGCGCGCGTCCCGGCGAGGCGCACGTACTGTTTCGGCATCGTAATCGTCTGGCCGACCTTCACGCCGAGCGACTCTGCGCCCGCGCGGCTCGAAGCGCCCACGCTCACGCGCAACGGCGGCGGCGTGCGGCGCGTGAGGCCGGTGTCGCGCGGCAGGAAGATGCCGGGAATGTCGGCACGATCGGTATGAATCAGCGCGAGGTTCGCTTCGAACAGCGAGAGAATGAAGCCGCCGCGGGTGCGCAGGCCGAGGGTGCCGTCGGCGTTGATCGTGTCCACGCGGAAGCCGATCTCGTCCATGTGCGCGACGATGACCACGGGTCCTTCCCCCTGGCCCGCACGCACCCAGAGATTGCCGGCGGTGTCGGTCTCGGTTTTGACCCAACCTGGCAAGAGCCGTTTGACCACTTCCCGTACGGGTGCTTCTGATCCGGAGACGCCGTAGGACTCGACGAGCTGGCTGAGGACG
>DASWDA010000070.1:0-17794 GCA_036395695.1 Gemmatimonadales bacterium
CGAGTCTTTGCCCTGCGATCACGAGGAACGCGGTTGGTAGGCCGAGCGCTTGAGAGGCGTCAGACGCTTCAGCAGTTTCTAGAGCCAGTCCAATCAAGTGCTTTGGCATCCGCGCGATGCGAGTGATGAGTCATTAGGCCCAGCCGCCTAACCAACGCTTGAAGCTGGCGGCGCGCGTAGATTAAGGAATGAATCGTTCTTCAGCGCGCCGCAGCTTAAGCGCGATTCGGTCGGCCGCCCTGTGAGCTATCTGGAAGAAGCACAGAAGAGAGCACAGCGCCGTCGTAGCGCCTGGAATCTTCTGCTGATCCCAGCTGTTCTTCTACCGCTCGGGTTGCTGGTGTGGGGCCTGGTACAGGTGCTTCAGCTCCTCCATCAGGCGCGCTATCCGGCCCAAGATCTGGCGAACGCCTCCGGCTTCGGTCCGATCTTCACCACCATCGGTGCGTTACTCGCAGCGATTCCTATATCTCTGTTGATTGGAAACCGGCTGGTGTGGCTGATCATTCCGGCGCGCCGTGTCCTTGAACACGAGGCCACCGCTGTTCCTAAAACTGATCTCGTAAGCGCTCAGCGTCGGGTGATTCGGTTTGGCCGGATTGCGGTTCCGGCGTCGCTTGGGTTAGCGGTGCTCGGAGCGCTCGTCTCGTGGTGAATTCCATTGGCGGGCGGCCTCACCAGCGCTTGAAGCTGGCGCCGCGCGTAGGATACTGAATGACTGCTCTTCTACCAGCGCGCTGCAGCTTAAGCGCGGTCCGTTAGGCGGCACCGATGCACGAGGAGTCACGCGCGATCCTCATCCAGGATCTCGTGGCGCTCCTCGGCGTCGGTAGGGATAACCTGGATATGCTGGTCATCAGACCGCGCCGCACGTCAAATGGTCTGCTCGTCATGGTCGAGGCCGCCAAGTTGCGTCTCGTTTATCCTCAGGCCGGTTGGCTCGACGTCGTTCGCGTGTGGCACTTTTGGCGGTGCGGCTTGCGAAACAAGCTTTCGCCTCGACCGAAACGTTGGGGTCACGAGCTCGTCCACCGTGTGACGCTCGGGACCGATCCATCGCGTGCCACCGAATTGATCGATGAGTTTTTTGCGGCTGTCTATGAAACGTCCGGCCCGTTCGCGCTCGACTTCCTGCGTCAGGGCTGGTTGCCCAAATCGCAGGGTGCCGCGTAACATGCGCTTGAAGCTGGCGGCGCGCGTAGATTATCGAATGAATCATTCTTTTTCAGCGCGCCGCAGCTTGAGCGCGATTCGTTAGGCAGCAATGTCCGCCCTGCTCGCGCTTTCAGAAGACCGCCTAGCTCGAGAACTCCGACATCATGAAGAGATTCGTGTGTATGAGGAGCGTTGGCACCGCGAATGGCGCCGTCGTTTTGTGTGGTTGCTTGTGCGTTGCGGTGTTTTGTATGGAGTCGGGGGCGTACTGGCCTGGGGAAGTATGGCAATGAGGGGTGATTGGGCGCCGATCGCATTCTGGGGCGGTTTGCTCCTGAGCAACGCTGGGCCGGCAGCATTCGGTTACGCCTTTTGGATGCGGGAGCAGGGACTGTGGGAGTGATTGCGAGATTCCGTCACTGGCCGCCTAACAGGCGCTTGAAGCTGGCGCCGCGCGTAGATTATCGAATGAATCATTCTTTTTCAGCGCGCCGCAGCTTAAGCGCGATTCGTTAGGCAGCGACCAACCCAAGATGGCAAGGAGAATCACATGGCAGAGAGCGTCTACAAGGTCATCGAGTTGGTCGGGACCAGCACGGAGTCGTGGGAGAAAGCAGCTGCGGCTGCGGTCAAGCGGGCGGGGCAGACACTGCGCGACCTTCGTGTCGCGGAAGTCTCACAGCTGGACATGCAGTTGAAGGATGGCAAGGTCGAGGCCTATCGGGCGAAGATCAAGGTTTCCTTCAAGTACGAAGGCGGCAAATGATCTGAGCGCCGCTGCCTAACAAGCGCGTGAAGCTGGCGGCGCGCGTAGATTAAAGCAATGAATCTTGCTTCAGCGCGCCGGAGCTTAAGCGCGATTCGTTAGCCAGCAGCCACACTCCAAAGCAACGGAGAAGATCGTGCGCAACCGCATCTTCGGCGGGATTGGAGTTCTTTGGGGCGGCGGACTCCTCGTCTCAAAACTGATCTCAGGACAGTGGGTCAGTGGCTCAGGCGCCTATGCCAGTGGCCAAATCGCGGGCCTCGCCTTCGCCATCCTCCTCTTTGGAGTTGGCCTATACTATCTCATCAAGGGCGGTTCCAAATCGACCACTGGCGGATCGCAACCACCTGCTGCCTAACAAGCACTTGAAGCTGGCGGCGCGCGTAGATTAAGGAATGAATCTCTTTTCAACGCGCCGCAGCTTAAGCGCCATTCGTTAGGCCGGGCGTAACGCTATGGGTAAAGGAAAGAGTCCTCGCAAGCGCAGGGATCCGGTGACCGAATCCACTGGCGATGAGAAGGAAATCGAGCGCCAGACGGAGGAAAACGCCCAACTCGTCCCTCCGGCGCGGCGGCCGCCTACTGCGGTAGGGGCCGAGACTCCGCCGCCACCGCCCCGCGAACCACCGCGACCTGATGGCAGCCCACTGCCGGAGCGTCATCGACCAAGCCGAGTTCCGGCGCGGGAAGGATTGTTGCTGTCGAACCTCCTCCATGCGGTCCAGCTGGCAGTTGGAGCGATGCTCGATCTCGCCGACGCGGCCGCGGATATCATCACGAAACAGATTGAAGGGCGCGCGTAGGTGAGCCGCGCGGCGAACGCTGATCTGGCGGCCGGCGGTATGAGGTCGCACATTGGAACCGGCTGAGCGACTCGCTCGGCCGCTTTTTTTTGTTGGGGTTCTCCGCTTGGGGGACGCCTGTGGATCCAGTGCTCGTTGTGCTCGGCACGTTCGCCTTCTGCGCGTGCAGCGCCATGATTCCACTGTTGCACGCCGAGGCGTATCTGCTGGCGACCTCGCTGCTCGCACCGCCGGAACTCCGCTGGCCCCTCGTCATCGCGGCAACCAGCGGCCAGATGCTCGGCAAGGTTGGGATGTATTACGCTGGTCGCGGGGTCAGGCTGATACCAGGCGAACGCCTGCAACGTCGGATCCGATTGGCGACGGAGCGATATCGCGACAAGCGCCAGCTTGGCAACGGCCTGCTGTTCCTCAGCGCGTCGTCGGGGTTCCCACCTTTCTACCTCGTGAGCATCGCGGCTGGCACGCTCACCTTTCCACTGATGCCCTTCATCATCCTGGGCTTTGCCGGTCGCTTCCTCCGATTCACGGTGACCGTCTTCCTTCCCCACGTGCTGAGCGGGTAGCGCAGCGCCCGTCAGCGCCGCGCCTTGACCTCGTTCCACAGTCGATCCAACTCCTCCAGCGTCGCCCGGCCCATCTCCAGCCTGCGCTCCTCAGCGAGCGTTTCGACTTTCTCGAACCGCTGCTGGAATTTCAAATTCGACCGCTCGAGCGCCTGACCGGCTTCAATGCCGAGCTTGCGCGCGAGATTGACTGCGGCAAACAGGAGATCACCGATCTCTTCTTCAATCTGCTCCCGGCGCCCCGCGCCCAGCTCCTTTTCCAGCTCTGCGGTCTCTTCCTTCACCTTCGCCAGCGGTCCCCGCACATCCGGCCAGTCGAATCCAATGCCGGCGGCTCGCTCCTGTAGCCGGTACGCCATGAGCAGGGGCGGCAGCGTGGGAGGCAGTCCCGCGAGCGTGCTGCGCTTCCCGCCGGCCCTCGGCTCACGCCGTTTCACGAGCTCCCACCCGGCATGGTCATCCCGGCTGACGCGCGATTCACTGAAGAGATTCGGATGGCGCCGCCACATTTTCTCTTCGAGCGTGCGCGTGACGACTTCCGCATTGAACTGCGATCGCTCTTCGGCGATCGCGATCTGGAACGCGAGATGCAACAGCAGATCGCCCAGTTCATCGCGCATCGCTTCGGGATCGTCGGTTTGAATCGCGTGATCGAGCTCGAGCGCCTCTTCGACCAGATAGGGACGAAGCGTTTGCGGGGTCTGCGCGCGGTCCCACGGACACCGCTGGCGCAATTCACGCACGAGCCCCAGAGCACGTCCAAGCGCTGAATCGCCTTGCATTTAGCCTCCGGGCCGGGTATCATACCCGCGCCAGTGAGCGTGTCAACGAAGGGCGAGGCCTGGGTGGAAGTGGACGTGGAAGCCCTCGTCGACAACGCCCGAACGATAGCAAAGATAGCAGGCACTCGGCTCCTCCCTGTCGTCAAGGCGAATGCGTACGGGGTCGGAGCCGTCCGAGTATCTACGGCTCTCGAGCAGCTCGATCCCTGGGGCTATGGCGTCGCGACGATCGAAGAAGGTGCCGAGCTGCGGGCGGCCGGCATCACGCGGCCCATCCTCGTCTTCATGCCCGCCCGCGCCCAGCTGTTCGACGCCTATGACCGCCACGAGCTGACGCCGTCGCTCGGCGATGCCGGCAGCATTCTCGAATGGACGACGCGTGGCGAGCGTCCCTTCCATATCGAGATCGACACGGGGATGGGTCGAGCCGGCGTGCGGTGGGACGAAGTCGAAGAGCTGGGCGCAGCGGTCGACACGCCGTCGTTGGAAGGCTGCTACACGCATTTCCACTCCGCCGACCGTCGCGATGGGTCGGCGGAGCAGCAGCTCGAACGGTTTCTCGGCGCCGTGAAACGGTTGCCGCGCCGGCCCGCAGTGCTCCACGTCGCCAATAGCGCCGCCGCGCTGCGGGGCAAGCAGTTTGCGTTCGACCTGATCCGGCCGGGCATTTTCTTGTACGGTGCCTCGCCCGTGGCCGATCTGCCGGAGCCCCGGCCCGTGGTGAGTGTTCGGGCCAGGGTGCTGAGTGTGCGGCGGATGAAACAGGGGGACACTGCGAGCTACAACGCGAGCTGGACGGCCCAGCGGGACACCGTGATCGCAACGCTGCGCTGCGGCTACGCCGACGGCCTGCGGCGGAACGTCGCGACCGGCGGTGCGGCCGTGCTGCTGCGCGGGCAACGCTGCCCGATTGTGGGGCTCGTGCAAATGGACATGGCGCTGGTCGAAACCGGCACGCTCGAGGTCCAGGTCGGCGATGTCGCGACGCTCGTCGGCGCAGACGCGAAGCAGCGCATCACCTTGAAGGAGTTGGGGGACTGGAGTGGCGCGGTGCCGCACGAGGTGCTGACGGGACTCGGCTCGCGCCTGCCGCGCGTCGCGACGTGAAGTTCGGCACCGGCCGGGCGGCGATCATCGTGCTCGATGGACTCGGCGCGGGACCAGCGCCCGATACCGCCCACTACGGCGATGCCGGTTCGGACACCCTCGGCAACGTCGCGCGCGCGGTGGGGAGTGGCGGGCTGAAGTTGCCGAACCTCGAAAAGGTGGGCCTGGGCCGATGTCATGAGGGCTCCGGGATCTTGGGCTTCGCGACCGACGCCGCACCCACGGCCGCCTATGGCGTGGCGCGACCCGCTTCAGCCGGGAAGGATAGTACGACGGGGCACTGGGAGATCTGCGGCGTCCTTCTCGAGAAGGCATTCCGGACCTACCCCAACGGATTCCCTGTTCCATTGCTGGACGAGTTCGCGCGGCGGACGGGACGCGGCTGGTTGGGCAACAAGGCTGCATCCGGCACCGCGATCATCGACGCGCTGGGCGCCGAGCATGAGCGGACGGGCAAATGGATCGTCTATACCTCCGCGGACTCGGTCTTTCAGATTGCGGCCCACGAGCGGACGGTGCCCCTGGCGGAGCTCTATCACGCCTGTACGGTCGCCCGGGAGATGCTCGTGGGCGAGGACGCCGTCAGCCGGGTGATCGCGCGGCCGTTCGAGGGCAAGGCAGGGGACTACCGCCGAACGGCCAATCGCAAGGATTTTTCCATTGCGCCGATCGGGACGACGCTGCTCGACCTGATGGCCGATGCCGGCATCGTGCGCATCGGGATCGGCAAGGTGGACGATCTGTTCGCGGGTCGGAACATCAGCAGTCAGCATACGCCGACGAACGCCGATGCCTACCGGCGCATCGAGCAGGCGCTCGATACGCTCGAGACGGGATTCGTCTTCGTGAACGTGATCGAATTCGACCAGACGTGGGGGCACCGCAATGACGTACCGGGGTTCCACCAGGGTCTTCAAGAGTTGGATGCGTGGATCCCGCGGCTCGTGGCGCGCCTCAAGCCGGACGATCTGGTGATCCTGACGGCCGATCACGGCAACGATCCCACGACGCCGTCGACCGACCATTCGCGCGAAGTCGTGCCCGTGCTGGTGCTGGGCCCCAGCGTGCACCCCGTGCCGCTTGGGACCCGCCGCACCTTCGCCGACATGGGCCAGACGGTGGGCGAGTATTTCGGGTTACCGGCGCTCGCGGCGGGCACGTCCTTCCTGAAGGACGTGACGGCATGAAGGAGCTGGTGACGCGGGCGCGCGCGGCGATGCAACACGCGTGGGCGCCGTACAGCAACTTTCACGTGGGCGCGGCGATCGAGGCCGCGGATGGCACGGTGTACGTGGGCTGCAATGTCGAAAGCGCGTCGTACGGCCTGACGATCTGCGCCGAGCGCATGGCGCTGGGGGCGGCAGTGGTGGGCGGCGCGCGGAAGTTGAAGCGCATCGTCGTGACGACGGACGTGGATCCGCCGGCGGCGCCGTGCGGCGCCTGCCGCCAGCTGCTCGCGGAGTTTGGTTTGGACCTGGAGGTGACGGCGGTGGGCCCGGCGACTGAAAAGCGCTGGACGTTGGCCGCGCTGTTGCCCGACGCCTTTACCAAGGAGACGCTGGACCGGTGACGCGGCGACTTGCTTACCTCTTCCTGCTTGTGGCGGCTGCGTGTGCCGAGCAGTCGACGGCGCCTGGGGTCTGCCCGAACTTTTGTCCGGGTGGGTCGATCGACGTTCACGATACGATCTTCACGTCGATTATCGTGCGCGATTCCACGTTCCGCGGCTACGTGCAGGGTTTCCACGCGCAGGCGATGGCGGTCGTGAACGTGCCCGGGATCGTGGAGAGCCGAGCGGTGATCGCCACGGACACCATGTTCCGGCGCGTGACGCCGAAGGTGGGGGACACGGCGACCGTGCCGATCAGCGTCGACTCGACGCGAGTCAAATTCGTGATCGTGCGCCGCCCGAAGACCACCAATGTGCGCTTGCTCCTCTATGCGCTGCCCCTCACCGTGGACTCGACGTCCGATTTTGCGTCGCTCGATCCCTCCTTCAGTGCGCCCCCGGTGGACAGCATGAACGTGAGCGCGCTGCTGGCGCGGCCGGCCATCGGCGACACGCAGACGGTGCGTCTCTGGGGCGACTCGATTCGCACCGACAGCGCGGGACACGTCCTGCAGATCAATGCCGACTCAACGCTGTCGGTCTTCTTCCGTCTGGATACGCTCCAGGCGCCGTTCAGCGTGCCTGACACGGGCCGTCTCGCCTTCGGCGTACGGGTTGCGGCCGATTCCCTGGCCAGCATTGCGCTCGGGACCAACGCCACGGTGAGCAACGGCCCGGTCACGCGGTTCTTCTATCACTACACGATTCCCGATACCGTGTCGGCGACTCCGGACAGCGTCGTGCACGGCGACAGGACGGTCGGGACGCGCTTTGACAGCTTTGTCTTCAACCCCGCCACACCGCCGAACGATTCCAATCTCGCGGTGGGCGGCGTGCCGGCGGCGCGGAGCCTGTTGCGCGTCGCGATGCCCGCGTACCTGCACGACAGCATCGATGTGGTGCGGGCGACGCTCATTCTCGTTCCGGTCAGCGCCGTCCAGGGCGCCGCCACCGATTCGTTTCCCATGCGGAGCCTACCCTTGCTCACGGATGTCGGGGCGAAGTCCCCCCTCAGCACGAACACGGCGCTGTTCGCGAGCACGGCGATTCACATCGGCTCGTCCGATACCGTGCGGGTCGAGCTGACGAACCTCGTCCGCGCCTGGTCGCTGGATACGACGCTGGTGACGTCCTTCGAACTCGCGCAGGCGCCCGAAGCGGCGTCGTACACCGAGATTCGGTTCTATTCCTCGCGCGCCCCCGCGCTGCGGCCGGCGCTGCAGGTGACCTACGTGAAACGCTTCAGGTTCGGTGAGCCGTGATGACGCTCGGACGGTCTGACGGCCGGACGGCCGTGATCCTGGTGGTGCTGACGTTGCTGGCGACCGTCGGGCCGTCGGGCCGTCTGGCCGCCCAAGACTCGCAGTTCGGCATTCGGGGGTTGGGGACACCGGGCAAGTGGGAGAGCGTGCGGGCGCGCACCACCGGCGGCGCGTTTGCCCCGTTCGACGCGTTCTCGCCTATGGCGGACGCGGCGCTCGCGGACGTGCGACGCATGAGCGCCAGCATGGCGAGCGGCACGTCGTGGCGTTCCACCGATGCGAGTGGTTCCACCGCGGCGCTTCGCGCCACGCGGTTCCCGGCGCTTGTGATCGCCGGACCGGTCACCTCCCGGATCATCGTGGGAGGCGGCTTCGGGACCTACCTCGACCGCACGTTCGGCGTCATCGTCCACGACACGATCGACCTGCGCGGTCAACCACAGGCGGTCACCGACCAGATCACGAACGACGGCGCCGTATCGGACGTGCGGCTCGCGGTCGCCGCCCGACTGGGCAAGCGGTTGGCGCTGGGGTTGGGTTTGCACCGTCTCACCGGCTCCTCACGCATCGTCGCCACCCGCACCTTCGCCGACACGGTGAACTACCGCACCAGCACGGCCCGCGACGAAGTGGCGTACGGAGGCAGCGGCGAATCGGCGAGCCTGCTGTTCGATGTGACGCGCGACATCCGGCTTGGCGGATGGTTCCGCTCCGACTCGAAGCTTCGTGCCGACATCGGCGGCGTCACCAAGGCCGAGAACGATTTGCCGGTGACGTACGGCACCGGCGTACAGTGGCGCGCGGGGGCCCAGGCGACGCTCGCGGGAACCGTGACGTGGCGCACGTGGTCAAGCGCGGGCGACTCGACCGCGCACGACACCTTCAACTGGTCGGTCGGCGCCGAGATTGGACGGCCGTCCGCGCCGTTCCGCTTCGGCGTGCGCGGCGGCGACATGCCGTTCGGCTACGGGAAGGCGCCCAGCGAAGTCGGCTACTCTGCCGGACTGGGCCGGCAGTTCTCGGGGGGCCGCGGCCGGCTGGACATCGGCATCGAGCGCCTCGATCGCCGCGGCACGGGGCTGAAGGAACGTGTGTGGACGTTCCTGCTGGGGCTGACCGTGCGGCCGTGAAGGTTTACCTCCACACCTTCGGGTGCAAAGCCAACCAGTACGATACCGAGCGGGTTCGTCAGGCGTTCGACCAGAGCGGCGCGGCCATCGTGGACGACCCGGCGCTCGCCGACCTTACCGTCATCAATTCCTGCACCGTCACCGGCGAAAGCGAAGTCAAGCTGCGCCGCTTCGTGCGTCATGTGGCGAAGCAGGGCCACGCGCAAACGATCGTGATGGGCTGCGCCGCGGCGCTCGACGACGGCGCGATTGCCGCGCTGCCGTCGGTGCGCGCGGTCGTGGCGAATGCGGATCCGGATACAGTCCTCCGAGCGGCTGGAATGACGGGTTCGGTTCGGGTAGGGGCGCAGCATGCTGCGCCCCTACATGCACACGCTCGATCCCGTGCCCTGCTCAAGATCCAGGATGGTTGCGACGAGCATTGCACCTTTTGCGCGACCACGCTCGCGCGTGGCGACAATCGGTCGCGGTCAGTCGCCGAGCTCGTGGACGAGGCGCGAACGCTGGCGGAACACCACGCCGAGATCGTGCTCACGGGTGTTCACATCGGGACGTACGGAACGGACGTGCGTGGTGCGTCGTGCGTCGTGCGTTCGCTCGGACAGCTTGTCGAAGCCCTCATCGTATCCGTCCCCTCTGTCCGCTTCAGGCTCGGCAGCGTCGAAGCGACGGAGGTCGACGACACGCTCGCCCGGCTCCTCATCGAAGCGCCGCGTCATCTCGCCGCGCATCTGCACGCGCCGCTCCAGTCAGGCTCGAACTGCGTCCTCAAGCGCATGGGCCGGCATTGGTACACGGCGGAATCCTATCGCGCCCGAATCGAGTGGCTCGCCGAGCGGCTCCCGGTTCTTGGCCTCGGCGCGGATATCATCGCCGGATTTCCGGGCGAAACCGACGCCGATCACCACGCCTCTCTGACGCTGTTAGACGCCTTGCCGTTTACCTACCTCCACGTCTTTCCATTCTCCGTGCGCCCCGACGCGCCGGCGGCGCGGCTGTCCGGGCAGCTCCCGCCGGAAGTGATTCGCGCTCGTGCGCGCCAGCTGCGGGAGGTCGGCGAGACACGAGCGGCGGCCTATCGCGAGCACCGCCGAGGGCAGACGGCGGATGGCGTCGTGACAGGCCGCCGCAAGGGCCAGGTCGAGGTAATGACGCAGGATTATCTCAGCGTCTATCTTGATACGCATCTGTGGGACGGGCGTCCCCGCTTCGAGGTGACGGTCAACTGACGATGCGCCGCATCTACATCGAGACATACGGCTGTCAGATGAACGTCTCGGATTCCGAGCTGATGTTCGGGGTCCTGGGACGGGCGGGCTACGTGCGCACCGATGATCCGGCCGAGGCGGACGTGTTGCTCGTCAACACCTGCGCCGTGCGCGATCACGCCGAGCAGCGCGTCCTGGGACGGATGGGCGAGCTCAAGCGCTACAAGCGGCCCGGCGACGTCCTGGGTGTGGTCGGCTGCATGGCGCAACGTCTTGGCCCCAAGCTGTTGGAGCAGGTGCCGCAGGTGGATCTCGTCATCGGCCCCGATGGCTATCGCGGTCTGCCGGAGCTGATCGCTCAGGCGCAGAGCGGCGCCCGTGCCGCCGATGTCGAGTTCAGAGGCTGGGAGCACTACGAGGACGTTCCCCCGGCCCGCGCGAATCCGATCTCCGCATTCGTGACGGTGCAACGTGGCTGCGATTATCGGTGCACCTTCTGCATCGTTCCGATGACGCGGGGCCCGGAGCGGAGCCGCAAGTTGGCCGAGGTGGTGGGCGAAGTCGCCCGGCTGGCGGCCGCAGGCACCACCGAGGTCACGCTCCTTGGCCAGACGGTCAACAGTTATCACGACGGCGAGCACGATTTCGCCGATTTGCTCCGCGCGGTCGGAGCGGTCACCGGCGTGCGGCGGCTGCGCTTCACGTCGCCGTATCCAACCGACTTCACGCCGGGCGTGCTCGCGGCGATGGCAGAGACGCCGGCGGTCTGCGAGCATGTCCACCTGCCAGTGCAGAGCGGCAGCTCGCGCACGCTCAAGCGGATGCTGCGGCGCTACGACCGCGAGCGGTATTTCGAGGTGGTGGCCGCGCTGCGCGACGCCGTACGCGGGATCGCGCTGTCGACCGATATCATCGTGGGATTCCCCGGCGAGACGGAGGCGGAATTCCAGGAAACGCTGTCGCTCGTGGAGCTGGCCGGCTTCGACGACGCCTACACCTTCAAGTACTCTGTGCGCGACGGCACGCCCGCCGTCCGGATCAAGGATCACGTGTCTGAGGAGCTCAAGACCGAACGCATCGGCCGGCTTATCGAGCTGGTGCGGCGGGTGGCGAAACGCAAGAACATCGGACTCGTCGGCACGACGCACGAGGTGCTGGTCGAAGGGCCCGCGAAGCGAGGGAGTTTGCTGCAGGCCCGCACCCGCACCAACAAGATTGCGCTGCTGGACGGGCCGCCCGAGTGGATCGGGACCTACCGGCAGGTGCGCTTCACTGGTACGACCGGCTCGACATTCACCGCTGTCACCGCCGCCCCCTCGCTCCACGTGGTGGAGCGGGGGACGGGGGGTGAGGCGTGGCAGTAACGAACGTCACGCTGGAAGTCGTGCAGCGGGAATACAAGAGCCTGCGCGACGCGTTTCCGAAGTTCTGCGGCTGCGATATTTGCCGGGGCGACGTGCTCGTCTTCGCGCTCAATCGGCTGTCCCCGCACTACGTTTCGACCCGCCAGGGCGAAATCCTCACCGAGCTGAACCTCGACAGCGATCAGGAGAAGGCCAAGCTCGACGTGGCGCTGCTCGAGGGCTTCCGCAAAGTCGCCATGGCGCCGCGCTGCGGAGCAAAACCCATCCAGCTGTAACCTGAGGCGGGCCGGTGCGCCCGCCGATGCTGTATCTCACAATTGCATTCGCCGCCGGGTTAGCCGCGGCGCTGAATCCGTACGTCGTGCGTGGTGCGTCGTACGTCGTACTACCGGTCCTCATCGGCGCCCTCGTTTTGCAACGTCGCGCTGCAGTCGCGGCGGCATGCGGTGTCATGCTGGTCGCCGGCGTCGTGTGGGGCGCGGCGGCGCTGCGCGAACAACGCGCCTCCTGCGCCGGCCAACACGCGCGCGCGGCGATTGTCCGACTCACAGATCCTGCGCCCGGCGCGGGCGGTGTCGTCGAAGCGAGCGTGCTCGGCGGTCCGTGCCGCGGCACGCTCACCATTCGCTGGCCGCCAGGACATCCGGCGCATGGCGGCACGACGTGGGTTATCGCAGGACGATTCCTCGGGGACGCGCGGCGCAGCGTCCTCGTTGCCCGGCGGGTGCGCGAGCTCGACGGAGTGCCGCGCGGCCGGGGCGCGCTCCGCGATCGCGTGGCCGAGCGCAGCCGCCGGCTGTTCGGGGCGCGCGCGCCGCTCGTCGACGCGCTCGTAATCGCCCGGCGGGCGGAGCTCGATGCCGGCCTGCGAGAGCGCTACACGCGCTCGGGGCTGGCGCACCTGCTTTCGATCTCGGGCCTGCACGTTGGTTTCTTTGCGGCCTGGCTCAACGTCCTGCTCGCGCGGCTGCGGCTCGGCGCGCGCGCGCGCTTCGTGGCGGGGACGGGCGTGATGCTCGCGTACGTCTGGCTGCTCGGGTTTCCCGCGCCCGCGGCGCGCTCCGCCGCGATGCTCGCGTGTCTCGACATTGCGAAGCTGCGCCAGCGCGTCGTCGCGCCGCGCGGCCTCGTGGCAGTGGCGGCGTTCTGCGTGATGCTGGGCGATCCCTGGTCCGTGCAGTCGGTTGGGGCGTGGCTTTCGGTTGCGGCGGTCGCCGCCGTGATCTGGGCGGCGCGAGCGACGGAGCACTTTCCCAGGCCGGTGCGGTTGCTCGCTCCTGCCGCGGCAGCCACCCTGCTCACGGCACCGATCACCGCGTACAGCTTCGGCACCGTGGCGCCGATCGGGGTTCTCGCGAACCTCGCGGCGATCCCGCTCGCGGGCCTCGCGGTGCCCGGACTGATGGTGGCGCTGCTCTTGTCGTCGCGCTGGCTGGCGGCGGGCGCCGGTTTGTGCCTAGCGCTGCTCGATGTAGTCGCACAGACCGCCGCGGCGCTGCCCGGTGGACACTTCATCATGATCGCGGGACCCGGCGCCGCGGCGCTCTGGCTGGGCGTGCTCCTGCTCGCGTGGTGGCTCTGGAATGCACCGCGCCGGCGCTGGCTCATTGCCGCGCGCCTCGCGCTCATCAGCGCCCTCATCTCGTGGACCACGCTTTTCCACGCCTTTACACGCCTTTCAGATTGTTCTTGCCTTACCGTAAGTTTCCTGGACGTCGGACAGGGCGATGCGATTGCGTTGCGCAGTCCGGCGGGACGGTGGCTGTTGATCGACGGTGGGCCGCGCGGGCCGCAGGGCGATGCCGGCCGTCGCGTCGTGGTGCCGTTTCTCCGGAGCCATGGCGCGACCCAGTTGACGGCGATCGTCGCGACGCACGCGCATCTCGACCACTTTGGTGGCTTGCCGGCCGTGCTCGACGCGTTCGATCCGGCGTTCGTGCTCGAGCCGGGGCAGCCGGTGCCGGATGCGGGCTATCTCGAGTTCCTCGGCGCGGTCGAGGGCGACGGCGCCGAGTGGCGGCCGGCGCGCCGCGGCGACAAGCTCGAGCTGGACGGCGTCACGATCGAGGTGCTGAGTCCGGATTCGGCGTGGGCGGTCAGCCAGACGGACATCAACGAGGAATCGGTCGTGCTGCTCGTCAGCTACGGCGGCACGCGACTGCTCCTCGCGGGTGACGCCGGCGTTCCGACCGAAGCGCATCTCGCGGGCCAAGTCGGGCCGGTGACGTTGCTGAAGGTCGGGCATCACGGCTCGCGCGGCGCGACGTCCGACCGCTGGCTGGACGAGCTGCACCCGGCCGACGCCGTCATCAGCGTCGGGGCGAAAAACCGGTACGGGCATCCCGCGCCCGAGACGCTGGCGCGGTTGCGAGGACATGGCGTCACCGTGCTCCGCACCGATGAACAGGGCACGATCACCTTCACCGTCTCGAGTCATGGCACGCTCGCAATCACCGACGTCCGTCATCACGATTGAGCGCTTCATCATGGAGCAGGAGCGGCTGCACCCCGAAGCCACCGGGGAGCTGTCGAACCTCCTCTACGATCTCTGTCTCGCGGCGAAGATCATCTCGCGCCAGGTACGCCGCGCCGGCCTCACCGACATCCTCGGTGAATTCGGTGCGATCAACGTGCAGGGTGAGGTGCAGCAGAAGCTCGACGTATTTGCGAACGAAACCGTGCGGCACAGCGTCGAGCACACGGGTCGGGTGTGCGTGGTCGCGTCAGAGGAAGACGAGCATCCCATTCCGGTGCAGGTGCGCGCCGACCGGCGCGGCGGGAAATACGTCCTCATGTACGATCCGCTCGACGGCTCCACCAACATCGGCGTCAACGTCTCGATCGGTACGATCTTTTCGATTCACCGGCGCAGCGTGACGAAGAAGGGTCCGGGCACGCTCGCCGACTGCCTTCAGAAAGGCCGGGCGCAGGTCGCCGCCGGCTACATCCTCTATGGCTCGAGCACGATGCTGGTGTACACGACGGGGCAGGGCGTGCACGGCTTTACACTCGATCCCACGATCGGTGAATTCCTGCTCTCGCATCCCGACATTCGCTCGCCCGATGTCGGCACATACTACAGCGTGAACGAGAGTCACTGGAACAAGTGGGCGCCGGGAATCCAGCGCGTCGTGGCGGCGTTCAAGAACGGCGATGGCGCAAAGGTCGAAGCGAAAAACGCGCGCTACATCGGGTCGCTCGTCGCGGACATCCACCGCAACCTGATGTCGGGCGGCGTCTTTCTCTATCCCGCCGACGCCGTGTCGCCGCAGGGGAAGCTGCGGCTGCTGTACGAGGCGGCGCCGTTGGCGTTCGTCGTCGAGCAGGCGGGGGGTGCCGCGACCGACGGGACGCGCGACATCCTCGACATCAAGCCAACCGAGCTGCATCAACGCACGCCGCTCATCATCGGCTCGAAGCGAGACGTCGCCTACGCGCGCGCGGTGCTCGGGGAAAAATGACGCCCGACTGGCTGGAGCATCCCATCGCCGACACGAGTGCCCCGGGCGAGTGGCCGTTTACCCGCGGCATCTATCCCACGATGTATACCGGCAAGCCGTGGACGATGCGCCAATACGCGGGCTTCGGGACGGCCGATGAGACGAACGCGCGCTTCCGCCATCTGCTCGAAGCCGGGCAAACCGGCCTGTCGGTGGCGTTCGATCTTCCCACCCAGATGGGGTACGACTCCGATCACCCGATGGCGGCGGGAGAAGTCGGGCGCGCCGGCGTCGCGATCGACAGCGTCGAAGATCTGGAGCGGTTGTTTCGCGGCATCCCGCTCGATCGCGTCTCGACGTCGATGACGATCAACGCGACGGCCGCGATCCTGCTCGCGATGTACGTGGCGGTGGGAGAAAAGCAGGGCGTGCCGCTCCCCAAGCTGCAGGGCACGCTGCAGAACGACATCCTCAAGGAATACATCGCGCGCGGCACGTACATCTATCCACCCGAGCCATCGCTGCGGCTCGTGGCGGACATCTTCCGGTTCACCGCTCGCGCGAAGATGAGCTTCAACCCGATCTCGATCTCGGGCTACCACATGCGGGAGGCCGGCGCGACAGCGGTCCAGGAGATCGCTTTTACGTTCGCGAATGGTCTGGAGTACGTGCGTCGTGCGTCGTCCGTCGGAGTTCCGGCCGACGAATTGGGTCCGCGGCTGTCCTTTTTCTTCGCGGCCTATACCGATCTGTTCGAGGAGATCGCGAAGTTTCGCGCGGCGCGCCGGCTGTGGGCGCGTCTCATGAGGGAGAAGTTCCACGCGTCCGACGCCGCCGCGCGGCTGCGGTTTCATACCCAGACCGGCGGCGCGACCCTCACCGCGCAGCAGCCGCTCAATAATGTCGTGCGCGTGGCGATTCAGGCGATGGCGGCTGTGCTCGGCGGTACGCAGTCGCTGCACACGAACTCCTACGATGAAGCGCTCGCGCTGCCGACCGAGCGGAGCGCCACCCTGGCGCTCCGCACCCAGCAGCTGCTCGCGCACGAAACGGGGGTTCCGGACATCGTCGACCCGCTCGGCGGCAGCTGGTACGTCGAGGCCCTGACCGATAAGCTCGAGGCCGCCGCCAGGCAGCTGGTGGAGGAGGTGGAGGCTGGTGGAGGTGCGGTACAGGCGATTGAGCGCGGGTTCTTCCAGGAAGCGATCGCGCGCAGCGCCTACGAGCAGCAACGCGCCATCGAAGCCGGCAAGCAGGTCGTCGTCGGTGTGAACGAGCACGTGACGGGCGAACCGGTTCCGCCGATTCCCGCCCCGGACTACTCGACGCTTGCCGAGGCCCAGCGCAAGCGTGTGGCGGAACTCCGCGGGAAACGGGATCCGGGAAACGTGAAACGTGCACTCACCGCCCTCGACCTGGCCGCACGCGTCCCTGCGGCTCCGCTGATGGAGCCGATTCTCGATGCCGTCCGCACCCGCGCCACACTCGGCGAGATCAGCGACGTCTTCCGCGCCGCCTGGGGCGTGTACGACCCCCGATGAACCCGGCACCACCGCTCCCTGACGGCATCACGACCCGCAGGATCGTGGCCCGCGCAATCGTGGCGCTGCTGTTCGGCATCGCCATCGGCTATGCCATCGGCAAGAGTGTGGAGGGCGATGCCGCGCGCGGCCGTGCCCTCACCATGAAAGAGTACGTTGCCGACTTCGGGAGCTACAGAAACCATCTGATTGGGAATGAGAATCCCGTCTGGGCCATGATCATCGCCGGAGTGGTCATCATGGTTCTTGTCTTTGCGATCTACGAGCTGCTGGTTTGGCTCGTCGACAAGTTCCTGCGTCTCATGGATCGCCGGATGAACACGGCAGACCAGCCAGGACCGCCGCCGCCGTGGTAAGGGAACCATGAAGATCATTTACAGCGTGCTTGTTGTGCTGATCGCGGGCGCCGCCTGTTCGGAGATTGCCTGCGGCTGCACGCCGCGCATCAACGAGGCGGTCGTGTGGGGCCAGGTGACAATCGACACCGGGGGGCCCGCGTCGCGCGCCGCGATGTTTGCAGAGGCAACGCCAACCGGTGTGGCGTGCGTTCAGGGAACGCTGGTGAGCTGGGGCCGTGCTGATTCGCTCGGCCGCTATCGCCTCACGGTTTTTGGCGCTGGAGTTGGGGATTCAGGCTGTGTCTTCGTGGGAGCGCTCTTCCCGCCCGAGGGGCCGAATGCGCGGGATACTGTGCTCGGCCCGTTCAGGTTGAGATTCATGGACAGTATCCCGTTCGATAGCGCGCACGTGGATATCGTTCTTCCACCTTAATAGCACCCACAACGGCCCTTCTGACGATGAGGAGCTCCGAATGAGGACTGCCGTGACTTTGCTAGCCGTCTGTGCGCTCGCCAATTGCGCCCCGAGGGCGACGGGGGAGGGCATCGACGGAGAACGGATGTTCACCGTCTGGTCCCGAAAAGATGTGAGCCACTTCAGCGGCGTTTTGCCCACCGCTGTGGACTCGGTTTGGCGGATCGTCCCCATCGCGTTTCAATCCCTGCATTTCCCGGGCGCTCCATCGGTATACCCTGGCGATCGCGTGTACCTCACGCCGTATC
>DASWDA010000071.1:0-2526 GCA_036395695.1 Gemmatimonadales bacterium
TTGATCCACGGCAGGTCGCCGCCGGGGCCCGCCTCGACCTGCGTGCCGTCGACGATGAACAGCGGACCCTCGGACGCATCATTGAACGAGGTTGGGCCCATCATGCGGACGCGGATACCGCCGTGTGGCCCAGGGGTAACCGACACGCCGGCGAGCTTGCCGGCGAGCATCTGATCGAGCGTGCGTGGCGCCGGCTCGCCGGGCGCGACGCCCTGGACCGTCGCGGCTGGCGGCGGCGGCAACGCCGCGGTTGGTTGCGCACTTTCGGGACGGCTGTGACTACAGGCGACGCACAACATTCCAAGAGCGGCGAGGAAGCTCGGCATCTGTTTCATACAGCCTCCGTGGTGTTGCTCCCCTGTGCGTAATTCGTACCCAGAAACGGGAGCGGCGTGCCGCCAAGTGGCACGCCGCGCCCCACACGTCATCATTCGGTGGCTGCCTTACTCTCGAATGATGCTGATCTGCATGTTGCGATTCGTGCCCATCTGACCGAAGTTCGGTGCAGTAATTGGGAATCCCACGACAGTACCCGTCGCCTCGGCCGACGAACCCTCCGATGTCCCCGTCGATTGGAAGGTGATAGTCCCGAACTTCTGGGACGATGTGCCCTGACTGCGCCCCGTGAAGAACGACGTCCTGTCGAATTCAATGCTGACCATACCGCAGGGGCCCTCGAAGGTGGTAAAGCCCGGGTCGGTGCAGGTGTTGGTATTCAGGATCAGCTTGTTCACGCCGCTCCCCGTGATGTCACTCGTGGGAACGGGACCAGATCCGGTTGCGAACGAGCAACATGGGTCGAACTGGGCGACCTGGTAGAAGAGCCCGAGCGTGTCCCCTGTCGATATGTTCGCGAACCCAAACTGCGAGTTTGAATTCCACGAGACGCTCCCGAAGTCGCCCCGGGACATGAAGCGAAAAACCGTGGTTGGGGTTGCGGCGGCGGCGAACATCGGCGTGGCGTCGATCGCGTCGCGCCGCGCGAGGTCGGTCGAGACGTCACGGCAGGCGAACGTGGCGAGCAGCAGGGTCAGTCCACCAATCGAAGCCAACTTCATGTACCCTCCTGGTTAGAGGCGAACCTGGGAGGCCGGCCGTCAAGCCTGCGTCAAGCTACAGGATGTACTTCCTGAGGTCCTCATCCTCCACGATCCTCAGCAGCCGCTCCCGCACGGCCGGCCCGTCGAACACGATGTGCTTGGTCGGATAATCGGGCAGCTCGAACAGCACGTCCTCGAGCAGCGTCGTCAGGACGGTGTGCAGCCGCCGCGCCCCGATGTTCTCCATCCGCTCGTTCACCTTCGCCGCGATGCGCGCGATTTCCTTCACGCCGTCGGGCGTGAACTCGAGTGTCGCGCCATCCGACGCGCACAACGCCGCGTACTGCTTGGTCAACGCGTTCTCCGGCTCCGTCATGATGCGCACGAAGTCGGCTTCGGTGAGCGACGTCAGCTCGACGCGGATCGGGAAGCGCCCCTGCAGCTCCGGAATCAGATCGCTCGGCTTGGCGATGTGAAATGCGCCGGCGGCGATGAACAGGATGTGATCGGTGCGCACGTAGCCGTAGCGCGTCTGCACGGTCGAGCCTTCGACGATCGGCAGCAGGTCGCGCTGCACGCCTTCGCGCGAGACATCGGGCCCGGTGCTCTGGCCGCGCTGGCCGGTGATCTTGTCGATCTCGTCGATGAAGATGACGCCGTGGTTCTCGACGCGGTCGAGCGCTTCGTTCACGACGTCGTCCATGTCGACGAGCTTCTTCAGCTCTTCGTCGATCAGAATGCGGCGCGCCTCGTGCACGTGCACGGTCCGGCGTTTCTTCTTTTTGGGGATCAGCTCCTGAATCATTTCGCCGAAATTGATGTCCGGCCCTTCCATCCCCTGCGGCGGCTGCATCATCTCGAGCATGGGAAAGTTCTGCTGCTGGACTTCGATCTCGACGTCGCGCTCCTCCAAGTGACCGTCCTTGAGCTGGGCCCGCAGCTTCTCACGCGTGCGCCGGCGCCGTTCGTTGGCTTCGGTCTCGGCCTCGGGGATCTTGGACTCGACGTCGCCCTTGGACGACACCACGAACAACGGTCGCTGGCCTGGCGTCTCGGTCGTTCCCGGAGCGGCAGCTGCAGCGGCGGCGGAGGGCGGCTGAGGAAGCGGCGGCAACAGCAAATCCAACAACCGTTCTTCGGCTCTTTGCTCGGCCGTTGGGTAGACCTCATCTTCGCGTTCCGATCGGACCATGTTGATCGACACGTCCACCAGCTCGCGGACCATCGATTCGACGTCGCGGCCGACGTAGCCGACCTCGGTGAACTTGGACGCTTCCACCTTGAGGAACGGCGCCCCCGCGAGCCGCGCCAGCCGGCGCGCAATCTCGGTTTTTCCTACGCCCGTCGGGCCGATCATGATGATGTTGTTCGGCATGATCTCGTCCCGGATCTCTTCGGGCGCCTGGGCGCGGCGCCAGCGGTTCCGCACCGCGATGGCGACGGCCTTCTTGGCAGCCTCCTGTCCGACGATGTAGCGGTCGAGCTC
>DASWDA010000072.1:0-15450 GCA_036395695.1 Gemmatimonadales bacterium
CGCCGCGTGCCGATAACGGATCCGACTATCTCTACAAATTCACCTACGGCTAGGTCGAGGCGCGCCTGAAGCTGATCGGAACGCAGGGCTTCTTCACCACGTCGCGTGGTACATCGACGGCATCAAATGCGCGCAGTTCGATGGCGACGCGTCCACCATCGAGAACGGCCCCATGCAGATCATCCTCGATGTCATGGTCGACAACAGCTGGCAGCGCTCCTGGAACAAGGGACTGCTGGACTCCACGCTGACTCGGCAGCTCGACGTCGACTACATCAGAGTCTTTCAGCAGCGCTGATTCACCGCGTCTATGCGTGTCCCGCCCAGGTCGTCTCGCCGGGGGCGTACGGCACGCAGGGGTCGAAGTGCCCCGGCGTCTCCCGGTAGCGCATCGCCTGGCTGCACCCGATTTCCGACGTGAAGTACCCCAGCAACGTCAGCTCCTTAATCAGGCGGAAAAAGTGCGGTGGATCGGAGTCCTTTTTCGCATCCATATACGTCTTCTGCTCGCGGTCCACTTGCTCTAGCTGCGCCAATCGTTGTTCGGGCGTCGCCGCCATGAATGCGGTCGCGTTCAGCTTGCCCATGCCGTCACGAAAGATTCCCTGGTTCCGCTCGTCGTAGGTGTCGGTGACCATCAGCGCCATGAACGCTCCGACGTGCGCAGCCTTCGCACCCGGCGTCCTGGTCTCCGGCAGAATCGTGTCCGCCACCTCGTCGAGAAAGGCGATGTCCTGGGCGGTGAACGTCCCTGCCTCGCGCGTGCCAGCGGCACGGTTCTGGGCCCGCTCACATGCAGCTACCAGCCCGCCGCCGCCCACTAACGCGACGCCGCCCAGCAAGACGGTGACGCGCCGGATCGCTTCGCGCCGATCGATGACGTGAGTCTGTGTCGGTTCCGACATCGGTGCCTCGCGAGTTAAAGATTGTTGCGCTTGAGCTCGCCCACGGCGAAGTCCGCCGCGCGCGCGGTCAGCGCCATGTAGGTGAGCGACGGGTTCGGACAGGCTGTCGATACCATGCAGGAGCCGTCCGTCACAAAGACGTTCGGGGCGTCCCATACCTGGTTGTGCGCGTTGAGCACTGAGGTCTTGGGATCGCGACCCATGCGCGCCGTACCCATCTCGTGGATCCCCATCCCGGGGAAGTAGCCGTTGTCATACGTCTCAACATCCTTCACTCCCGCGGCCTCGAGCGACTCGGCCATGTCGTTCATCATATCCCTGCGCATCAGACGCTCGTTCTCACCCGTGGCGCAGTCGATGGCGAGGACAGGCAGTCCCCATTTGTCTTTCTTGATCGGATCGATCGTGACCTGATTCTTGTGATTGGGGAGCATTTCCCCGAACGCGGTGGCGCCGATGGTCCACGCGCCGGGCTGCGCCATCTCATCCTTGAACGCGCCGCCCACGCCCAGCTCCGCCACCGCGCGCGACCAGCCCTGCCGGCTCGCTCCACCCTGGTAGCCGAAGCCGCGCAGGTACACGCGCTTGTCGCTGCCGACATTGCGGTAGCGTGGGATGTAGAACCCCGTCGGGCGCCGCCCGTAGTAGTACTTCTTGTCGAGACCGGGCTCGTCGATCGTGCCCGACGCTCCGGCCCGGAAATGGTGATCCATGAGGTTGTGCCCCAGCTCCCCGGAGCTGCTGCCGAGGCCGCCCGGCCACAGCTCCGTCGCCGAGCGCAGCAGGAGCCACGTGGAATTCAGCGTGGAGGCGCACAAAAAGATGATGCGCGCGGTGTAGTCGGTCGTCTGCTCGGTGACTGCGTCGAGCACCCGCACGCCCGTCGCGCGTTTCTTGTCACGGTCGAACAGTACCTCCGTGACGATCGCGAACGGCTTGAGCGTCAGCCGTCCCGTCGCGACCGCGGCCGGCAGTGTCGACGATTGCGTGCTGAAATACCCACCGTAGGGGCAACCCAACCAGCACGCGTTTCGATACTGGCATTGCGTGCGTCCCGGCAAGGGCCGGGTCAGGTTTGCCGTGCGGCCGGGGATGATCCGCCGCCGGCCCCCGAATTTCTGCCGGAGCCGTCCGGCGATCAGCGATTCGCCGCAGTTGAGCGGCATCGCCGGTTGGAACTGTCCATCGGGGAGCTGGGGCATCCGTTCCAGGGAGCCCGAAATGCCGGCATGCCGTTCGACGTAATCGTACCACGGCGCGATGTCGGCGTACCGGATCGGCCAATCGACCGCGATGCCGTCCTTGGCGTTGGCCTCGAAGTCCAGGTCACTCCAGCGATAACTCTGCCGCCCCCACATGAGCGACCGGCCGCCCACGTGGTAGCCGCGGAACCAGTCGAACCGCTTCACCTCAGTGTACGGCGAGTCCTTGTCCGAGGCCCACCAGTCGAGGTTCATCTCGTTGAGCGGGTAGTCACGTTTCAACACCGGGTAGGCGTCCACCATCGCGCGCGTGCGCCGGCCGCGATGCGGATAATCCCACGGCGCCTTCGTCGCGTTCGCGTAGTCTTTCACGTGCTCGATGTTCTTGCCCCGCTCGAGCAGCAGGACGCGCAGACCCTTCTCCGTCAACTCCTTCGCCGCCCAGCCGCCCGAGATACCGGACCCGACGACGATGGCATCGTAGTTCTGAGACTGCACACACCCTCCTTTTAAGACAGTGCTCGGATTTCGCGCAGGACCAGCTCGATCTCTTCCGGTCTGTTCATGATACCCGCGGATACGCGCGCGTAGGTGACCTTATACGGAGATGTTGTCGTGCGAATCTTCTTCTCCGCAAGACGCGCCACGACCTGCCCAGGGATTAAGCCCTGGACCTCAAAGCACGAGATCCCGGCCGACAGCGCCGGATCGCGTGGCGTGTGCAACGTGAGGCCGGGAATCCGCGCGGCGCCTTCACGAAACGCGGCGTTCAACTCTGTAATGCGGCTCGCGATGCGGTCGCGGCCGATCGTGCGGTGCAGCTCCACAGCGGCCGGAATGGCCAGCAGATGCTCGTATGCCATGAACCCACCCGGCGACACGAAGGCCGCCTGCGTCGGCGGCAGCGCCGTGCGGTCGCCCCAGGCGCCGAACGTCGTGTCGATCGTGTCGGGGTCGAAACTCGGAATCGTGGGCCGGAGCTCCGGCCAGGCATCGCTCCTCCCCCACAAAAACCCCGTGCCGCGCGGCGCGAACAGCCATTTATGGGCGCCGCTCGCAAAGAAATCCGCGCCGAGGCGCGCTACGTCCACGTCCTGATTCGCAAATCCGTGCACCCCGTCCACGATCAGGAGGCACCGATCAGCCGGCGTGCGGCCGCGATTCGCGCGCGCCACCGCCTCGGCAATTCCCGCAATCGGCAGCTTGATGCCGGTCGAGGACTGCACCCACGTCACCCCGACCGCCCGCGTCGCCGGCGTGATCGCGCGGGCGATGCGTTCCACGATTTGGTCCGCGCGCGCCGCAGCCGGTGTGTCGAACAATGGGATGTAGCGCACCCCGCACCCCGAGCGCGCCGCGGCGTAGCGGATCGACTCGTGGTGCGAATAGTGATCATGCTCGGTGGTGAGAACCTCCTGACCCTTGCGAATGCGCAGCCCGTGATAGACCATCGCGAGCGCGGTGGTCGTATTGGAGGTCAAGGCGATCTCGCTCGGGCTGCCGCCGGTGTAGTCGGCCAGCGCCCGCTTCACCGCGGTGAACGGCCGCCCCGCGGCGTCGCTGAACGCCGCGATCTCGATCCACACCGCATCCGAGTCGAGCTTCTTGCGAAAGTGGTCGATTGCGTCGGCTACGGGTTTGGGGTGCGAGACGAAGAGGAAGCTCGACAGGTGCGTCCAGTCGGGTGCCAGGGGGAAGAGGTCGCGCACCGCGAGCCAATCGACGACGTCGTGCGAGAGCCGAATCGGTTTGGGAGGGCGAGGCAGCCGAGGAAAGACGGAGACAGCGAGAAGCGTCTTGAGGAGTTGCCGGCGGGGGAGCGTCATTTCCGATCTTTCTCCGTCGAAACGACGTAGGCGACGGTATCCCAGGCATTATGAATGCCGACGAACAACAGCAGCAACGCAGCCGCACCGATCGCGAACAGGGCCCAGGCCTGCTCGTGCGACAGGCCGGCGGCGCCCACGAACAACGTCACGTACGCGATCAACGGCAGGATTTGATGCCACACCCAATCCTCGAGCACCGGCTTGTATTGCGACTGTCGGCGCATGCGGCGCAGCACGATCAGCACGTACACGACACCCGCGATCGCGGTCGCGCCGACGACGTGCGCGGGATCCTTGAATCGCTGCCACGGCGCGCTGAGGACCGCCGCCAGCAACAAGACGGCGACGAAATGGATCACGTTGGGGGTCCCGAAGGCATTCAGCGAGTCTGGAGTGCGCGGCAGGGAGGATTCCTTCACCAGGGCGACCACGACGAACATCAAGCCGGTCAGGCCGCCGGCAGACGACCCGACGATCACCCAGAAGCTCTCCCACTGGCTGAACAAAGCGTGCGCTGATGTTTCCATAGGTACATTCTGCGCTCTGGCGAACGACCTGACCAGACACAACCTTTCGTCGCTTGACACGCCTTGGACGTTGGATCGACACGCAGTGCGAGGCGAACGAAGGTCGGTCCGGCTTTCGACTTTTACCGACTGGCCTCGACGCATTCGTGGCGCGCGCCATGCTGATCGAGCTCGCCGACCGCACGCTCGATCTCCAGTACTACATCTTCCACCCCGATCAAACCGGCTCGCTGATCATCGACCGTCTCATCGCCGCCGCCGATCGCGGCGTGCGGGTGCGCGTGCTGCTCGATGACTGGGGCACCCTCGATAAGAAGGACGAGTTGGTCGCGGGCCTCGACGCTCATCAGAACATCGAGATCCGGGTCTTCAACCCCTACGTCCACCGCTCCGGCCTCCACCGCCTCGGCGAGCTGCTCACCAGCTTCACGCGCGTGAATCGCCGCATGCACAACAAGCAGTTCATCGCCGACGGCGTCGCCACGATTCTGGGCGGCCGCAACATCGGCGACGAGTACTTCAGCCTCGGCGAGCTCGACTTTCAGGACGTCGACGTCCTCGCGGTCGGCCCCGTGGCCCGGCAGTCGACGCAGAGCTTCGACGCCTACTGGAACAGCCGTTACGCGATCCCGATCTCGAAGCTCGGCACGTTCACGCCGAGCGAAACGCAGTTCACCGCTGCCCGCAAGGAGCTCGGGGAGCGCTGCTCGCAACTGGCCGACTCCGCGTATGCGCGCGCCCTGGCCGGGTCCGATCTCGCCAAGGACCTGAACGCGCACGCACTGCATTTGCACTGGGCCGACGGCCGGGTGATCGCGGATCCCCCCGACAAGCTGACGACGCCCCCCGGCACGCGCCGCGATGAATACCTGAGGGGCCAGATCGCCCCGCATGTCCGCGCCACGCGTTCGCAGCTGCTGGTCGTATCACCCTATTTCGTCCCCGGGAAACAGGGCGTCGCGATCTTCGGCGAGCGGCGCCGCGCGGGTGTCAGTATCAAGGTGTTGACGAATTCGCTGGCGGCGACCGACGTCTGGCTCGTGCACGCGGGCTACCTCAAGTACCGGCGGCCGCTGCTCGCCGCAGGCGTGCAGCTCTACGAATTGCGGCCGGAGGCCGCGGGGGCGAGAGGCCCCCGCGCCGCCAGTATCGTCGGGTCCTCGCGGGCGAGCCTGCACGGCAAGACGTTCGTATTCGACGGCACATCGGTCTTCATCGGATCGGTCAACCTCGATCCCCGCTCACTCGATCAGAATACCGAGGTGGGCGTGCTCGTCAGCAGCCCCGAGCTCGCCACGGAGGTGGCGCGCCTGTTCGACTATTGGGCGGCACCGACGATGGCGTACGAAGTCACCCGTGGCGCGAACGGCGGCCTGCGATGGACTGGCGGCTACACCGACGAGCCGGAGGCTGGATTCTGGCGCGCCCTTGGCGCGAAATTCTTCTCGTACCTTCCCATCGATTCTCTGATCTGACGGAGGGTTATGCTGACCTTCTTGGTGCTGCTCCAGGCCGCCACGCCGCAGCGGCCCGCGCAACTCACGCAGTTCCTCGAGCAGCGCATCGGGTTCGACGCCGAGCAGCTGGGCACCGTCGAGCGCGGAGAGGCGGTGGTGAAGGTGCTCGACGCGCGCGACCGCCGCGACGTGGTGGTATTCGGAATCATCACCCTGCCGGTTTCGCGCGATCAATTCGTGCGCGCGCTGCGCGATTTCCCCACCTCGCTCCGTACGCCGAACCGCACGCAGTTGGGAATCTTCAGCAGTCCCGCCGTGGAAGGAGACGTCGCCGCGGTGACGATCAACAGCCGGGACGTGAAGGAGATGAAGAGTTGCAAACCCGGTGACTGCGTTGTGAAGCTGCCGGCCACGGACATGCGCCGCATCCACGACGAGATGCACTGGTCGGCGTCTCCCGCGGATCTCCAGGCGCAGCTGAACGCGTATGCGCGCCGCCGTCTCGTCGAATACGTCACCGAGTACCGCCGGCGCGGCGACTCGGCGATGGCGATCTACGACGATCGCGGCAACATGAACATGCACGCAAGTGAAGCCTTCGCGGCGCAGTTCGCCGAATCGCCCTACATCTATCAGACGGTCCCGTCGCTCCATGCGTATTTCACGAACTATCCGCACGGCTCGCTTCCCGCCGCGGCCGCCGAAGTGCTGTTCTGGTCGGAAGACGTGATGCCACGGCTGCGCCCGATCCTGAGCGTGACCCACTTGGTCGTGTACACACCGCCGGAGCTGCCGGGCATGACCTTGGCCGCGTCCAAACAGATTTACGCGAACCATTACTTCGAGGCAGCCGTGGACCTGACGGCTGTCGTCGATCGAAATCCGGGAAGCTACCTCGTCGTATTGCGCCGCTATCGTTTCGACAATCTGCCGGGCGGGATCCTCAATATTCGCGGCCGGGCAATCGGCGCACTCCGCGATCAGCTCGCGGCCGATCTCCGCCGCCAGCAGCAACAGCATTGAGGGTTCATCTCCTCGACGGCACCTACGAGCTGTTCCGGCATTTCTACGCGATGCCGCACCAGCAGGGCCGTGACGGCCGGGAAGTGGCCGCGACCATCGGCGTCCTGGGATCGGTCCTCGGCATGCTCGAAGGCGATACCACCCACCTCGGCGTCGCCACCGATCACGTCATCGAATCGTTTCGCAACGACCTCTGGGCCGGCTACAAGACCAGCGCCGGCATCGAGCCGGATCTCCTGGCGCAGTTCCACCCGCTCGAGGACGCGCTGCGCGCCATGGGCGTCACGGTCTGGGCGATGGAAGAGTTCGAGGCCGATGACGCCCTGGCGGCAGCGGCCCATCAGGCGGCGCAGTCCCCCAATGTCGAGCAGGTGATCATCTGTACCCCCGACAAGGATCTCAGCCAGTGCGTGCGGGGCGAGCGCGTCGTCCAGCTCGATCGCCGCAAGCGCGAGCTGCGCGACGAGCGCGGCGTAGTGGCGCGCTTTGGCGTCGTACCGGAGTCAATTCCGGACTATCTCGCGTTGGTGGGCGACTCGGCCGACGGGTTTCCGGGCGTGCCAGGCTGGGGAGAGAAAGCGTCGGGCTCGGTCCTGGGCCGCTACGTCCATCTCGAACGGATCCCGGCCAATTCCAGACAGTGGGAGGTGCCGGTGCGCGGAGCGGCACGCCTCGCCGCGGCCCTCGCCGAGCATCACGACTTGGCGATGCTGTTTCGCACGCTGGCGACGCTCCGCACGGATGTCCCGGTCTTTGCGACCGTTGAGGATCTGCGCTGGCGGGGCCCCTCGGCGGAGTTTGAAGGTGTCGCCCAACGGCTTGGCGTGCCCGGGTTGTGGGATCGCGCCCGCCGCATCAACCTGGAGTAGCTGGAACTTTCGCTTCACCGTGAGGATTCCCTGGCTGTGAACAGTTTTCGCTACCTGATTATCGGCGGTGGCATGACGGCCGACGCCGCCGCCCGCGCCCTGCGCGAGAGCGACGCGGACGGCAGCGTCGGGATTATCTCCGCCGATCCGCATCCACCGTACAATCGCCCCCCGTTGTCAAAAGGGTTGTGGAAGGGGGACGATCCTGAAAAGACCCTCTGGCGCGGCACCGACAAGATCAACGTCGACTTGGCGCTAGGCCGCCGCGTGACGGCCATCAACCCGAAACAAAAAACCGTCACCGACGATCGCGGCAATGCCATCACGTACGAAAGGCTCCTGCTCGCGACCGGCGGCACACCGCGGCGCCTCCCCATGCAGACCGGGCAGATCATCTACTACCGCACATTCGACGACTACACTCGGCTGCGCGCGCTCGCCGACCAAAAGCTGCGGTTCGCCGTGTTGGGCGGCGGTTTCATCGGTTCGGAAGTCGCGGCCGCGCTGCGACTCGTGGGCCGCGACGTCACCATGATCGTCCCGGAGGAGGGAATCGGGGCGCGGGTGTTCCCCGCCGATCTCGCGAAATTCCTCGTGGACTATTACCGCGAACAGGGCGTGGACGTGCGGACCGGCGAGGGCCTGGCCGACCTGCAGCAGAGCGCCGGCAAAGTGAATGTGCGGACGACCCACGGCAAAGACATTCCGGTGGATGTGGTCGTCGCCGGTCTCGGGATCCAGCCCAACGTGGAGCTGGCCGAGCAGGCGGGATTGCGAGTTGAGAACGGCGTCGTGGTCGACGAGCTGCTCCGCACCAGCACGGCCGACATCTTCGCCGCCGGTGACGTCGCAAATTTCTTCAATCCCGCGTTGGGCGTGCGGATGCGAGTCGAGCACGAGGACAACGCCAATACGATGGGCGCCGCGGCGGGTCGCTCCATGGCCGGCAAGGGTACGCCGTACACGCACCTGCCCTTCTTCTATTCAGATCTCTTCGCGCTCGGATATGAGGCCGTCGGCGAGCTCGATCCGCGGCTCGAGACCGACAGCGTCTGGAAAGAGCGATTCCGCGAGGGCGTGGTTTACTACCTGAAGGACGGCAAGGTGCGCGGCGTGCTGCTGTGGAATACCTGGGGGCAGGTCGACAACGCGCGCGCGATCATCGGGACCAGCGAGCGCTTGAAAGCGCTCGAATGATCAACGATGAACGATCAATGATCATTGATCATTGGACATTCACAGCAATCTGCCGCCACTGTCCCTGCCGGAACCGCAGCACGCTCAACGCACACCGCGTCGCATGTCCCGCGAGGATCGCCAGCCAGATATCCATGGGGTCGAGTGTGCCGGTCCGCTGAATCACGAAGCAGATGCCGAGTGGAACGAGGATCTGCGAAATCATCGAGATGTAGAGCGGACTCTTCGTGTCGCCCGTTCCCTGCAGGCCGCCGGTATAGGCCAGCGCCACGGTGATGAACAGCCCCGACACGCTCAGCACGCGCAGCAACTGCACGCCGACATCCACCACCACGGCGTCGTGCATCCCGAAGATGGCGAGCAGCTGCCGCGGCAGGAAGAGAAAGAACAGTCCTACGAACGCGGCGACTGCCAGGCCGTAGCGCGCCGCAATATGGACGGCCTGGTCGGCGCGGTCGGGATGCCCTGCGCCGAGGTTCTGTCCCGCGACCGCCGCCGCCGAGCCCATCAAGCCCACCGACGTCCAGGTGATCAGCGAAAACAGCTCGGTATACGACACGGCGAACGCCGCCTGCGCGGCAGCGCTCTGCGCGAGGGCGCCGATGAACGACAACATCAACACCCCGCCGATGTTCATCGCGATCCCCTGGATCCCCGTCGGCAGGCCGAAGCGGAACAGCTCGCGAATGATCGACCAATCGGGCCCCAGGCCGCGCCCGCGCGGAAACGAGACGACCCAACCGCCCCGCCAGAGTTTCCAGATGGCGTAGACCGCCAGCAACCCCGCCGTGATGCACGTGCCCATCGCGGAGCCGCGTGTTCCGAACGCCGGAATCGGGCCGAGTCCGCGGATGAGCACGATGTTCAGCAGGAGATTGAGGACAGTCATCGCAATGCCCAGGAGCATCGGGGTGCGCGCATCGCCCGCCGAGCGCAGCGCGCCGCTCAGCATGAAAAAAATCATCATGCCGCTCGAGAAGCCGAACATGATCCGGAGGTACGGCAGCGCCTCGGCCTGCACGGCCGGCGCCGCGTTCACCAGATTGAGCAGCCCGGGCGTTACGAAGTAGCCAACGGGAGCCAGGATGCCGAGGGAGATGCCGAGCGCCGTGAGAAATGCCTGGTAGACGACCCGGTCGACTTTGTCGGCGTCGCCGGCACCCGCGAACCGCGCCACCAGCACGCTCATCCCCGTAAACAGCGACGAGATGAAGGCGATGACGACGAGAAAGATCTGCCAGCTCACGCCGATCGCGGCGTTCGCCTGGTAGCCAACCAGGTTCCCGACCAGCACATGGTCGACGATTCCCTGCAGCCCACCGATCGCGTTGGTGAGCATCGTCGGCCAGGCAATCTTCCAGACCGCGGCGCGCAGCGGTCCCTCGACGATCGAGCGATCGTAACGTGAAACGGTTTCCGTCACTCAGCTGACCGGAATCGTGCTACGGCGTCGGGCGAGTAGAGCGTCGAGGCTCCAGGGTCCTGGCCCTGCAGCCGAGAAGTAGAGGAAGAGGAAGCAATAGATCACGGCCGTCTGCCCCATGTTGAGCACGGGCCAGAGCCAGTGGCCCATGCGGGCATGCCCGTAGAAATACGCGACCGCCATCTCGCCGGCGAGAACGAACGCGACCGGTCGCGTGAACAGTCCCAGAAGGATGAGCGGCCCGCCGATCACCTCGATCACGCCTGCCACCCAGGGCAGCGAGCCGACCGCCGCGGTGCCCCCGCCCGGCATCACCGCGGCTGGCAACGCGAACAGCTTCGCGGTGCCGACCTGAATGAAGAGAAACGCCAGGACAATGCGCAGCAGACTCAAGAGCTGTGATGCCCATTCCCTCTTCACAAAGCCTCCCGTTTTTTGATCAGTAATTCGCGCTCTCGAACGTTTTCGGTGAGCTCCGCCGCCCGCGCGAGCTCCGCGCGCGCTTCCTCGAAACGGCCGAGTTTGGCGAGCAGATCCCCGCGCACGCTCGGCAAAAGATGATAACCCGCCAGCGCCGGATCCGTCGTCAGCGAATCAACAACTTCGAGACCTGCCGCCGGGCCGAACGCCATCCCGAGCGCCACTGCCCGGTTCAACTCGACCACCGGCGACGGCAACAGCTGCGCCAGGCCGTCATACAACGCGACGATGCGGGTCCAGTCAGTCTCCTCCGGCGTACGCGCGCGCGCGTGGCAGGCGGCGATCGCGGCCTGCAGTGTGTACGGTCCGTACGCCCCGCCCAGCGCCTCGGCGCGCTCCAGCGCCCCGAGCCCGCGGCTGATGAGGAGGTGATCCCAGCGCCCGCGGTCCTGGTCGAGCAGCAGAATCGGCTCCCCGCCGGGTCCAACGCGGGCGCGCACGCGCGATGCCTGGATCTCCATCAGGGCGACGAGGCCGTGCACCTCCGCCTCGGCCGGCGCCAGCTCGGCGAGGATGCGGCCCAAGCGGAGCGCATCCTCGCACAGCGCCGGCCGCACCCACGCGTCGCCCGCCGTCGCCGCGTATCCCTCGTTGAAGATGAGATAGATCACCTCGAGCACCGACTCGAGCCGCTGCGCCAGCTCGGTGCCGCGCGGGACCTCGAACGGCACGCGCGCCGCGGCGAGCGTGCGCTTGGCGCGCACGATCCGCTGCTGAATCGTCGCCTTCGGGACCAGGAATGCGCGCGCGATCTCCTCGGTCGTGAGCCCGCCGAGCAGCCGCAAGGTGAGCGCGACGCGCGCCTCGGTCGTCAGGACCGGGTGACACGCCGTGAAGATGAGGCTCAGCAAGTCGTCGCCCACGTGATCGTCGATCGCGGCCGCGAGTGCGGACTCCGGACTGACCTGCCGCTCGTCGAGCTCGCGCCCCAGGTGCTCATGCTTTCGGCCCTGCATCTTCTGGCGGCGCAGCTGGTCGATGGCCCGGTGTTTGGCGGTCGCCATGAGCCAGGCACCGGGATTGTCCGGCACGCCCGACGCGGGCCACTGCTCCAGCGCGGCGACCAGCGCGTCCTGCGCCAGGTCTTCCGCCAGGCCCAGGTCGCCCACAATCCGCGCGAGGCCGGCGATGAGTCTGGCGGATTCGATCCGCCAGACTGCATCGATGGCCTCAGCAGCCGTTCGACGGGTCATCCATCATCTGCCGGACTTCGACTTCCAGGTCCTGGTCCCACAGCCCGATGTGGGCTTCCAGAAAGCGCTGCGTCCATTCGAGCGCTTCCTTCTTGGAGGGCACGTTGAAGATCGCGTACCCGCCGATGATTTCCTTCGCCTCCGTGAACGGCCCATCCGTCACGGTGATCTTCCCGTTGGCCAGGCGGGCCCGGGCGCCGAGCTTCGTCGGCCCAAGGCCACCCATTCCGCCAAACACACCCCTCTTCACCGCGTCCTCGCTCAACTTGTTGATCTTGTCGATGAGCGCCGGCGACGGCTGCGCGCCCGTCTCGCGAGACTTCACGATCGTCATGAATCGCATGGCTATTTCCCCGAGCGTTGTTTGTTCTTGGCGATCGCCTCGCGCTGCCGCGCTTCCTGCTGCCGCAGCTCGGGCGTGAACTCCGCGCCGAAGTCCTCGGCCTCGAAGACCTGCCGGATCTCGACCTCCTCGCCGCCGTCGAACGGCGCGCGCTTCAGCCATTCGATGGCCTCGTCCTTCGACCGCACCTGCCACAGCCAGAAACCGGCGATCAGTTCTTTGGTCTCCGTGAACGGCCCGTCGCGCACGATCCGCTCCTTCCCCGAAAACTTGACCCGCACCCCTTTCGAGCTCGCCTGCAGGCCTTCGCCGGCCAGCATCACGCCGGCCTTCACCAGCTCGTCATTGAACTTGCCCATCGCCTCCAGGATCTTTTTGTCCGGCAGGACGCCGGCCTCGCTGTCCTTGTTGGCCTTCACGATCACCATGAATCGCATTGCCGCCTCCCTTCCATTAAGGGTTTTCTTGACGTTTCTTCTTGACGTTTCTTCTTGACGTTTCTTCTTGACGCCGTTTCTCGACGCCTTTCTCATTCATGCGTCGAACGAGACTTCCAGAAATCGACATATTCCAATGTCGTTGTGGTAGCCCCGGTTACGGCCTCGGATCATGAGGAGCGGATATGTGCAGGAACATCAAGACGCTGGCAAACTTCGCGCCCCCCGCGACCGACGACGAGATTCGCGCGTCGGCGCTGCAGTTCGTACGCAAGTTGAGCGGCGCGACGCACCCCTCGCACGCGAACGCGGCGGTGTTCAACCGCGCCGTAGACGACGTGACAACGATCGCCCGCCATTTGATCGACTCGCTGACGATCAAGGCGCCGGCGCGCAACCGGGAAGAAGAAGCGCGCAAAGCGCGGGAACGCGCGGCGAAGCGTTTCGGCTAGGCCTGCCTGTACTTCAGCGCCGAACACCTCTATTTTTCTGACCTCGCCCTGGTGGTGGAACTGGTAGACACGCTGTCTTGAGGGGGCAGTGCCGCAAGGCGTCTCGGTTCGAATCCGAGCCAGGGCATCCAGTGACGGGCGTCCCGTTGTGGTGGTGACGCGGGGCTGCTCGCGCAAACTCGCGCGGTGCATAGCTTTTCGGCATGGAGCTATGGGTGGCGTTCGGGTTCGGTGCGGCGGTCGGCGCACTGGTCGGTTATCTGCTGGGGCGGCAGCGGGAGTTGCCCGCGGCGGCCCGTGCGCGTCCCGCGCCCCCGTCACCACCGCCACCATCCGCGAAATCCTCCACTGCCTCGGCGGAAGTGAAGCACGTCGTTCTCGACGAGGGTTCGGCAAACGTTCTCAATGCACTGAACAACCGCCTCTCGGCCATCGGCGCGCTGGCCGACTTGCTGCATGGCAGTCCCCTCGATCCCGAGCGCGCGCGTGCCCTCGTGCTCCTGCACGGCGAGGTTCGCCGCGCTGCCGAAATCACGAGCCACTTCCTGGAGCTCGCCGCTCATCCGGCAGGCGCCGCCGAGCCGTGTGATGCGGCCGTCGTGATCAGCGGCGTGCTGGCGGAGCGCGAATCGACCTTCCGCGAGCTCGGCGTGAAAGTCGTCCGCTCGGTCCCCGCCGACCTGCCGCTGGTCGCGTGCCCGATGCCGCAGCTTACGGAGATGCTGACGAAGCTGCTCGATTTCGCGCTGCGCCGGCTCCGCGCGTCGCAGCCGCCGCGCGAGCTGCGGCTCGAAGTGATCGCCACCGGTCCGTCGGTCGTGACCTCGCTGTGGGATTCCGGCGTGCCGCTCGCCGTGGAAGCCGAGCAGCGGCTCACCTCGCCGTTCCGCTTTACGCAGACGGGCGGTGGCGGCGAGGTCGAGTTCGCGCTCGCACGCGCGCTCGCGCAGTCGGCCGGTGGCAACCTGCGGCTGCGGCCGCGCGGCGGCAGCACCGGCGCTGAAGTCGTCGTGACGCTGCCGCGCAGCGTGCTGGGCGCGCAGGCGCCGCTCTCGACGCCCGCCGAAAGCCTGCCCCGCATGCGCATTCTCGTCGTGGACGACGATGCGGTGAACCGCCAGGCGATGGTGCTGCTCCTCGAGCGGGAAGGACACCAGATCGTAGCGGTCGAGAATGGCCTCGAGGCGATGGAGCGGCTGGGCGATCGCGACAACACCTTCGACGCGATCGTCACCGACCTGCAGATGCCGCGGCTCGGCGGACGTGCGATGTACGAGCAGCTCGTCAACAGCCGGCCCCTCGTCGCCAAGCGCTTTGTGTTCGTGACGGGAGATCAGGCCCGCGGCGAGACGCGCGCGTTTCTGGAGAGCTGCGGCCAGCCCTCGGTCACAAAACCCTACGATTTAGGCGACTTGATCAACGCGATCGGGACGGTGTCGCGGAAGAAATAGCGTAGCGCAGTTTCCATTCCGGAAATGCCATTCCTATCATCGCACCACCAGCGCCACCAATCGCTCCCCACGTGACCGCTGCCTGGCTGATGTTTCCGACCTTGATGCGGCAATTGGGAAGCGGCCAGTTGGACGACAGGAATCTCCCCGACCCGCAGGACGCGCGGAGACTGCGAGCGAGCTGAACCACGCCGCCAACCAGTGCGCCAACCAGCATGCCGTGCAGGGCCTTCCGCACCGTCGGGTGATGACGCGTCCAAATCGAATCAACAGCCAACTGCGTAGATGGGCCGAACGCGGAGCGCGTCCCCAGAAACGCAGAATCATGGGCCATGCCGAGATAGAAGCCCAAGAGACGTGGTCCGCCGGCGCCGCTCACCCGCAGGACGGTCCCGGTGTCGGTCTGTCGCAGCACGCCGTTCAATCGTGCATCGACCGAGAATGCCACCCGGTACCGTGCCTCCTGCGTGCTGCTCTGCGCTGCGAGGCTGAGAACGATCGCGCCGAGGGCCAGGAGAATCCGGTGACGAGCCATGGCGAGAACATGTCACACGCGGCGCAAGCGCCCGTCAAGCGATCGCTTGATGTCGCCTTGACGGACCTCCCACATCCATTGGTCGACCAAGGAGGTCACGATGCCCCGCGACTCGGCTCGGTGGTTG
>DASWDA010000073.1:0-21601 GCA_036395695.1 Gemmatimonadales bacterium
CGGATAGAGCCCGGCAAACAGGGGGCAAAATGCGAGCAGGATCAGTCCGTGACCCAGGTCGAGCGGTCGTCCCGTCGCGGCCCATGCGGCATACGGTGTGAGCGTACCGAAACCCCACATGTTGATGACCCAGTCCACACCAGCGACCGCTTTGAAACGAAATGGCGGCACAGAGTAGAGGATCGACAGGACAAAACAGATCGCATACGCGATGCGAAATCCCACCGGGAGCAAAAACGCCAGCGCCTGGCCGCCGCCGAGCAAGACGAGACTGAAATAGAGCAGGTGCCGCGGCAGCGTGGGCGGCGAGTTCAAATACCCGATGTCACCCTCGTCCTTGTCGAATACGCTGTTGATGGCGAGCGTGCCGCCGTTCAGGAAGATCACCCAGATGACGAGCGCCAGCAGGGCCACGCCCAACTGCTGTCCGCCGACTGCGCCCTGCACACCCACCGCGAGCACATACCCGAGCAGCGTATGCCCCGCCATGATCGGCCACTCGGCGGGACGCATGTGCAGGACGTAGGAGTAGAAGTCGCCGGGAAGGAGGCGGTACCCCCAGCGGCGCCACGCGTTCAGCGTGCGGGCGTCGGCTACCACTTCATACCGAGTGCCGCCGCGGCGAGCCGCAAGCCGATCAACGTCAGATCGGGCTGCACGGACTTGATCTCCTGACACAGCGGCGCGACGAGATTGGCCAGTCCGCCGGTCGCCACGACGAGCGGGCGATTCCGGGAGGGCCACTCCGCCTGGATTCGGCGCACGAGCCCGTCCACCGCGTCGGCAGTGCCCCACAGGACACCGACGCGAATACAATCCTCGGTGCGGCGGCCGATCGCCTTGGTCGGCGGGAGCAGCTCGGTGGCGGGGAGTTTCGAGGTCTTGCGCACGAGTTCGTCGGACGCGGTGCGCAGACCGGGCATGATCACGCCACCGATGAAGCGCGGTGCACTGTTGCCTGCGACGGTGATGCAGTCGAACGTCGTCGCCGTGCCAAAATCGACGACGATCGTGTCCTTCTTGAAAAGCTCGGCCGCGGCCAGCGTGTTGACGATGCGATCGGCGCCGACGGTGAGCGGCTCATCGACATCGAGGACCATCGGGAGCTTGGATCGCCCATCCACGCGCACCGGTTCACGCGTCGTCGCGGCCTCGATCCCCTCGCACAGACTTTCCGTCACCGGCGGCGCGACCGACGCCACGATGGCCGCACGGACTTCCTGGGTCGAGTGGCCCGCCTGGGTCAGGTGCGCCGTGAACGCCGCCGCCCATTCGTCCGGGGTGCGGTGCGGCGTAGAGTGCAGGCGCCAATGCGCCTCCAGCCGATCACCCGCAAACAGTCCAACCGTCGTCTCGGTGTTGCCGATGTCGAAGGCGAGGAGCATGGGGCGGCTAAGATAGCTCGACGTGGCCGCCCTGCACCATCGTCGTTCCCGCTCCGGTATCGACGAGCAGCGCGCCGTCGGGACGAATCCCGGCGGCGCGCCCCGCCAGCGGCGTTCGGATCTGCCGGCCGCGCAGCCAGTCGCGGCGCGCGAAGGCGGCGCATTCAAACTCCGTGAGCTGTGCGCCGTGCGCCGTGAGCCGCAACAGCGCGGGCACCAATTGATCCAGGACGTCGATGCGACGGACGATGGGCCGCAGGTCACGGAGCGCGACGGCGCGCTCGGCCAGCTCGGCCGGGATGTCGTTCGCCACGTTGACGCCGACGCCGACGCCGAGCCACTGGAGTGTCTCACCCTGCCAGCGGCTCTCGCACAGAATCCCAGCGACTTTGCGGTCATTCACCAGTACATCGTTCGGCCATTTCAGTCCCGCGCGCGGCCCGGAGAGCGACGTCGGACGTACGCCGAGGATGGCCTCGACGACGTCGGCGAGCACGAGCCCGACGCGCAGCGACAGCACGCCCGCCGCCGGGAGCGGCGGTGGGGGCCGCAGCAGGATCCCGAGCCAGACGCCGCCCAGCGGCGAGCGCCAGGTGCGCCCGTCTCGACCCCGCCCCGCCGTCTGTTCTTCGGCCAGCACGACCGTTCCCGCCGGCGCGCCCTGCGCGCCGAGGTCGTGAATCGCATCGAGGCTGGATGTGAGCGTGCGGAACACGCCGCACTGTGGTACGCCCCAGCGCCGCGCCAGCGCCGTCGTCGGAATGTCGTCGAGCGTCAGCCGTGCCACAGCACGTACGCAAGCGTGAACAGCCCGATCGCGACGCAGTACGGCGCGAAGATGGAGAAACGCCCGCGCCGCAGCATCGCCACGAGGAACCGGATAGCCCAAATACCACTCGCGAAGGCTGCCACAAAGCTCGCAGCGAGCGGCAGCGCGCCAACCGCCGCGATGTCGGTCACCGCGTGTCGAGCCTCGAAGACTCCGCTCCCGGCAATGATGATCACCGCGAGGAGAAAGCTGAATTCCGCGGCGTCGACCGGAGCAAGTCCTCGCCAGAGCGCGGCACTGACGGTCGACCCCGAGCGCGAGATCCCGGGAAAGATTGCGACAGCCTGTGCGAGCCCGATTTGCAGGGCACCGCCGGCGGTCAGTGGTTCGGCTCGTACCTTCGCCCAGCGAGTCGACCAGAGCACGAGTCCTGTGACGATGAACGCCGCACCGATAAAGCGCAGCGACCCGAACGCCTGCTCGAACCGCTCGTGAAAGAGCGCCCCGAGCACGGCACCCGGGATGGTCCCGATGATGAGCAGGATCGCGTACCGCCGATCGACCGCGCTGCCACGCAGCGTGCCGACGACGATCTGCCAGAGCTTGCGACCGTAGACCACCAAGACGGAACACAAGGTCGCGACGTGCAACGTGACCGCGACGAACACGAACGTTTGTTCACTCATCTGCATCGCCGTGAGCGCCCGCGTCAGCGCGAGATGCCCCGAGCTCGAGACCGGAAGAAACTCGGTGAGCCCCTGCACTAACCCGAGGAGAATGCCTTGCCAGAGAGTCATGCGACCTTTCCCGCGACCAGCGCGGCGAGCCCGATGACCATCGCGCCTTTCAGCAGCGCACTCACTCGCTCCACCTTGCCAAGCAACAACCACGTTGCAGCAACGAGCACCGCCATCTGCGCCAGGAGCGCGATCACGAAGTAGGCGCCGCCATAGCCGGCGCTCCGGGGCAACAGCAGACTCGCCGGCACGAAGAGCAGCGCGACGCCCGCGGCCACCACGAGGGCGGGCCGCCGGCCGAGCGCGATCGGCAGCGTGCGGCGCCCGATCGTCCGATCGCCCGCCTCGTCCTCGACGTCCTTCACGACCTCACGCACCAGGTGCAGCCACGCCGCGAGCACCCACGGGACAACGCCGGCGGCCGGCAGGCCCACGGCCAGCGCCCCGAAGAACGGCGGTGACCCCGCCACGACGGCCACGGCCACGTTACCGAGCAACGGCCGGGGCTTGAGGAGCGGCGAGTAGATCAACATGACGGCAAGGGCGGCAAGGCCGGCAAGGAATAGCCATCCGCTCACCAAACCGGCCAGCGCGAGTCCAACCAACGAACCGTCGAACACAACGAAATCTGCGATGCCGCGCGACACCTGCCCCGCTGCCAACGGCCGCGCGCCGGGACGATTGATGCGATCGGCCACGACGTCCCGAATGTCGTTCCAGGTGTTGCCGACCGCGCCGAGCGCGATCCCGGACAGCGCGGCGAACACCAGTTCCTTGGAGAACCCGATCCGGCCGAGCGCGATCCACCCGCCTGCGACAACGCCGGCGGCGGCGATCAGCAGATTCGTTCCCCGCACCAACCTCAGGACGGTTGTCACTAGCGCAGGACTTCCTCATACAGCGCTTCGTACCGCGGCACGACGCGGTCGGCGGCGAACTCGAGGGCCCGCGCTGCCGCGTTCTGCCTCAAGCGCTGGTACAGGTCCGCGCTCTCCAATACGCGCAGCGCGCGATCCGCCATCGTCGCGACGTCGCCCGGCGGCGCGAGGAAGCCGGTCTTCCCGTCCTCGACGACCTCCGGAATGCCGCCCGCGGCGCTCGCGATGACCGGCACCGCACACGCCATCGCCTCGAGCGCGGCGAGGCCGAAGGACTCCGTCGCCGACGGCAGCAAGAACAGGTCGGCGCCGCGCAGCACGTCCCCGACGTTCTCGACCTTGCCGAGGAATCGCACGTCCTTGCGCAGCCCGAGGCTATCGACCTGCTGTTCGGCGGCATCGCGGTCCGGACCGTCACCGACGAGCACGAGGGTAGCCGGAAGCTTCTTGCGCACGGTGGCGAAGACCTGGACGACGTCGCCGACGCGCTTCACCGGCCGGAAGTTCGACACGTGCACGAGCACGCGATGACCCTGCGGCGCGAGCTTCCTGCGATCGCTGTCGTCCGTGGGCGGATGGTAGTCGGTCGTCGAGATGAAGTTCGGGATGACGCGTAAATCGCACTGCCCGCACCCGAAGGCGCGATACGTCTCGTCGCGCAGATAGGAGGAAACGGCCGTCACCGCATCAGACTGCTCGATGGAGAACTTGGTGAGCGTATAGTAGGAAGGATCCTGACCGACCAGCGTGATGTCCGTGCCGTGCAGCGTCGTGACGATCTTCAGACCCAACCCCTCATCCTCGAGCATCTGCTTCGCGAGCCAGGCGGTGGCCGCGTGCGGAATCGCGTAATGCGCGTGCATGAGGTCGAGCTGCTCGCGCTTGGCGACTTCGTGCTGCTTGACCGCGAGCGCGAGCGCGTACGGGGAAGACTGCTCGAACAGCGGATACTCGAGCTGGGTGACTTCATGGAACGTCACGCGCTCGGCGAACCCGCGGAGGCGGAACGGGCTGGCGTACGAGATGAAATGAATGTCGTGGCCGCGGCGCGCCAGCTCGAGGCCGAGCTCCGTCGCGACGGCGCCCGAGCCTCCGTAGGTCGGATAACACGTGATGCCGATTCTCATGACCTAGCCGTCTGCCATCAGCCGTCAGCCATCTGTTTCCACCGGTTCATGATTTCGCCTGCTAATGTCGATGGCGATGAAGTGGCATCGAGTGTCCACACCTCACGCTGCTGGCTGACGGCAGACGGCTGACGGCGCAATTGGTTTCTAAACCACGTATCCTGGCGTTTCGCGTAACGCCTGGTGGATACCAGTATAGAGTCCCGCAGCGCACTCTCGGACAACTGGCCGTGCAACATCGCGACCACCTCCCGATACCCGATCCCGTCGAGCCCAGGGGCGTCCGTGGCAACCCCGGCGTCCAATTGCCGCTGCACTTCGCCGACGAGTCCAGCCGCCAGCATCTGATCAACGCGCGCGGCGAGCCGGCGGTGCAATAGCTCGCGCGGAACGGTCAACTGAATGTACCAGGGACTGAGCGTCGCGCCTTCGCGCGCCTCCCGCTGCCACCACGAGAGCGCGTGTCCGGTCAACAACGCGACTTCGACGGCCCGGGCAGCGCGTTGGCGGCCGCCGCCCAGGAATTGGGGGTCGAGCCGGCCCGCCCAGCGCGCGAGGTCGGCGCCCTCGAGCGACTCGGACCATTGGCGCAGCTGCGCCCGCCGGTCCGGGTCGAACGGCGGCTCGCGAAACAGCCCCTCGGCAAGGGCGCGGATGTAGAGCCCCGTGCCGCCGACCACCACCGGTAGGCGGTGGGCGGCCCGCACCGCGGCAATCCACGCCGCGGCATCGCGCGCAAATCGTCCCGCGCTGTAGCGCTCTCCAGGATCGACTAGATCCAGGCCGTAATGCGGGACCCGGGCGAGGGTCTCGGGATCGGGCTTCGCCGTGCCGATATCGAGATTGCGATAGACCTGCCGGGCATCGGCAGAGATGACGGTGAGGGGGGTGAGCGCGGCGAGCGCGGCGGCGACGGCGGTTTTGCCGACGCCGGTGGGGCCTACAATGACTAGTGTAAGGGGTCGTTCGGTCATTTCACACGCTAAAGCGTGTGCTCGGCAGTCATTGTCCTTAAGGACATTGCTGTGCCGAGCCCATCCTTCAGGATGGGGACCTTCCAAATCGGCGCTCTAATTCCTCTTTCGGCAGCTGGACCATGGACGGCCGGCCGTGGACGTCGTGTGCGGGCAACGACGCCGTGAGCAGCCGCACGATCAGCTGGCGCATCTCGCCCACGTCGAGGGTCTGTCCGGCCTTGATGGCCGCCCGACACGCGTACGTCGCCGCAAAGCGCTCCAACCGATTCTGCCAGCCGCCAAAGCGGCCACCGGCGAGATCGGAGACCAGCTCCTGCAGGCAGCGCGCGGCTTCGAACCGCGGGTGCGGGTTCGGCGCCGTATGCACGACGATGCTGCGGCCGGAGAACGGCTCGATCTCGTAGCCGACGCGGGTGAGCAGCTCGCGATGCGCTTCGATCGCGTCGAGCTCGGCCGGCGCGAAGTCGAGCGTCAGCGGCAAGAGCAGCCGCTGCGCCGGCGCGCCGTCGCCCGACAGCTGTCGCATCACGTCTTCGTACAACACGCGCTCGTGGGCGGAATGTTGATCGACTATCGCCACACCGGAATCGGTTTGGAAAAGGATATACGTGTCGAAGACCTGCAAAAGCGGTGTCTGGTGCCTGGCGTCTGGTGTCAGGGACTCCGCGCGGAAGAGCTCCAATGGAACTCCGGCCACTGGCGAGGCCGAACCTTCCCTTTGAAACCAGGCACCAGACACCTGAAACCCGACACCACCCAACGGCGCCGCCGCCTCTAACGGCGCCAACGCTTCCCGCACAGCCTCCCCAACTACTTTTTCAACAAAGAACTTGTCCCGAAACCGCACTTCGAGCTTCGCCGGGTGCACGTTCACGTCCACGGCGTCGCCGGGGAGGTCGAGAAACAAGAGGAGTGATGGCCGATCGCCGGGCGCGATCGTCGAGCGATACCCCGCCTCGGCCGCGCGGAGAATGAAGGGATCGCGGATGGGGCGGCCGCGCACGAACACGTAGCCCTTGCGCCCGGCTGGCCGCGCCTGCGCCGGACGCTGCACGAGCCCGCTGACTTCCAGCGGACCAGCGCGGTGCGACACGGCGAGCAGTGTGTCCGCCAGCTCACCACCCCACAGCGCCTGCGCGCGATCGATGAGCCGCGCCGCCGGCGTGCAGTCGAGCAGGACCCGTCCGTCGCTGGTCAGCGAAAAGGCGACATCGGGCCGCGTGAGCGCGAGGACCGTGAGCGCTTCGACCGCGGCGCGTGTCTCCGTCGCGGTCGCACGGAGGAATTTCCGGCGCGCCGGCGTGTTGTAGAACAGGCCACGCACGGTGACCGTGGTGCCCCGCTGGCGCACCGAGTCTTCGACCGCGTCCAGCTTCCCGCCGGTAACGCGCAGGCGCGTGGCGTCTTCCCCTTCGCCACAGGTCTCGAGCTCGAAGCGCGAGACCGACGCGATGGCGGGGAGCGCCTCGCCGCGGAATCCGAACGTCGCCACGCCGATCAAGTCGGTCGCCGTGCGGATCTTGCTCGTCGCGTGACGTTGCAGCGCGAGCTGCGCGTCGTCGCGATCCATCCCCGCGCCGTCGTCGCTCACGCGAATCAACGTCTTGCCCCCGTCCTCCAGCTCGACGCGGATCGCTCGGGCGCCGGCATCGAGGCCGTTCTCGACCAGCTCCTTGACGACGGAGGCCGGCCGCTCGACGACTTCGCCCGCCGCGATCTGATTGGCGACGTTCCCGGCAAGTACCTGGACGCGCGCGCGCGCGAGCACACTCACAATCCCGAGATCTCCCCGCCGAGGACCCAGCCGTGGATTCCATCCGAGCGATGCACTTCGACCCACGCACCATAGCTCCGGCCCAGCAGCAGCGCACCGCCCGCTGGGATCGAGGCTGCCGCGCTGGCACCGCCGTACGGCGCGGCTCGCACCGGTGCGGTTTCCGCGATCACGACGGCGATCGGCTGGTCCCGGCGCCGCCACTCGATCGCCCCCAGCACGAACGCGGCGCTGGCGACGGCGCCGAACACCGCGAGCACGGCGCGCCGGCGAGCGCCGAACGCAATCATGAGCCAGAGCAAGATCCAACCGGCAGCGGCGACGAGCCCCCATTCCGCGGGCGTCGCCCACCCGACCTGCAGCAGATCCGCGGTGACGGGGTCCGGTGCCGGTAACAGTCGCAGCGCACGCCGGATCGCCGGCTCGCGCGGGGCGAGGCGCGCGGCGCGGATCCATGCGGCCGTTGCCTTGCCGTCAGCGCCCGCGCGGTACAACGTCGCGCCGAGGTTGTACCAATGCGCGGGATCGCGCGGCTCGCGGGCCGCGCGCGCGGCGAATGAATCCGCCGCCGCGCGCAGCGCGCCTGCCTCGAACAGAGCCTCCGCACTCGGCGTCCGCGCGGTTTGCGCCTGTAGGGGCGCAGCATGCTGCGCCCCTATCACCGCCATGAGCAGCATCGCGGTGACGATCGGATGCGGCCGGCGCGCCCCAACCGATCCTTCCGCGCCCAGGACCCGGAGCACCTGCTCGATCTCCGCCGCGATCTCCGCTCCATCGCCCAGCCCACGCGGTCCATACCGCGCGGCCCGCAGCCGGTCGCGCAACCGTTTGACATGGTCGGCGACCGCGCTGTCCACGCCCGCGGCCCGCAACGCCTGCGCCAGCCCGTCCCCGTCACGCGCGAAGGGATCCGAGACATGGCTCGCCAGAACCGCGAGGAACTCCCGCTCCAGGCGACGGAGCGGCGAACGCTGCGGGCCGCCGGCGACCACCGCCGCCCGTGGCGCCCGACTCCGACGGCGCCGCGCGAGCGCCGCGAACGCCGGGGGCACGAGCAGCAGGGCGAGCCACCCCTGCCACCCCAGAGTCCGGCTCACCACGTCCGACGCGAGGTCGCCGCGGGCGGGCAGGAGCGGCGGCAGGACGCGTGCGGCCCGCGGCTCGGCGCCCGGCGCGACGGCGAGCGCGCGGGGCGCGGTGGTCGCGGTCTCATAGCGGCGGGCAGTCGCATTGAAGTAGCTGTAGCGCACTTCGGGCAACACGAAATTGCCGGAGGAGTCAGGCACCGCGAGAAAGTGCACCGTCTTGCTGCCGGCGATCCGCCCTGCATCCGGCGCGATGCGGACGTCGGTTTGCGCGGGATAGACGCGAAACCCGGCCGGCCACTTGAGGGGCGGCTCGGGCCACAGCGCGACGTTGCCGATGCCGGTGATCGTGACGGACGCGTCGACTGGCTCGCCGACCCGCGTGGCCGCGGGATCCATCTGGAGCTCCAGACTCAACTTCTCACCGACTACGTTCGTCGGCGGATTCGTGGCCGGCAGCGGCAACACCGTAATCGCGATCGAATCGCTCCGCAGCGTGTAGCGCTCCTCCCGGCTGAAGAAGGAGAACGACACGGGGAGCGCGTATTCAACCGACGCTGGCGGAATAATCAGGCGGCCGGTCGTCAGGGGGAACACGACCTCATGGGCGATGTACAGGTCGATCCACCGCCCGCCCACCTGCCGCGAGAGCGCGACGCCGGATGAGATGGCGGCGGGGTAGGCCCACACGCCTTCCGGCGTCACCAGCGTCAAGAGCGGCTGCCGGCGCATGCGCTGGCCGAGCTCGCGGGGGATCCAGGCCGCGGCGATGAGGTCGACCTGCTCGCCCGCGTACACCGAGTCGCTCGGCACGAGCATCGTGAGTGCCACGCGGTCAGTGCGCCGTGACACCGGCGGCGGCGTGCTCGCGAGCAGCGAGCGCGCCAGCGGGCTCAGCGTCGACGTCGTGCGGTCGGCCGCGCTGTCGACGGTGACGAGAATCGGATCGGTCGCCACGACACTCACACCCTGCCGGGCGCGCACCGGCCCGATCAGCAGCGCGCCCGGTTGCTGTGCCCGCAGCTGTAGCTCGCGCACCGTCGTGCGGACCGATCCGGAAGCACCGTTGAACGAGACTTCGGTCATGTCGCGGGTACCCACGATCGCGAACCCGTTCAACGAGGGCACCATGATCTCGACGGGATCGCTCGCGCGGCTACGGGCGCGGATCGTCAGCGTGAGCTCTTCGCCCGCGCGCAGGTGGGTGCGATCCACGCCGGCCGTCACCTCGGCGCCCTGCGTGACCATCAGTGCCGCGACGACGGCAACGATGCCGATCACCAGTCCTTGACCCCGGCAGGCGCGGCGCGGCGAGTGCGCCCGGTCCGATCGCGACGGGTCCGCAGCTCTTCCTGACCGATGGAGCGGAGCACTTGATCCGCTTGTGATTCGCTCATCGCGCCGCCTCCCCCACCCGCGCCCTGCGGCGGCGGCGGTTGCTGTGCTGCTCCGCCACCACCCGGGGACGGCGGCGGCGGTGGATTCGGCTTGTTGGTCTGCCCGCCTCCGCGCATGCGGTTCACCAGCTCGAGATTCCATTTTGCGTGGCGGTCGTTCGGCTTCAGTAGCAGCGCCTCGCGGTAGGCGCGCTCCGCGTCGGCGAGGTGTGCTTCGCGATTCGTGCTGTCGCCCTTCGCCTCGAGCAACGCGAGCAGGCCGAGATTGTAGAGCGCCCGAAACCGCAGCTCGGGATCGAGCGACGCGGACGCGTGGGCCAGTGACGTCCGCGCCAGCGCGGCATCACCGGCGGCGAGCGCGGCCGTGCCGGTATTGTACCACGCCGTATCGTCGTCGTCGCGCGCTTTCAGCTCCGCGAGATAACCGGCCGCCGCCGCGCGCGCATCGCCGCGATCCCACGCCTTCTCGGCGCCGGAACGGGGTCGCTGCGTCTGGGCGGCGCCGACATGCGGGAGCAGACACAGCAGCAGGCCGATGAGCGCCGCCGTGCGGCGCGTGACCGTCTGCGCGGCCAACACGAGCGCCGCGAGCAGCAACGGAATCCAGGCACGCGGCCGGCCGCGTTGGGTGCGGCTCTCGGTTGCCGTCGCCCGCTTGTACGACGCCACGAGATCGCGCACGGCTCCCGCCTGGTCCGGCAGCTCCGCCGCGACAATCGTCCCCTGCGCGGCGTCGGCGAGCGTCCCGAGCACATCCTCGCGCCGGCTGGTCAGAATGGGATTCCCCGATTCGTCCTGCTGCCACGCCACCAGCGTGCCGCGATCGTCGCGCACCGGAATCTTGGTCGGCTGACGCCCGCCCTCGGCGACCAGAATCAGGTGAATGCCCAGCCCCGCGAGGCGACGGGCTTCCTGCACCGCCTGCTCCAGAGAATCGTGGCCTTCGCCGTCGGTGAACACGACCAGCACCCGATCGGCGATCTCGGGACTCGCGTGCAACAGATCGATCCCCTGGGCGAGCGCCGACCCGAGTTCGGTGCCGCCTTCCGAGGCGACGTCCGGGTCGAGCGCATCGAGATACAGCGTGATCGCCGAGCCATCGACCGACAGAGGAGACAGGATGTAGCTCGTGCCCGCGAACGCGGAGAGACCGAGACGATCGCCGTCGAGGTCCTGGACCAGGCGGCGGGCTTCGCGCAGCGCCCGCCCCAGCCGGCTCGGCTTGGCGTCCTCGGCCAGCATCGAGCGCGAAATGTCGATTGCGAAGACGACATTGAGCCCGCGGCTTTCGGTGACGATCTGCTCCTCACCCCAGCGTGGCCCCGCCAGCGCCACGGCGGCGAGCCCGGCCGCGAGACCCAGCGCGGGCGCCCCGCGCTTCCCGGCGGAGCGCGCGATCCGGGCGGTGATCTCGGACCACGCCGCCGCGCGCCGCACTCGGGAACGCCGCGCCCACGCCGCGGCTGCCCACACGGCGGCGGCGACGACCGGGGCGAGCGCCACCACGATCGGTGCGTCGAATGTGATCACGGCACGCGCACCGCGAACGTGCCCGCGAGGACCAGCTCCAGCGCGAGGGCGAGCAGGCCGATCCCGAGGGGCCAGCGATAGGCCTCATCGAAACGGTGATAGACCAGGTGTTGGACGGGCGTCTTCTCGAGCCGATTGATCTCGCTGAAGATGTTGGACAACGACGTCGCGTCCGTCGCGCGGAAATACCGGCCGCCTGTCGTGCGGGCGATCTCGCCGAGCAACGGTTCGTCGATCTGCACCGGCATCGTCTCGTAGCGCAGACCAAGCGGCCCCTGCCCCGTCGGCACCGGCGCCTCACCTTGGCTCCCGACGCCAATCGTATAGATCTTGATCCCGAACGCAGCAGCCGCCTGCGCCGCCGTCCTGGGATCCACGGTACCCTTGTTGTTCACTCCGTCGGTCAACAGCACGATCACCTTGCTCTTGCCGGGAGCACGGCGCAGCCGGTTCGCGCTGGTGGCGATCGCCGTGCCGATCGCGGTGCCGTCCTCGAGGATGCCCACCCGGATCTGGCGGATTGCCTCTTCGAGCACTTCGTAATCCGTGGTGATCGGCACCTGGGTAAGGGCCTGCCCTGCAAACGCCACGAGCCCGATACGATCGGACGCTCGAGCGCGCACGAACTCCGTCGCGGTGCGGCGCGCCACATCGAGCCGGTTGGCGGGCGTAAAGTCCTCGGCCAGCATGCTGCTCGAAATGTCCATGGCGAGAACAATCGAAATGCCCTCGCTGCGCAGCTCGGCGCGCGCCGAGCCCAGCCGCGGGCCGGCGGCGCCGATGATCCAGGCGGCGAGACACAGCGAGCGCAGCGAGACCGGCAGACGCGCGATCCAGACTCGCTCGAGCGGTCCCAGCGCGGGGCGCACGTCACTCGTCGGCGCGCCGGCGAGACGCGACAGGCGCCGCTTGCGCCACCACCACCACAACGGCAACGCGAGCAGCAACACGAGCAGGAGGGGACGTGCGAAACTCACCGCCGGGCTCCATTGCCAAGCTCCCGCGCGAGCGCACGAGCTCGTGCGGCCAGCGGCGCGATTTCGACGCCGTGCGCCGTGGCGAATGCCACCTGATCGAGCGCGAGCAGGAGTTCTCGCAAGTCGCGCAGCGGCGCGTCGGGCCGGGCGCGTTCGACCACCGCCAGACATTCCTCGGTACTCAGCGCGGCATGCGCCTCGGGGATCGCATGGGCCAACGCGAAGCGCAAGCGCTGCGCGGCGCGTGCCGCGACCGCCTTCGGCTCCCCCGCCGCGAGCCAGCGGGCGTCCGGCACCTCGGCGTCACCCGCCACACCCACGCCAGCCGCGAGCACCCGGGGCCCACGCCGTTTCCATGCGATGAGGAGGACGAGCACACCTCCCGCAAGCAGCGCGGCGGCAACAACCGGAAGCGGGCTCGAGCGATCGAGGCGCAGTGGTCCAACGGCTGGCTGCGGTCCCGGCGATTTCACACTGTCGGGAATGACGCTCGCGACGCGGAACGTCGCGCTACCCCCGGGAACCGAATCGACGCTGCCGTCGGGCCCGAGACGCCACAGGGCAGGCATCTCCAGCGTGGTGGGCCCCGGCGCCCAGGCGACAATCGCATACCGCACGACCCACTGCCCGGGTGTAGAGGTTGCGAGCACCACGGCGTCGCTGAGCGGCTCGGCGACGGAACCCGACGAGAGCCTGCCGGCGCGGATGCGCCAACCCGGGAGCGCGGACACCGTGCGCTCGAGTCGGATGGTGTCCCCGACCGTGGGTCGACTCGGCGCGACCGCCCAGCCGTCCCCGGCCTGGATCAAGAGGATCAGCAGTCCGATCACCGGCTCATCCGCCGCGCCCGTTCGGCGAACGCGCGCCGCAGGGGCGGTCCGTACGGAACGGTGGTATGCAGCGCGACGCGGTCGACGCCGGCCTGCACCAGCTTGCGCGTGCGCTCTTGTTGCAATCGCTCGGCGGCGACACGAATCCGGGTGCGCGTCGGGGCGTGACTCGTGTCCACGAGGTGGCGCTGGCTCGTCTCGGCGTCTTCCAGCTCCACCCAGCCGGCGTCGGGGATGTCGTACTCGCGCGGATCGTCGACGGTAATGGCGACGACCTCGTGCCGGGCGGCGACCTGCGCCAGCGCCTCTTCCCACCCCTCGGCGCGAAAATCGGAGAGGACCACGACGATCGCCCGGTGCCGCAGCAGCTTGGCGGCGTAGCGCAAGGCGCCGGCGAGATTGGTCCCGCGGCCGCGCGGCGCAAACGCCACAAGATCGCGAATGACGCGCATGGCGTGCGCGCGCCCCTTGGCGGGCCGTACGACGTACTCGACCGCATCGGCGAAGAGCAGCGTGCCCACGCGGTCGTTGTGCCGCGCGGCGGCGAGGGCCAGCACCGCGGCGACCTCGACGGCCAAACCGGCTTTGGTGTAGGGACGGCCGAAATGCAGCGAGCCGGATTGATCGACGATGAGGAGCAGCGTCAACTCGCGCTCTTCCATGAACGTCTTCACGAAGGGATGGCCCATGCGCGCCGACACGTTCCAGTCGATGGCGCGGAAATCGTCGCCATGCTGGTATTCGCGGACCTCGGCGAACTCGATGCCCTGGCCGCGGAAGACGGAGCGGTACTCGCCGGTGAAGAGGGTGTTGACCAGGTTCCGCGCCCGGAGCTCGATCCCCTTCACGTTCTTCAGGACTTCGGCCGGAACCGACCGCCGCCGGCGGCGTAGCGGTGAGGTGACCTCGCGCCGACGCTCTCCGCCCGTATACGTCACGGCACGCCCACGGCCTCCAGGATTCGCGCGATCACCTGATCGGCCGTCATGTCCTCGGCCTCCGCCTCGAACGTGAGCAGCACGCGGTGGCGCAGCACGTCGAACGCCATGGCCTTTACGTCCTCGGGCACGACGAACGCTCTGCCGCGGAGGTAGGCGTGGGCGCGCGCGGCTTGGGCCAGGTAGATCGAGGCGCGCGGCGAGGCGCCGAAGGCAATGAGGGGCTTGAGCTCCGCTAGCCCGACGTTTTGTGGCTCGCGGGTCGCGCGCACGGTGTCCACGATGTAATCCACGACCTTCTGATCCATGAACAGCTCGGCGATCGCGCTGCGCGCGGCGAGAATGTCGTCGGCCTCGGCGATGCGCTGCACCTCGATGGGCCGGCCGGACGCCATGCGTCCCACGATCTCTTTCTCCGCGTCGCGCGTCGGGTAGCCGACGCGCACCTTCAGCATGAAGCGGTCGAGCTGCGCTTCGGGGAGCGGATAGGTGCCTTCATGCTCGATCGGGTTTTGCGTAGCGAGCACGAGGAACGGCTCGCCCAGGAAGAACGTCTCGCCGCCGATCGTTACCTGCTTTTCCTGCATCGCTTCGAGCAGGGCCGACTGCACCTTGGCCGGCGCACGATTGATTTCGTCCGCGAGCACGAGGTTCGCGAACAACGGCCCCTTCTTGGGATAGAACTCCTGCGAGCGCTGGTCGTACACCATCGTGCCGATCACGTCGGCGGGCAGCAGGTCGGGCGTGAACTGGATGCGTGAGAAGGTGATCTTCAGACATTCCGCGACGGTCTTCACCGCGAGTGTCTTGGCAAGTCCCGGCACGCCCTCGAGCAGAATGTGGCCACCGGTGAGCAAGCCGATCAACAGGCGCTCGACCATGACCTCCTGGCCGACGACGCGCTTCGCCACTTCGCGCGTGATGGTCTGCGCCAGCACCGCGTCCTGCGTCTTGGCGCCCGCTTTCTCGGCCCCCGATCCTGCGCGCGTCGTCATCGCAGCGACGCCTCAGCTGCCCGCTTCACGGTCGGCTCCTTGTCCCGCGCGTAGAGTTCCAGCAAGGCTTTTGCCTCCAATCGATCCAGTCGGGCGAGCCCCTCGATGGCGGCAGCTCGCACGAAGGGTGTGCGCCGTGGTTTGCCGCCCGGCTCGGCGAATTTCGCCAGCACTTCCAATGCTTCCGGGGCACCGAGTTGACCGATGGCTTTGAGCAACGCAGCCAATACCCCTTCGTCCTTCTCCTGCTCCAGACGCCGCACCAGCACGGTCGTCGCCGCCACGTCCCCCGCCGCCGCGACCGCGCGTGCCGCCGCGGTCCGCACCAGCACCGATTCATCCTTCAGCGAGGGGATCGCCGGCCGCGAGATCTCCCGGCCACCCAGCTCCGCCAGACCGAGCAGCGCCGCCTCGCGCACGCGCTCGTCGACATGACGCGTCAAGCGAATCAACGACTCCGCAACCTCAGGACTCCCGCTCAGGCCGAGAAACTCGGCGGCCGCGGCGACCACTTCGGGGACTTTGCTCTCGATCCGGGCCTGGAGCAACTCCACCGTGCGCTCACCCGCCGCCCGCATGGCGGCTCGATATGCCTCCCGTAACTCCGGCAGCGCATGCAGGTACGCATCGACCACGTACCCCGCGGACACCGCCCCCAGAGCCCCGACCGCGTGAACCAGATGCGCGCGCTCTGCCGGCGGCACGCGGGGCTCACCCAGCCGTGCCACCATACGCTCCACTATAGTCTCATCCGCAAGCGCCCCCGCCACCTCGCCGATAGCCTCCTGGATCTCGGGATCCTGAATCTTGCCGAGTGATCGGTCGAGCCCGGCGACGACTTCGGCGACCGCGCCAATGTCGCGCAACGCGATGACGCTCGGCGTGAGCTGCCGCACCTTTTCGATGATCACGCGCTGATCTTCGGGTCGCGACGCTGCCTGCAACGCGGTCACGGCCCGGCGTGCTTCGACGTCGGGCGGCAGCACATCGGGCCGGAACACGCCACTCGCGCGATTGGGATTCACCGTTGCGGTTGGGCTCCACGCTACTGGTCCCGGTCCGGGAGGCGGGGGCGGCGGCGGCGGCGCCGGAGACGCAGACGGAGGCTGAGGCGGGGGGGGCGGGGGCGCTTCAACCGGAGGAGGCTCCGCTGCCGGCGGCACTTCGCCAAGGGCGCGGGACGCCGACAGCCGCTGGCTTGCGCGGCGGCCCAGCAGCACGGTGATTCGGCCGAGCACGGCGTCATCGGGCGCGACATTGCCCACGGCGACGCCGAACAGGCCAAGCCAATGCTCCGGCGTGACACCGGGATTGACCTGGATCGCGCGGATGCCGCGCGCGAACAGCAATCCGGAGAGCTCGGCGACTTGGGTGTTGCGCGGCAGCAGATGCTGGCCATGCCAGTGCAAGCCGGTCGCGCCGATCTTCCACTCGACCGACCCGAGCCCGGCGAGTGCCGGCAGCGAGGCGGCGATATGGCGCATTGCTTCGAGCACCGCCGGATGCGACGGCGGGTAGAGGCGCGTCAGCCGGAATGTCGTGCCGATCGCGCCGAGCGCACGGTCCACAGCTCCAGTGTCTATCGCCATCAGCGCTTGATCCGCGTTCCTTTTTCCTCGACCGTGAAGACCCAGGTGGCGAACCGCGACGGCTCGATCGGCTCGTCAGGATCGATCGCGTTCCAGTCCATATCGCTGCCCGACCCCTGAGGTCCCGCGGCGCGTGCATCGGCTTGGCGCACCATTTCCCGCGCGCGCTTGACCCAGATCCCAAAATGGTCCGGCCTCAAGTCCACCCAGCCGCGCGGCGCCACCTGCAGCGGGTCGCCGGAACCCGGCGGCACGACCACCGTGCTGCCGCGATACACCCGCTTGCCGTCGGGCAGCACGACGGGCAATCCCACCGAGATAATGTGCTGCCGTAACGCCGTGTCGTCTGCCAGGAGCAGCTCGGCGGCGGCGGCCAGCTCTGCCGGGCGGCTGTCCGCGAGGGCCCGCACGCTGGTCCGCAGCCGGCGGCACAAATAGGCCTCGTACAACAGCTTGGTAAGCCGGGGCGGACCCAGCATTTCATAGGCGACGCCGCGGTCGCCATGACGCGCTTCGAGCGCCCGCAGCCGCCCGACCGCGTTCCGACGCAACAGGCCGGCCCGGTAGGTGGGGCCCGCGGTCGAGGCGTCGAGCGCCGCGACGATGTCCTTCCCCGTCGGCCGTCCCTGCAGCTCCAACATCACGTAGTCCGCGACTTCTTCCGGCGTGATGAACTCCATCTGGCCCAGCGCCGTGACCGTCTCGAACTCATCGCGCGCGAACAACCCGTTCTCCCCGACGTCGATATACACGCCGTCGAGTGGCCGGCCGAGGTCGCGCCACGGCGCAGCGCCCGGCCGAAATGCTTCGTGCAGCGCCACGGGCTGCTCGCAGTCCACGAGCGGGATGTGTTTGCCCTTGCGCCGCACCGGCCCGTGTGCGACTTCGCGCCACGCGATGGTCGCCGTCGGCTTGATCTCCACCGTGATCGGCGCGTCGGGCGTACGACCCAACAAAAACAGGAGCATCGTATGGGCGCCCGCGACCGCCGATTTCGTCAGCAGCGTCGCGCTCGGCCGCTCTTCCGAATGCGTGTATGGGATGTTGAATCCCATGCCGCCGGTGCCGCTCGTGCCGATTTTCACGTAGGCCTGCGTGCCGGCCCGCCGCAGCGCCTCCGTCATGATTTGCGCGTGACGGATCAGCTGCGGCATGGGCAGCCGCATCAGATGCCGCTCGATCGTCGCGCGATCGACACCGCCATCCTGCGCACGTTCCAGCAACGCCCGCGCGCTGTGAAAAATGTCCAGATACGCAAACGCAGTCGCCGTATTGATGCTATCCACGACCGCTTCAGGTTTGTAGCGCACCAGCAGCTGCAACACGAGGCTGCGCTCGAGGACCCCATCGGTGAGATCGCCCAGCAAATCGCCCAGCACCAGCGCGCGGTGCTCGTCGCTGGCCAGGATCACCGCGAGATCCAGCCGCGCGACCGACGCCGGCGCGAAGATGTTGCCCCATTCGACATCGATGGTCACGCCGCTGCGGTAGGGCTCGAGCGCGCGCGCGGCGGCCCGCACTTCATCCTCGTACAGTGCGACGAGCACGAGGCGGCGCGGCGGCGGCGTGGCCGCCAGCACTCGGCGCGCGACGGCATGGCCGACGAGGCCACTCCCGCCGAGCAGCATTACCGTCCGGTCAGCCAGCTCCATGCAGTCGCTCGATCGCTCCGATCTCCTGCCGGGTGAGCTCGCGCCAGTGGCCCTCCGCCAGCTTGCCGAGCCGGACAGGGCCGTAGGACACGCGGTGCAGCCATTCGACCTTGAGACCCAGCGCTTCGGCGACGCGGCGCACGATCCGCTGCCGCCCTTCAGCCAGCGTCAGCTCGATTTCCACCGACTTCCCCTGCGGCCGCACGCGCGACTCGACGACACGCACCGCGCGGCCGTCGATTACGATGCGTTGCGCGAGCGCCGCCCGGATCGCGGCAGCGTCCGCGCCATGCACGCCGAGCCAATAGGTGCGCGGCACCTCGTAGCGCGGGTGCATGAGCCGGTGGGCCGCCGCGCCGTCGGTGGTCAGCAGCAGCAGCCCGGAGGTCATCACGTCCAGCCGACCAACGTACGTGAGACCGGGCACCTTCGGGAGCAGTCCGAAGACCGTGCGGCGTCCTTCCGGATCGGAGCGGCTCACCACGTAGCCGATGGGCTTGTTGAGTGCGAGCCAGGTGGTGTGGGTCGCGCTGCGGACGGCCCGGCCGTCGACGGTGATCTTCTGGGCATCGGGATCGACGCTCATCCCGATCGTGGCCGTGTCGCCGTCCACGCGCACGCGGCCCGCGCGGATCAAGTCTTCCGCTTTGCGGCGTGACGTAACGCCCGCGCGCGCCAGGGCGCGCTGCAGGCGCATGAGAGTCATTCGGGGTCGTCGACGGGCGTGGGACGCCGGAGCGCCACCGACAGCTCCTCGAGCCGCGGCAGATCTTCCAGGTCCTTCAAACCGAGAATCTCCAAAAACGGCGGCGTGGTGCCATACAGCAGCGGGCGACCGAGACCTTCGCCGCGGGTCACGACCTCGATGAGGCCCCGCTCCACCAGCTTGTCCATCACGGCGCCCGAGTCGACGCCGCGGATTTCGTCGACTTCGAGCCGGCCCACCGGCTGGCGATAGGCGATGATCGCGAGCGTTTCGAGCGCCGCCGGCGACAGCCGCCGGGGCCGCAGGGCGAATTGCGCGCGCTCGATCGTTTCGGCGTACTCGCGGCGCGTCAGGAATTGCCATCCCTCGGCGATCTCGGTCAGCTCGACCCCGTGGTCCTCGGCGTACACCGACCGCAGGGCGGCAAGAGCGGCACGGACGGCATGTTCGCCGGCGGTTGGATCCAATGACGCGAGCTCCTCGAGCGTGAGGGGGCGCGAGGCGGCGAACAGCGCCGCTTCAAGCAGCTTCGCGAGGGGTTGCACGCGTAATCACCATAGGGCCGAAGGGCTCAGGCTGGGACAGCGTCACCAGACCGCGCTTGGCGAACTCGAGCAGGGCGATGAACGCCGACAGCACATCGACGATCGTGGCGCCGCGGCCCACGATGTCCGACCAGCCAAACTGCTCGCGCTCGGCGAGGAGGGCGTTGATCTTCGCCGTCGCGCCCTCGACGTCGAGCGGCCGAGGGACGACGCGATGCAGCATCGGCTCCGGGATCAGCGAGATCACGCGCTCGGCCGCGGCGAGCAGGTCGTTCAAATCGATCTGCAGGGGCGCGGGAGGCGCATCCGGCGGCGGCGCCTCGTAGCCCCGCCCGAACCGCTCGGCGCGCACGTCGGCGGCGTGCCCGAGCCAGTCGACCAGCTCGCGGATCTGCTGGTACTCGAGCAGCCGGCGGACCAGCTCCGCGCGGGGATCCTCCCACTCGTCGTCTCCCAGCCGGCGCGGCAGCAGCATCTGCGCCTTGATCCGCAGCAGCCGCGCCGCCATTTCGAGATAGTCCGCCGCCTGATTGAGCCCCAAGTCCTGGATGACCGCGAGGAACTGATCGGCGATCTTGGCGATCGGGAGGTCGGTGATGTCGACCTCGTCCTCGCGGATGAGATGCAGCAGCAGATCGAGCGGACCGGAAAACTTCTCCAGCTCGACGACGAACGCTGACTGGTCCCGCATGATCGGCCCCGTCATCATTGGAACCCGAACACGCTTGGCAGTGAGTTGGGCAACGCGATCGGAACGATCACTTGCTTGGCAACATCGAGTAACTGGAAGGCCGGCCACAAGAAGAAGCGAATGATCCCGGGCATGAGATAACTGACCAACACGATTGGCAAGAAGCCGAAGCGCTGCAATTGACGATACTGCAGGCCCGCGCTAGGGGGCAGCAGGTGGTAGAAGACGTGGCTGCCGTCGAGCGGCGGGATCGGTATCAGATTGAAGAACGCCAGCACCAGATTCAGCCACACGCCCCACGCCATCATCCGCTGCAGAATCTCCAGCGTTGGGGAAAGCGATGGAAGCGCTCCGGCGATGGTCCCGACGGCGGCAAACAGGGCTGTGAAAATCAGGAACAGTGCGAGGTTCACCGCTATGCCGGCCAGCGAGACGATGATATCGCCTCGTACATAGTTGCGATAATTGCGGGGGTTGACGGGCACCGGCTTTGCGCCCCCAAACGCATAGCCCCACATGAACCACGTCATGAGCGGTAGAATCACGGTCATGAAGGGATCGATGTGTTTGAGGGGGTTGAACGTCAGCCGCCCGAGCATGTAGGCGGTGGAGTCACCCTGGCGGTAGGCCGCTTCCGCGTGGGCATACTCGTGGGCCACCATCGAAAACAGCAGGACAGGGGCCCAAAGCAGAAACTCGAAGGAGATAGCGCGTGCTCGGGTAGGTGACGGCAAAAGATATGTATAGTCTTGACCCGATGCAACTTACCGCCTATTTTCCGCGCCTATGCCGAAGATCAAATCCGCCAAGAAAGCGATGCGCCAGGCGCGCTCGCGCGCCATTCGCAACAAAGCTCAACGTTCGTCCCTGCGCACCGCGCTGAAGCACGTGCGCGCCGCTGCTACCGCCGATGCCGCCGCGGCAGCGTACATGCTCGCCGCCAGCGTGCTCGACCGCGCCGCCCGCAAGGGGCTGATCCACAAAAACAACGCCGCGCGGCAGAAGTCACGCCTCGCGGC
>DASWDA010000074.1:0-10473 GCA_036395695.1 Gemmatimonadales bacterium
AATTGGAGTCGCTCAGGATCCGCTGCGAGACGGTATCGCCGAACGTCGCGCCGAGCAGGACCCGGTCCTTGATCTGGATCCGGAACACGTCCACCGTGAAGGTGACGTTGTCGCGTGGCGTGAATGCGAAGCCCGCGCTCAAGTTCACGGCCGTCTCATCCTTCAGCGGTTTCGCGCCGAAGATCCGCGACGCGCGGTTATCCACCGGAAAGTTGCCCACTTCCACGAACTGCCCGCCGATCACGTTCGTGGTCGTGTGACTGAAGAAGCTCTGTGAAAGGCCGGGCGCCCGGAATCCCGTGCTCGCCGCCCCGCGGACGACGAACCGCGGCGTCGGCTGGAATCGCAGCGCGAGCTTGCCGCTCAACCGCTGGCCGAAGTCGCTGTAGTGCTCGAACCTGCTCGCCACGTTCGCCAGGAGCTCGGGCGTGAGCTGACTTTCGAGATCGACGTACGCGCCGATGTTGCTGCGACTATGGTCGCTCGCGTCGCTCGGCGCGAAGCCGGGAAAGACCGAAGAACCCGCCGGCGCCAGGCCGCCGCCCGTGGCGCTGTCCTGGGCAAGATGCCCACCATCGATCCACGACGCGCGCTCTCCCGCCGTGATCTTGAAGCTCTCGCGTCGCACGGCCACACCCAGCGCGACGTTGACCGGCGCCGAGAGGCCGAGCTGCACGGGCTTCGCGACGTTGATCGCGCCGATGGCCTCCGTCCGCTCGAGCCGTCCGGCGAAGAACGAGAGCTGATTCGGGATTCCCGGATCGTCCGGCGTGCCGAGCAGGCTATCGGGGCCCGGCGCGCACGGCACACCGAGACACGGACCAAGCGACGCATTCAGCGTGTTCCGCAGGTTGTAGTCGAAGCGATTGCCGCCGAACGATCCACCTGCATCGAGCGACCAGCCGCTCACAATCGCGCGGAACCCCGCGACCCCGGAATAATCGCGGACGTCGGGGTGAAACTCGGGAAGAAAGCCCTGCGGGTAGATCTCCGGCCAGTTCCGCTCGCTGTCGAAATAGCGCCAAAAACCGTTGCCGGTGCCCGCGCGATGGCTGTAGCCACCGAACGCGTAGAGCTCGCTCGTGCCCCCGGGATTGAGCGGCAGCCGGAAGTTGGCGAACGACATCGCATCCGCCTCGACCCCATCGCCCCAATGGTAGTTCGGCTGTGTCAGCGAATTCCGCTTCTGCAGGATGCGCCCCGTCAGCGTGTCGATCACATCGGTCACGCCATTGGCGTCCGCCAGGAAGATGTCGGGCCAGGCGCGGTTCGTCTTGTCGCGATGCAGGTATTCACCGAAGAGTGCGAGCGAGCCGCGGCCCAGTCGGATTCCGAAGCCGCCGTTTACATCGCCGGTCTGGCCGTCGATGGGATAGTCCTTGGAATTGTATTCGCCCGCGTCGACGTTGAGGAACGGCGCAAAACCGCCTTCCTTCATCACGACGTTCACCACGCCCGCGATCGCGTCCGACCCGTACTGTGCCGAGGCGCCGTCGCGCAGCACCTCGATGCGATCGATCGCACCGCCGGGCAGCGCATTCATGTCGACGCCGCTCGAGCCAGCGCCCATACCGTAGGCGAACGTATTGAGCACCGCCATCTGATGCCGCCGCCAGCCGTTCACCAGCACCAGCGTGTGATCGGGGCTCAAGCCGCGCAGCGTGAACGGGCGAACAATGTCGTTCGCGTCGGTCACGCTCTGGCGCGGGAAGTTCACCGATGGCGCGAGGTTCTGCAGGATCTGGCTCGTTTCGTTCGTGCCCTGCAGGGCGATCTGCTCCGAGGTGAACACGTCGACCGGGACCGCGAGCTGCTCGGCGGCCGTATGCCGGGCGCGGGACCCGACGACGACGTCCACGGGCGAGAGGCTGATCGGCTGCGCGGCCAGCGCGAAGTCCTGCGTCACCGCGACTTGCCCCACCGTCACGCGCGCCGACTGCGGCACGTAGCCGAGCAGTCGCACGCGGACGGTGTACGTGCCTGCCGACAGGCTCCGGATCTCGTAGCGCCCCTGCTCGTCACTCGTCGCGTGCAGCCCGCTGCCTTCGGCGGAGATCATCGCCCGGGCGAGCGGTGCGCCCGCCGCATCCGCAATGCGGCCCCGAATCGCGCCATTCTGTGCCAGCAGCACCGCCGGCACGACGCAGAGTACCGCGAGTATGTTCTCGACTCGTCGCATAATCATGCCTCTTGGGAGAGTGATCTATTCGCCCTAGTGCTATCGCGCGGTCGCAAGACCGTCAAGCGACGCTAGTGGTGGTGCGCATTCCAGGGATCGCCGTCCGCGAACGCCATGACGTGCACCATCCAGCCGAACAACCGCGGCCGAAACCGCCCGCCGACCGCCTCACATGCTTCCGCCGTCGCGATCGGCGACTTGGGGCCGAACACCGGCTGCCCGTCCTTTGTCTCCTGCCAGCGCCGGCGGGCGTCGGCGCGGGGCGGCAAACACCAGTTGATGTGCTGGTGCCACCGTGCGACCGACAGCGGTAGCCGGGCGTCGAGCTCGGCGTCGCTCGTTTGAGGCGGTGCGGTGAACATGGCGCCGACGAGTGCGAGCGTGCCGTCCGCCGCGCGCTCGTAGAGCAGCGACGTCGGGCGCATGGGATCGAGACCGTTTCGTGCCTGAAATGCCCAGCGGAGCTTGGTGAAATGCTGCACGGGGGCCGCGGCGGCCGGAATGAAATTTCTGAAGCCGTCGGCCTCTGCCACGCGCACGTCGCGGTACTTGGCGAGCTCGCGCCGCATCACTGCCAACACGGCGGCGGCGCGCGCCGAGTCGCCCGGGGCCGGAGGTCGCTCCGGCGTGAGGCGCATGTGCAGGTCCTCGTTCGAGACCATTCCCGCCATCGCATGCTCGGCCGCCATGGCGACGTGCTCGTCGGGATGCTGCTCCGGAGCCGCCATCTCCTGGTCGTCCGGCGCGCCCCCGCCCCCACGGTGGCAGGAGGCGACGAGGACATATAGTAGAAAGGCAATGCGTCGCATCAAAGCAGTCAACTGGATCGATGTAGACGCTGGAAGTGCGGCTTCTCGACGAGAAAGTTGAACGTGAGGATCGCAGCCTGGGAGAATACCGCGGCGATCAATCCAGGGAAGGACCGGAAGAGCAACGCGAGTCCGTACGTGGGCAAATAGCCGACGGTGTACATCGGGCTCGAAATGAAACGATACGGCCCGCTCGAGACCGGCCCGACCGCCCCTTCCGGATCGAAGAAGTTGTGCCAGTAGTAGGCGTTGCTGCCCAGGGTGCGCGCGGCCCAGAGTTTGGTCGCGAGCCCGATCACGACAAACACCGCACCAACGGCGAGCGACACGCCGGCCGAGACAGGGAGGTCCCACGTTCCGCGCGTCACGACGTTGAGCACGACCAGCGCGAACGCGTCGTGGTTCATGATGATCGCCGCGGTCCGCCGGAAGCGCCGAAATGCCTCGGCCCGGCCGTAGCGCTTGGTGTAGCGCCCGTCGCGATCTTCGCGCCGCAGCACGCCACCCACGAAAAACACGTACGCCATGCGACTGAGAATGGCGTACACGAAACACGCTACCTCGAAACCCGTCACTTAAGGCCGAACAGGCGCACCGTGGCAGCGCCGCGGCGCAGCCGGCTGCGGTACCAGAAATCGACGCGGCGGAGAATCCGCACCGGCCCCGGCAGGTCGATCGTGCGGCTCCAGGAGCCCTGCTGAAAGTTCAGGCGCGTCTCCGGCGAGAAGGTCTGTCCGTTCCCGAAAGTCACTTTGACATTGTACATCTCGAGATTGCCGCCCGCGACGTCGATCTTGATCGCCGTGAACCCTCCCTCGCGGACGCCCACGATAATAGCGTCGTGATCGAGCGTAAAGCTCACGCGTCGGGTGCCCAGCAGTTCCCAATCGGCGGTGGGAACGGCCAGGAGAACGAGCGCGGTAAGAATGGCACGCATCCAGGATCCTCCAAAGACGGGGTGTGACAACGCTGCAACATACATTGGCGGTGTGCCGGGCATTAAGCCCCGCGCCGTGACGTCAGTGGTCGACCCGGAGGTATGTTGGGCGAGGAGGCCGTCATGAAGACCGTTCTCTTGACGTTGCTCATCTGTGCGTGCGCCAAGGATCCCGTGGGTCCCCCGCCCCGCATTACCGCGCTGCCGCGCGCGCTCACCCCAGCGGAGCAGCAGCTGATCCAGGCGGACAACCGTTTCGCGATCAAGCTACTCAAACAGGCAAGCGCCGATACTCGCGACACGCTGGCGAACCTGTTCGTCTCGCCGCTGTCGGTGGCGATGGCACTTGCCATGGCATACAACGGTGCGGCCGGAACCACGGAAGACGCAATGCGAACGACGCTGGAGCTCGACAGCATGAGCGTCGCCCAGGTCAATGAATCGTATCGCAGCCTGATCAGCCTGCTGCGCGAACTCGATCCGCATGTGAAGCTCGAGATCGCCAACTCGACCTGGTACAAGCAAGGCTACACCGTGCTGCAGCCGTTCCTCGATGCCAATCACGACTACTATGACGCCCGCGTGTCGGCACTGGACTTTGCCTCCCCGGCGGCGATCGACACGATCAACCGCTGGGTGACCGAACAGACCCATGGCGTGATCGATCACATTCTCGACGCGATTCCCGATGGTATGCGGCTCTACCTCATCAATGCGATCTATTTCAAGGGCGATTGGACTGAACAGTTCGATCCGAGTCTTACCCAGCCGAGGCCGTTCCGGCTGCCCGATGGCTCCATGGTGAACGTGCCGACTATGACGTACGGACAGGAAGCACATGTCCGCCTCACCTATCGGCCGTACGCGACGATTCTAGACCTGCCGTACGGCGGCGCGGCGTTCTCCATGACGATCGTGTTACCCCACGATACCAGCAGCGCCGATCACCTGGTTGACGCGCTGACATCAGAGCAATGGGACGGGTGGACGGCGACTCTGCAGCCCGGGGAGGCGGGGGTCTACCTCCCGAAGTTCAAGGTTACGAACGACCTCGGCTTGATTCCCTCGCTCGCCACGCTTGGCATGGGCATCGCCTTCGGGTGCGAGCCCCTCACGGCGGACTTCACGCGCATCCACGTTCCCTCCGCGCTGTGCATCACCGAGGTCAAGCACAAGACGTATGTCGATGTCGATGAGGAGGGGACGGAAGCCGCGGCGGTGACCTCGGTCGGCGTGGGGCTCACGAGCGTACCGCCGACCATCTACATCGATCGGCCCTTCCTCTTCGCGCTGCGGGAAAACCTGTCGGGAACGATCCTGTTCATGGGAGTGATTCGGCACCCGCCGAACCCATAGCGGCACCCGGGGTACTCCTTTCCGAACTTTGGCAGGAGGCTCTATGCCCCGGGTCAGGTTGATCTCGTTGTTGCTGTGCTGCGCTCCGTTCGCGCTCCCCGCACAGCAGCCCACCACACCGCACGACAGCGTGCGGGGCGCGATTCGCATGGTCGACGTGCGCGCGCGCACGCTCGAAGTGACGACGGGCGTCGGCTTCGCCCTCCGCGTCGTACGGCTCCAGGTGCCCGCCGGCGTGCCGATCACCGATCACCAAAGTGCGCAGCCCCAGCTGATCGGGTTGGGAGCGCTGCAAGCGGGTGATGTGATTCGCGTGGCGTTCGGCGGCAGGGCGACCGGGTTCGTCGCCTACACGATCGAGCGCGTGGGTCGGATGGAGCAGCCATGAGCCGCGCCACCATCGCCGCACTGGCCGTGTGGAGCGCGGTGGCGTGCCGCGCCCCGAAGCTGGGTGAGCCGCTGCGCGACCTGTCAGCCGCCCAGCGCGCACAATTCGACAGCGGTCGCGTGGTGTTCGACAGCGTCTTCACGCCGGAGAAGGGACTCGGGCCGCTGTTCAATGCGAACGGGTGCAAGGAGTGTCACGAGGATCCCGTGGCGGGCGGAACGGGTGACGAGGTCGAGCGCCACGCGAGCGCATTTCACGCCAACGCACCGGCAGGAACCCGCATGTGCGACGAGCTCGTGGGACAGGGCGGATTCGTCTTCCAGAATCACGTCACGCCTGCATTGCATACGGCGCTCGGCATCGATAGCGAGCCGATTCCCGCCGCAGCGACCGCAGTCGCACGGCGCACAGTCCCTGAGATCTTCGGCTTCGGCCTGCTCGATGCCGTGCCCGATTCGGAGATCCTGGCCTACGCGGACCCCGAGGATCGCGACCACGACGGCATCTCCGGGCGACCGAATCGCTTCTTCGACGGCCGTGTCGGCCGGTTCGGACGCAAGGCGCTGGTGCCGACCCTGCGCGAGTTCAACGACGGCGCCTTCGGTGCGGAGCAAGGCATCACGACGCCCGCCGTTCCGACCGAGGAAACCGTCGCGGGAACGCCGGTTCCAGCGGGCACCGACCCGGCGCCGGATCCCGAGTTGAGCGACCACCAGGCCGAGTTGGCGACCATGTTCGTGCGGCTGCTCGCGCCGCCTGCGCCGCTCAAGTTGTCGGGCGAAGCGCGCCAGGGGAGCGACGTGTTCACGCGGATCGGCTGCGCGCGGTGTCATCGCCCCGTGTTGACCACGGGCAACAGTCCGATCGCGGCGTTACGCTACCAGCAGATCGCCGCCTACACCGATTTGCTGCTGCACGACATGGGTCCGGACCTGGGGGATATCTGTCTGGCGCTCGCCACGCCGACCGAATTCCGGACCGAGCCGTTAATGGGGCTCAGGCTCAAGGCGCAGTTCCTGCACGACGGCCGGGCCAAAACGCCGGAGCAGGCGATCGATATGCACGGCGGCGAGGGTGCGCGAGCGCGTGATCAGTTTCTGGCGCTGTCGCCGGCCGATCGAGCGGCGCTGGTGGCGTTTCTCAAGACGCTGTAGCGTAGGGCGTGGGAAAACGCGAGCTGGCTCTGCTGCTCCTGCCGTTGCTCGCAACGTGCACGGACAACCCCACGAACGTCGGGCCGCCGAATCCCCAGTCCGTGTCGGTGCTGACGCAGCACAACGACAACACCCGGGCCGGCTTGAACGACAACGAAACGGCGTTGACCACCAGCAATGTCAACGTGCAGCAGTTTGGCAAAGTGTTCACGATCCCTGTGGACGGCGATGTGTACGCCCAGCCGCTGGTCGTCGGCCATGCCATCGGCGGCGACCGGAACGTCGTCTACGTCGCCACGGTCAACAACACGGTATACGCCTTTGACGGTGACAATGGCACCGTGTACTGGCAGAAGAACTTCACCAGGTCAGGTATGCGGCCGCCGCGAGCCACCGATATGACCGGGGCATGTGGTGGCAACTACAACAATTTCAGCAGCGGCATTGGGATCGTCGGCACGCCGGTGATCGACAGCACGAGCGGGACGATGTATTTCGTCGCCCGCAGTACCAACGGCAGCACGTACGCTCAGTTTCTGCACGCCGTGAACATCCTCGACGGGAATGAAGTCAGCGGCAGCCCGAAACTCATCACCGCCACCGTCAGCGGCAATGGCGACGGGAGCGTCAACGGCACGATCACATTCGATCCCCAGAAAGAGAATCAGCGCCCGGGTTTGACGCTCCTCAACGGCATCGTGTATGTGGGTTTTTCATCCCACTGTGATTGGGGCCCGTATCACGGCTGGATCCTGGGATACGACGCCGCCACGCTGCAGCAACAAGTCGTCTATAATGACACGCCCAACGGGTACGCCGGAGGTATCTGGCAAAGCGGTGGCGGCATGGCCGCCGATGCGAACGGCGACTTGTATGTGGTGACGGGCAACGGCACGGTGGGCGATTCTGGTGATGCCACGAACCCGAGGAATCGCGGCACGAGCGCGCTGAAACTCACACGGTCCGGATCGACGCTCACCGTCGCGAGCTACTTCACGCCGCAGAATTACCAGTTTCTCAACGACTACGACCTGGATTATGGCGCCGGCGGCACATTCCTGATTCCCAACTCCGTCTATTACCTGACCGCGGGCAAAGACGGAAACCTGTATCTGCTGAACAAGGATGCGATGGGCGGGTTCCAGCCAGCTTCCAACCAGGTGCAGCAAGTCGTCTCGCTGGGCTCCAGCTCCAACATGCATTGCCAGGCGTCGTACTACCAAGGAAGGTCGAAGGAATTCATTTATGTGTGGTCGGAGAATGACGTCTTGCGAGCGATCCCGTTCGACCGCGGCACCAATCGGCTGGATCGCACGGGCGAGATCGATTTCCCTGGGTCGGGTGGACCGACCGGGCAGAGCGGCGCGGTGTTATCGGTGTCATCCAACGGGACCACGGATTCGACGGGCATCCTGTGGGCGTCATATCCATCGAGCGGTGATGCGGAGAGTTTCACCGTCCCTGGCATCCTGCGGGCCTTCGACGCGAACGATATCACGAGAGAGCTGTGGAACAACCAGCAGAATGCTTCCCGTGACGGCGCAGGCAATTACGCGAAATTCTCGCCGCCCACGATCGCCAACGGCCATGTGTACCTGCCGACGTTCTCGAATCGCGTGGTCGTGTACGGATTGCAGTAAGCCGTGACCGACATCGTCGTCCTCGACGAGCCGGCCGTTCGCGCCAGACTTCAGTACCAGGACCTTATTCCCGCCATCGCGCAGGCGCTCGCGGCGTTGTCGTCGGGCAAGGTCGTGCAACCGGTGCGATCGGTGCTTCCGGTGGCGCCGCATCAGGGCTTCTTCGCCGTCATGCCCGCCTACGCCGGCGCCCTCGGCGCCAAACTCGTCACGTTCTATCCGAAAAACGTCGGGATTCATACGCACCACGCCCTGATCGTAATGTTTAAACCAGAGACAGGTGAGCCAGTCGCGGTCATAGACGGCCGGCTCATCACCGAGATGCGGACCGCAGCGGCATCGGCGGTCGCGACTCAGCGGCTCGCCCGGGCGGATGCGTCGGTGCTTGCGATCCTCGGATCCGGGGTGCAGGCGGGGAGTCACCTCGCGGCGCTGCGTCACGTCCGTTCATTCAAGGAAGTGCGCGTGTGGAGTCCCCGGAATGCTGCGGCGTTCGCCCAGCGGCATGGCGTGAAGGCTGCAGCGACGGCGGCCGATGCGGTGCGCGGCGCCGACGTCGTGGTGGTCGCCGCGAACGCGACGACGCCCGTGCTGCAGGGGCGCTGGCTCGCTCCCGGGACGCACGTCAATGCGATCGGCGCGACCCGTCCCGACTGGCGCGAGCTGGACGACGATGTCGTCACAAAGGCCCGTGTCTTCGTCGACTCCCGCGAGGCCGCGCTGCGCGAATCGGGCGACGTCATCGCAGCGCGCAGCGAGGTGACGGAGATCGGCGCGGTCGTGTTGGGTGCTGATCCTGGCCGGCGTAGCGCCGAGGAGCTTACGCTGTTCAAGTCTGTGGGCGTCGCGGTCGAGGATGTGGCAGCCGCGGCGCTGGTGCTGCGTGCTTGAACCGGTCCGTCCCATCGCGTTGAGCGAGATCCGGGACGCGCGGAAACGCATCGCCGGAACCATCGTTCGCACGCCGTTGGTCCGCCTGGAGCTCGGGCCGGGGTTCCCCGACGTGCGGCTCAAGCTCGAGAACCTCCAACCGATCAACGCGTACAAACTGCGCGGCGCTGCCAACGCTGTGGCACTCTTGTCCGACGCCGAGCGGCGGCGCGGCGTCTGGACGATCAGCGCCGGCAATGCCGGTCAGGGTGTCGCGTACGCCGCGCGGGCGGCCGGAGTGCCGTGCACGGTGGTTGCGATCGAGACGGCGCCCGCCGCGAAGCTCGAGCGCATGCGCGCGCTCGGCGCAAAGCTCGTGCTCGTGCCGTATGCGGTCGCCTGGCAAGCGCTCGACGACCGCGTATATCCCGGCGTCGAGGGGACGTTCATCCATCCATTCGACGATCAGAACTTCATCGCCGGTCACGCCACGATGGGCCTCGAGATTCTCGAGGATGCGCCGGACACCGTCGCAATCATCGCCGCGATCGGCGGCGGCGGGCTGGTCACGGGCGTCGCCAGTGCGGTGAAAGCGTTGCGCTCTGGAGTCAAAGTGTGGGGCGCCGAGCCGGAGACCGCCGCGCCCGCCGCGCTCTCGTTTGCCAAGGGTTCGGCGCAAGAGTTTCCAGACTGGAAGGCCACGTTCGTCGACGGCGCGGGCGGCAAGAGCGTGTTTCCGCGGATGTGGCAGCGCATGCAGCCGGTCGTGGACGGCTACATCGTGGTGACCCTGGACGAGGTGAAGCGCGCGATGCGGCTCATGGCGGAGAAGGCGCGCGTGATCGCCGAGGGGGCTGGTGCGCTCGGCCTGGCGGCGGCGCTTACGGGCAAGGCTGGTAACGGGCCGATCGTTGCCATTGTCTCCGGCGGCAATATCGACCTGGAGAAGTTCTCTGAGTTAATCGGCGCCTGATGGAAAAGCAGGTCCTACCCGTTCGCAGACCCGCTAATCGGGAACCGTAGAAGTCACGACTTTGCCGAACAGCCCGTGTTGCTCGCCGAACGGACCTGCCGTAAAGAAGAGCGCGTTGGTCGGCCCTGCCGCCGCGCCGTTGCCGAACGCGAGTGCCCACAGCCCGT
>DASWDA010000075.1:0-96014 GCA_036395695.1 Gemmatimonadales bacterium
TACTGGCCCTTCGTCCAATGGCAGGACAGCGGACTTTGGATCCGTTAATCTAGGTTCGAATCCTAGAGGGCCAACTGCACGCCGGCGTTCCCTTGACTGTTGCTCAGACACGCGGCAAGTAGTGCCATGGGAAAGAAAGGCGAGGCGAGGAGCTCCGAGACCGGCCGCACCTATCGGCTGGACCGCCTCATCGGCCAGGGCGGTTTCGGCGAGGTCTACCTCGCGACCGCCACGCCACCAGGCGGGCTGCCGCCACAAGTCTGCATCAAGATCAGCAATCGTCTCACGCCCTGGCTTCGCGAGGCCTACTTCGCCGAGCTGCTCGACCGGGAGCCGCGCGCGCTCCGCATCTTCGATCGGTTCGCCGAGGTCGACGGCGACGGCATGCGCTACTGCATGGTGATGGAATACGCGGAGCACGGCGACGTGGGGGCCTGGCTCAAGCGCCGGGGCCCGCAGCCCGAGCGCTTCGTGCGCCGCGAGATCGCCGCACTCCTTGGCCCGCTCGACGCGCTGCATCGCGGTCAGGCGCTGCACCGCGACCTCACGCCCTTCAATGTGTTCGTCTGCGACAAGGAGCAGCTCAAGCTCGGCGACTTCGGCATCGCCAGGCACCAGCGCAATCGTCATGGTGTCACGGCCGACGCCTTCAACCCGCTCAATGCGCCCACTGAGATCGCGTGGGGCTGGATTCGGAGATGGCAGCAGCGCGACGACATCTATCAGGTCGGCCAGCTGGCGGCGATGCTGTTGCGCGGGGACATCACCAGTCCGATGCGCAGCAAGGATGTGCGCCGCCTGCCCTGCAGCGACCACTTGAAGGAAGTCATTCACCGCTGTCTGGGGAGCCGGGGCCGACGCTACGAAGCTGCCGGTGAGCTCATCGCGGCGCTGCGCCATCGCCCCAAAGAGTTGCGGAAGGGCCGCGTTCAGAGTCTCGCCGGCAAGCGCCTGTCCATCACCGGGTTCCTGCGCCGTCCCCGGAGTGACGCGATCACCGCGGCCCGCAAGGCCGGCGCGATCATCCAATCAAAACCCGGATTGACGACCGACGTGCTCGTGCGCGGGCGGCCCAATCAGCTCCAGATCGCCGGTGCACACGGGGGCACCAAACTGATGGAGATCCGGCGCCTGGCCGCGCTGGGACACCGGATCACCATCATTGGCGAAACGCAGTTCTGGAAGCTCGCCGGCGCAGCAACTAAGGCGCGAAAAACTCCGCCATCGCCGGCGCCGTCGCGGCGGCGCCGGGGAACTGCGTGACGCCCAGCGCCTCGAGGATCAAGCGCAGCGTGCTCTGGTGCTGGTACAGCGTCGTCGATTGGTAACCAAGCTTGGCCTTGGGGCCGACGACCACCCAGGCGATCCGGCCGCCGCCGTTGGTATTGTCGCTCCCGGACTCGTCGAACACGATGATGAGCAGCCCGTCCTGCTGGAATGTCGGGCTGGCGATGAGCGGCGCGATGTTGTTCCTGAGCCAGGTGTCGGCCGTCGTGAGCGAGCAGTCGTGCGCGTCGTTGCAGAGGTTCGGCACGATGTTGGAGAAGTGCGGCAACGTCCCGCCGGCGAGGTCGGTCGCGAACTGGGTGAACGGGACGAGCTTCCGGCGCTGTACAGAGTCGTTCGCAACGTCCGACAACAGCGCGAACACGTTGTGCTTGCGCGCGTACCCCCCCACGTCGCCCCCCGTGTATCCGACTGACGGCAGATCCTCGGCGTACGACTTCCACGTCTTCCCCGCCGCCAGCAGCCGTCGCACGACGTTGTCCACCGTGACGATGGTGGAGTAGCTGTCGTTGTTGGTGATGATCTGGCCCGTCGCCAGCTCGAAGTAATTGCCGATCGACGGGTGGGTGTTGCCGTAGTACTGCGTGGCCAACCCGTACTGCTGCGCGAGACTGTTCAGGTACGGCATCGACGAGCTGCCGATGACGCTCGCGTAGTTGGTGTTCTCCTCGGTGACGATGAAGACGTGCCCGGCTTGCGGCACACCTCCCGAGCCCGGGGTGGTGACCGTCACGACGGCCGTGCCAGACTTGCCCTCGCTCGTCGCCCGGATCGTGGCCGTGCCGGCTTTGACCGCCGTGACAAGCCCGCTCGCGCTCACCGTCGCGACCGACGCCGAATCCGACGACCAAGTGATCGTCCGCCCGCTCAACGTGCGGCCGGCCGAGTCCTTGAGCGTGGCCGTGAGCTGCGCTGTGCCACCGACCTGGAGCGTGACGGTCGACGGGCTGACCGTGACCGAGGCGACCGGGGCCAGGGTTACCGTGATCGTGGCCGTGCTGCTCTTCCCTTCACTCGTCGCGCGGATCGTCGCGGTCCCGGCCTTGAGCCCCGTCACGAGCCCGCTCGAATTCACCGTAGCGACCGCCGCGGAGTCCGAGGACCAGGTGATCGTCCGGCCGGTGAGTGTGTTCCCGGCCGAGTCCCGGAGCGTGGCCCTGAGGCGCAGCGTGTCGCTCACGCGAATGCCGGCCGTGCCCGGGGTCACCGTGACTGACGCAACCGGCACGACGGTCACCGTGATCGTCGCCGTGCCGCTCTTCCCTTCGCTCGTCGCCCGGATGATCGCGGTGCCGGCCCTGAGCCCCGTCACGAGCCCGCTCCCGCTCACCGACGCGACCGCCGCCGAGTCCGAGGACCAGGTGATCGTGCGCCCGGAGAGGGGGTTGCCGGCCGAGTCCCGGAGCGTCGCGGAGAGTCGGAGGGTGTCGCCGACGTGGATCGCCGCAGAGCTGGGACTCACCGTCACCGTTGCGACCGGCGGCGGCGGCGGCGGCGGGGGAGGAGGAGGCGGCGGCGGCGGCGGCGGCGGCGGTGGTGGTGGTGGCGGCGGCGGCGGCGGCAGTGACGTCACCGTGATGGCCGCTGTACCGCTCTTTCCTTCACTCGTCGCGCGAATCGTCGCCGAGCCGGACGCGACGCCCGTCACCAGCCCGCTCGCGTTCACCGTAGCGACGGCGCTCGAGTCCGAGGACCAGGTGATCGTCCGCCCGCTGAGGACGTTGCCGGCCGAGTCCCGCGGCGTCGCAGTAAGCCGGAGGGTGTCGCCGACCTGGATCCCCGCCGAGCTGGGTGCGACGGTGACAGACGCGACAGGAATAGCCGTTACTGTGACGGCCGACGTGTCGGCGAGCGCGCCGTTCGTTAGGCGCGCCATGACACGGTAGCTCCCCGTCGTCTGTCCCGCGGTGAAAAGGCCGCCGCTCGTGATGGTGCCGCCGCTGGCCGAATAGGTGACCGCCACCGCGACGGTGTCGCCGGTATTACGCATCCCCCAGGCGTCGAACTGCTGCGTGCCGCCGCTGCGGAGACTGACCGCGGCGGGGGTGAGGAAGATCTGCGTCACGCGGCGCTTGCGCACGTGGGATGTGCCCGTCACGTGCGCGCTCGTCATCGTCGCCGTGATGGTGACGTCGGTGGCGGAGGTGTCGGCCGTGTACAGGCCGTCCGAGGTGATCGAACCCGCTGATGCCGTCCAGGTGACGTCGATCGGCACAGTGTCGCCCGCTGCGGTGCGGCCGGATGCGACGAACGGTTGCGTTTGGTTGGGATCGAGCGTCACGCTCTCGGGCACGACCCGGACCTGAACGACCGCTGACCCGGTGCGCGGGCGGAGGGGCAACTCGCACCCGCCGACGATGGCGACTGTGAGCGAAGCGAGGGCGAGAATGACACCGCGCATGCGTGGGAGCGACATTGCTGTCTCCACGGCGCCGGGCGTGCCAATAACAAAAACGCCGGGTCGCCGAATTCGATTTGTGGTCGAACGCTGGCGGCCCGGCGGGCATGGCGGCGATCAGCCGCTGTAGCCCCGTAGCTCTGCGTCACCGCCTTTAGGCGGCTTTGCTCTGAGCAGCGTGCTCGTCGACGAACCTAGTCGAAGCGCACGCTTCCCGACTGTGATCTCGATCATGTCGGCGTCGGTCAGACGCACAGCGCCGAATTAGGACTCTGCCAACTCAGGGCGTGAAAAACTCAGGCATAGCAGGCGCCGTGGCTGCCGCGCCGGGGAATTGCGTAATCCCTAACGCCTCGAGTGTGAGGCGCAACGTGCTCTCGTGCTGGTACAGCGTGGTCGACTGGTACTGGGTCTTCGCTTTGGGGCTCACGACGATCCACGCGATCCGCCCCCCGCCGTGCGTGTTGTCGCTCCCTGCTTCATCGAACACGATGATCAGCAGGCCGTCCTGCTGGAACGTCGCGCTCGCGAGCAGCGGCGCGACGTTGTTCTGCAACCAGGTGTCCGCGGTGCCCAGGGAACAGTCATGCGCGTCGTTGCACAGGTTCGGCACGATGTTGGCGTAGTCCGGCAGCGTTCCGTTCGCAAGATTGGTCGCGAATTGGGTGAACGGCACCAGGTTCTTGCGCTGCACCGTGTCGTTCGCGACGTCGGACAGCAGCGCGAACACGTTGTGCTTGCGGGCGTAGTTCCCGACGTCGCCCCCCGTGTAACCGACCGACGGCAGATCCTCGGCGTACGACCTCCATGTCTTCCCCGCCGCGAGCAGCCGCCGCACCACGTTGTCCGCCGTCACGATCGTGGAGTAGCTGTCGTTGTTCGTGATGATCTGGCCTGTCGCCAGCATGAAGTAGTTGCCGATGGACGGATGCGTGTTGGCGTAGTACTGCGTCGCGAGGCCGTACTGCTGCGCCAGACTATTCAGGTAGGGCATCGACGAGCTCCCGATCACCGACGCGTAATCGTGGTTCTCCTCGGTCACGATGAACACGTGCCCGGCTTGCGGCACGCCACCGCCGCCTGGAGGGCTCGTCGGCTCGCACGCTACGAGGGCCGCGAGCGAGAGCCAAGCGAGGCCGCAGGATCTATGGTAACGCAGATGCTGCCGCGTCGTGCCGCCCGAAATCGCGTGCTCGCCACGATGTAGCCGCGCCACGATCACGCAGGAACGACGGAGCATTGGTCCTATCCGGAAAATGAGAGAGAAGGAAGATACTAATAGCGCGGCCCACCGCCTACCCGCATGTGCGATTCGATTCCCGCAAACCGCGGATCGGCACGCAGCCGATCGAGCTGCGGGTCGAGAAAATCTTCGGGTAGGAACGCGTCGTGTATCGTGATCGCCCGGTCGAGGTACACAAACCCCCGCGTGAGATCTCCCTGGCCCGTGTACGCCAACGCCAGGGCGAACGGACCGACCTGTCCCCCCGCCAGGCGACGCTCGAGTTCCGCAGTGTAACGCGCGGCGACTGTACGATCGCCCGCCTGCGCGTAGGCGGACGCGAGCGCTCCCGCGAGATCGTCCTCGAAGCCACCGAGCTGCTCGGCGCGCTGCATCGCATCCCGCGCCTCGCGATAGCGGTGTTGCTGCATGTAGACCATGCCCAACACGTACAGGCTGTGAGGATAGTTGGGATCGAGCTGCAACGTGGTACGGAGCTGAGCTTCGGCGCTGTCGTACTGGCGCTGCAAGTAAAAGGTCTGCGCGACCTCGGCCCCGATGATCAGGGACAACGGATCAAGGCGTAAGGCGTCGCGCATCTGGTCGAGTGCTTCACGAAGGCGCCCCTGGGACCAGAGGAAATCGCCGTACCACTGATGTCCCGTCGGGTAGGTTGGATCGACGGCGATGGCGCGCTGGAAGTTCGCCTCCGCGGCGGGCCAATCCCAGTCGTAGATCATGGTGCCGTATGCCAGCGCGGTGTACGCTTCTCCCAAAGTGCTGTCGATAGCGAGCGCCCGAGTAGCGACCGCCTTCGCCTTCGGCCAATCCACGTCCTTAGACGTTCCCGCGTATGGGATTGCGAGCAGGTAGGCGTCGGCGAGGGCGGCCCACGCGAGCGCGAACTCGGAGTCACGGGCGACCGCTTGTTCCAGATAGCTTACCGCGAGTTGCATGCCGCTTCTGGTCCGCTGATTCCACGCGAACCGTCCCTTGAGGTAAAGGTCGTACGCCTCGATGTCGGTGGTGGGCCGCGCTCGCAGCGCGCGATTGCCGCGCGCGCCGAGTTTGACCTGCAACGCCGCGATGATGGAACGGGCGATATCCTCCTGGACTCCGAACACATCCTTGAGCTCGCGGTCGTACGCATCCGCCCACAGCTGGTACCCGTTGCGGGTGCTCACGAGCTGCGCTGTGATGCGAACGCGGTTCCCGCTGCGCCGGACGCTCCCTTCGAGTATGGCACCGACGTGCAACTGGCGGCCGATCTCGCTCACATCGACCTGCCGGTTCTTGAACTGGAACGAGGACGTCCGCGCGGCCACGTTAATGCCTTCGACACGGCTCAAGGCAGTGATCAGCTCGTCGGTCAGGCCGTCGCTGAAATACTCCTGGTCCTTGCCTTCGCTCAGGTCGGCGAACGGAAGGACCGCCGCGGAAACCGGCACCGCCGGCCCCTTCGCGCCGGCACGGAAACGGATCGCCGCAGCGACCCCGGCCAGCAGCAGCACGACAACCGCGGCGGCAAGCCAACGGCGCTGCAGGATCGGCCGCGCCGGCGCGTCAACGAACTGCAGCGCGCGGGCGAATTCCGCCGCGCTCGCGTAGCGATCGGCCGGCGTGCGGGCGAGCGCGCGCGCGACGGTGCGCTCGACGGCGACGGGGAGGTCACGCGTCGTCCGAAGGGACGGCGCCGGCTCGCTCAGCCGCCTGGCGAGGACCGCCTGCGCATTGGGGCCGGAGTACGGCATCTCGCCCGCGAGCATCTCGTAGAGCACACACCCGAGCGCGTAAATGTCCGTGCGCGCGTCGAGCGCGCGCTCGCCGGCCGCTTGCTCCGGACTCATGTACGCCGGCGTACCCACTACGACGCCGCTCTGCGTCAGCTGGCTCATCTCTCCCCACGGCCGTGCGATCCCGAAGTCGGCGACCATGGTCGAGCCGTCCGTGGTGAGCAGCAGATTCTCGGGCTTCACATCCCGATGGAGGACCCCGTGTTGATGCGCGAACTCCAACGCCCGCGCTGCCTCGACGGCGATCCGGAGCGCCACGTCGAGGGGTAGCTGCCGCTCGCGCTCCAGCCGCGCCCGCAGCGTTTCGCCCTCCACGTAGGGCATCGTATACCACAGGATCCCGCCGGCATCGCCCGAATCGAAGACCGTCACGATGTGGGGATGTTGCAGCCGCGCGGCCAGCTCGATTTCGCGCAGGAAGCGATCGGCGCCGAGGGAAGCTGCCAGCGCCGGACTCAGCACCTTGAGCGCCACGAAACGGCGGTGCTTCAGATCGCGCGCGAGATATACCGTCGCCATACCGCCACTGCCCAGCTCCCGCTCGATCACGTAGCGATCGGCGAGGGCGGCTTGCAGCTCGGCGGGCGCGGAGGCGTGCGACATGCGGGAACATACTGATTCCCGCGTTAGGCAGCCGCTAGGCTACTGCCGCGGGCCTCCGCCCATCGGGCGAAACACCATCGGCTTGGGCAGCGCATCGAATTTCGTCTGCTGGTCCGGCGTCAGATTATTCCGGATCGCGGCGTACCACTGGTCCGCTTCAGCCTGAAACCCCTGCATCTCCGTGCGCACGCTGTCGACCTTCGCGCGCTGCGCGGGCGAGGGCTCCTGCCCCGGCGTAAAGCCGGACGCCTGCATCTGCTGCCGGATCGCCTGGCGCCGCGCGGCGGCGTCCTTCATGACGCCGTTCAGCGCGGTGTAGGCGGGCGTGATCTTGGTGCGCTGCTCAGCAGTCAGGCCGAGGGTCTGGCTGAGGGAATCGATCGTCGTCCAGTGATCGGGGGGAGGTGGAAAGCGGCGTTGTCCTGGTCCGCCCGGTGGCTGAGGGGTCTGAGCCCGCGCCAGCGTGGGAGCGGCGACGCACAAACCCAGCAACATCAGAACTGTAGAGCGCATCTCGGGTCTCCAATGGAGGGTGCTGGTTATACGTTTTCCGACCCGCATCCGTTCGAAGCCGTCACGGTCGCCTTGACGCTCAGAGTTCTGGAGGCCACGCTTAGCGCCCCCCCAAAGGAGGCCGGTCATGCGCCGCCCAAGCTCCGGTTTCGCTTCTCCTTCTTTCGTCCTGGCCACGATGGTGGTGCTGTTCGCAGCTGGCAGATCCGCGCCCGGGTCGGCGACGCCAGACATGTACCCGGACACCGCCAAGGCATATGGCTACATCTGCAAGAAGCTACCCGATTCCTCGTGCCAATCGGACACGTCGAGGATTTTTAGTGCGGCCGAAGTCGCGGAGGTTACCGTCAGCTACAGACTACGCACCGGCACGGTTGTCACTGATTCGTTTGCGCCCGGGCAGGTGGAAGCAATTTTCTTCACGATGTCAGCCGCGGATCGCATGTTGATTCCATATTACAGGCGGATCCGTGGCGCCACCTACGCAGAAAGCACGCGCCGTCGGTTGTTGGCCGCTGCAAACCCTAAGTCGGTGAACCGATGATGCGCACAAACTCCGGTTCTCGGCGTAGCGGCGCGAACCACGCTGCGCGGGCGATGTAGTTGCGGAGCCGCGGGTTCGCGGCAACCGTGCGAAGGATGAGGTGCAGCGCCGGCCGCCGCTCACCCAGCAGCAGTCGGATGCGCGCCTCTGCAAGGAGAAACCACGCGGCCGTGGAGTCCTGGCCGCTCATGTTTCGGGAGCGGGCCAGCAACGCGACCGCGCTGTCGGCGTCGCCGCTGCGCGCGTACAACATGGCCATGAGCAGGCGCCGCTCGGCTGGATACGTGCCGGTATTGGCCGGCACGGCCTTGTCGAGCGAATCGACGATCCGCCATCCCTGCGCGAGCGCGATCCGGCCACGGCCCGACCAGCCCAACGTGCGCAACTCGCAATGGGCGAATTCCAGATCGTTCGGAAAGCGGTTGCGCGCGCGCGCACACCACGTCCGCGCATCGGCGTAGTGCTCGAGGTTCAAAGCCGCATAGTACAGCGTGGCGTACACGGGCCGCGCCTCGAGCAAGAATGCGTCGGCATCGAGGGCCTGGGCGGCGGCCTCCTCGGCTTCCGCGAACCTCCCGGTAAAGCGCAGGAGGCCACTCAGGCGCACCCAACCGCGCGCGAGCGATGGTTTCGCAGCGACGGCAGTCCGTAGGTCATCTTCGGCATCGCGCAAGCTGACATCAGTTGAGTCATAGCCGTTCAGCCACCAGAAATACCGGAGACTCCCGCGGACCTCGAGCGCTTCCGCATGCATTGATCCGAGCGCCAGGGCACGTTCTGCCTCGATGAGTCCGGCCCGTGCCCACTCGTCCTCGTAGCGTGGAAATCCTTGAAGTGGTTCCGCGGCTTTGCGGGCCGCATCACCGGCCCGCCGCTCCGCGAGTTGCTCCGCGAACGCCTGTGCGATGCGGGCGCGACCGACGTGGGGAATTGCCCAACGACCATCCAGCACCGTCGCGCGCGCATAGAAGGAATCCGCCCGTAACAACAGCTTGCCGGCGCGACTGTCCTCCCCGCTGCGTACCGCCTCTCGCGCATCTTCGCGCAATGCGTCGGCCTCCCGGACAGTTTCCCAGGCGGCGACACTGGACGTGCCGGCGCGCCGCTGGCGCAAGACCACGGTCTCGCCGATGCGCAGGCGCAGGAACGTGGCGATGTCCGCGGTGATCGTATCCTGCAGCGCGAATAGCTCGCCGAAAGGACGCATCATCTGACGGGTGTGGAGCACCTGTCCGGAGGAACCGTCCACGAGCCGCACGCTCACGCGCAGTATCCCCCCCGAGCGTGTCACGCTGCCGGTCACGATCGTACCAACGTTCAACGCGCGTGCGATGCTGTCCGGAGTCTGGCCCGCGCCGGCACTGCCACGGTACGCGCGCACGCCGTTTGGCGAGGTCACATGCAGCGCCGGCACCTGCACCAGCCGATCCATCAGATCCTCACTCAATCCCGCCGCGACCGTTCGCAGCGAGCTGTCGGGGCTGATGTCGTCGAAGTACAGCACCGCGATATGGGTGGGATCGAGTGGCCCTCCCCCTCCCCCGGTCGTTGTCCCGCCACGCGTCACGATCGCGATCACGACGGCCGCCAGTCCCGCTACTCCCACTCCGATCCACCACAGCCGCCGCGCCCGCCCCCGCCCCAGGGCGGGCCGGGCGGGTGGACCCGTGAGCGCATCCAGCGCTTGTCTGAAATCGGCGGCGGTCGCAAACCGGTTGGCGCGGTCGCGTGCGAGCGCGGTCCGCAGTATCCGCACGATCGCAGCCGACACATCGGGCCGGTGTCCCGTCAACGAGTCAACCGCGCTGTCGGGACCCGGTGTGTGCCCGACGAGCATTTCGTACAAGACGAGCCCGAGGCTGTAGACGTCTGTCCGGCCATCGAGCTCCTCGACGCCGTGCTCCTGTTCCGGACTCATGTAGTCGACCGTGCCGAGCACGATCCCCGGGATGGTGCGCCGGTCCCCCGCTTCGCTGATGGCCTTGGCGATCCCGAAGTCGCTCACCAGCGCGTGGGTTTCATCGAACAGGATGTTCTCGGGTTTGATGTCCCGGTGGATGATGTGCTGGCGATGCGCGTGATCGAGCGCCTCGGCGACCTCCTGCGTGATGCGCAACGCGTCCGGCACGGGGAGGGTCCGCTGGCGAATCAGCCGCTGCCGCAGCGTCTCCCCTTCCACCAGCGGCATCGAGTAGTAGAGCAGCCCGCGGGCCTCGCCCGCTTCATGAAGCTTCAGGATGTAGGGGTGGCTGAGGCGCGCGGCGACCTTGATCTCGTCCAGGAAGCGCTCCGGACCGAGGCTCGCAGCCAGCTCGGGCCGCAGCACCTTGATCGCGACCTGGCGGCCCAGGGTCGGGTCGAACGCGAGAAAGACGATCGCCATCCCGCCACGGCCGATCTCGCGCTCAATCGTGTACCGGCCCGCCAGTGCAGCGGTAAGCCGCGCCTGAAGGTCGTCCACGGGCACTAACATACGGCACGCCGCGCGACGGGTTAAGGCCTTGGCGACTCGCGGTTTGCCGACTACTTTCCGTGGCCCGATGCGGGACCTGTCGTTGTCACGCAGCCAGCTCCTGCTCCTCGCCGGCACGGCCAACCGGCCCCTCGCCGAGGAGATGGCCCAGCATTTGGGACAACCGCTGTGCGCGGTGACGTTGCGGCGGTTTGCCGACGGCGAGCTCTTCGTCAAGATCGACGAGAACGTGCGCGGGCGGGATGTCTTCATCATCCAGCCCACGAACCCGCCGGCGGAAAACTACATGGAGCTGTTGCTCCTGATCGACGCGGCGCGCCGCGCGAGCGCCGCCCGCATCACCGCGGTGCTCCCGTACTTCGGCTACGCGCGGCAGGACCGGAAGGATCAGCCGCGCGTGGCGATCAGCGCCAAGCTGGTGGCGAACTTGATCACCCACGCCGGAGCGGACCGCGTGCTGGGAATGGATTTCCATTCCCATCAGGTGCAGGGGTTCTTCGACATTCCGGTCGATCATCTGTACGCCGCGCCGGTGTTCGTGAGCCACTACCGCACCAAGCGGCTGCACGATCCGGTGGTCGTCGCACCGGACGTCGGGTCGGCCAAGATGGCGCGGGGCTTCGCGAAGCGGCTGGACGCGTCGCTCGCGATCATCGACAAGCGGCGCCCGTCGGCGAACATCGCGGAAGTCGTGAACGTCGTCGGCGAAGTCGAGGGGAAGGACGTGCTGATCCCCGACGACATGATCGATACCGCCGGCACCATCGCCGAGGCGGCGGCGGCGCTGCGGCGGCTCGGCGCCAAACGCATCTTCGCCTTCGCGACGCATGCGCTGCTGTCGGGCCCGGCGATCGAGCGGCTGCGCGCCGCGCCGATCGAAGAAGTGACGGTCACGAATACGATCCGGATTCCGGACGAGAAGCAGTTTGAGAAGCTGAAGGTGTTGTCGATCGCAAGCCTGATGGCAAAGGCCATCGGCTATGAGCATTCGAACCAATCCGTCAGCTCGTTGTTCGACTGACGACCGATGACTGAGGACTGAGGACGTATGGCGCAGACAGTGGCTCTCAGTGCTACCGCACGCGAGAAAACGGGCAAGGGCGCGGCGCGGCAGGCGCGCTTCCAGAAACAGGTTCCGGCCGTGATCTACGGCCACGGCCGCGCGACGCAGCCGCTGATGGTCGACGCGCTCTCGCTCGAAAAAGCCCTGACGGGGATCGAGCCGGAGAGCACGCTCATCGATCTCACCGTGGACGGCAAGAAGGCGCGCGCGCTGATTCGCGAAATCCAGCGCCATCCGCTGCGCCCCGACATCATCCACGTCGATTTCTACGAGATCAAGGCGGACGAGAAGGTCACCCTCAAGGTGCCCGTGCACCTCGTCGGCACACCGGACGGCGTGCGCAACGCCGGCGGCGTGCTCGATCAGGTGACCCGCGAAGTCGAAATCGAAGTGCTGCCCGAGCACATCCCCGACCGCGTCGAGCTCGACGTCAGCGCGCTCAAGATCGGCGACTCGCTCCACACCCGCGACCTCTCGATCCCGAACGCCGTCATCCTGACCGGCGCCGACCTCACCATCGCCACGGTCGTTCCGCCGCGCGCCGAGGAAGTCGCCGCGCCGGCCGCCGAAACCGCGACCGAGGTCGCCGAGCCCGAGCTCATCCGCAAGGTCCGCGAGGGCGAAGAGGGCGAAGAGGGCGAAGCGGCCCCCGCACCCGAAGGCAAGGCCGCGCCCAAAGCAGAGGAGAAGCCCAAGGGCAAGAAGGAAGAGTAGTCGTTGCGCGCCGTCGTCGGCCTGGGCAATCCGGGTCCGGAATACGCGGCGACGCGCCACAATGCCGGCTTTCTCCTCGCCGACGCCGTCGCCGGGCATTGGCAGCTTCCCCCCTTCCGTCGCGCCGAGCGCGCCCGCGCGACGGAGGGCAGCGTGGCCGGCGTTCCCGTTCGCGTGCTCAAGCCCACGACGTTCATGAATCGCAGCGGCGCCGCGCTCGCGTCCCTGCGCGCTGATGCGTCGTTTGATCCAACGCGCGATCTGCTCATCCTCGTCGACGATTTCCAGATTCCCGTCGGCACCTTTCGATTTCGCCCGGACGGCTCGGCGGGCGGGCACAACGGCCTGAAGAGCATCGAAGGCGCCTTGCAGTCTCAGCAGTACGCTCGGCTGCGCGTGGGTGTCGGCCCGTTGCCCGAAGGCACCGGTGACTGGGCGGATTACGTGCTCGCGCCATTCGAACCCGCGCAGCTCGACGAGGTGCAGGCGCTCATGCCCCAGATGATCGAGGCCGTCGCGAAGTGGCTGAAGGCCTGATGCTGCGACTCGGTATCGTTGGACTTCCCAATGTCGGCAAGTCGACGCTGTTCAACGCGCTGACCTCCTCAAAGGCCGCGGCGGCGGAGAACTATCCCTTCTGCACGGTCGAGCCAAATGTCGGCGTCGTGGAGGTCCCGGACCAACGGCTTGAAACGTTGAACAACATCGTCAAGCCAAAGCGTAAGATTCCCGCCGTCGTCGAATTCGTGGACATCGCCGGGCTGGTGAAGGGGGCCTCGCAGGGCGAGGGGCTCGGCAACCAGTTCCTGTCGCACATCCGCGAAGTGGACGCGGTCGTGCACGTCATCCGCTGCTTCGAGGACCCCGACGTGGTGCACGTCATGGGGCCGGTCGATCCGGTGCGCGATCACGACGTGATCACGAGCGAGCTGGCGCTCGCCGATCTCGCCGTCGTGGAGCGCCGGCTCGACAAGGCGCGGAAGTCCGCGCGCGCGGGCGACAAGGAGGCCCAGCTCGAGCTCGTCCTCCTCGATCGCGTCGTGGCGGAGCTGAATCGCGGCCGCGGCGCACGCGAAGCCGGCGAAACCGCCGACGCGATCAAGTTCCTGCGCACGTTGGGACTGCTCACCGCGAAGCCGATTCTCTACGCTGCCAACGTCAACGAAGACGACCTCGCAGCGGGCGGGGGCAAATGGCTCGACAAGCTGAAGGCCGCCGTGCAGACACACCATGAAGAAGCAGAGATCGTGCCCTTCTCCGCGAGGTTCGAGGCGGAGCTCGGCGAGCTGGCGGGCGAGGAGCGGCGAGAGTTCCTGTCGAGCGCCGGCGTCGCGGAGCCGGGGCTCGACCGCCTGATCCACGCCGGCTACCACCTGCTCGGCCTGCAAACATTCTTCACCGTGGGCGAGAACGAGGTGCGGGCCTGGACGATGCACGCCCGCGGGACCGCCTTCGACGCCGCGGGCGAGATCCACTCCGATTTCCAGCGCGGGTTCATTCGCGCCGAAACGGTGGGCTTTGCGGAGTTTGTGAAAGCGGGCAGCTACAAGGCTGCCCGCGAGCAGGGTCTGATCAGAAGCGAGGGGCGCGACTACGTCGTGAAGGACGGCGACATCCTGTTATTCCGATTCAACGTCTAGCGCGTCCAGATCTCCACCAACCCACAGGACCCGCCGGCTGACCGGCCCGTGCCCATCCACGTGGAAGAGCCGACCACCGGAACCAGCGAGCGGCTCAGGTCTGCCGGCGGCACGCCCCGGTAGACCTCGACACCGGCAACGTCCGAGATCTTGATGCCATCGTAATCGGGTTCGCGCTGCGCAACGCCGTTGACGCTGACCGGAACCAGGCAGAGCGACCCACGGGTGACCCGCGTCGGGCGGCATTCCACGGAGCAGCGCGTCACGATGCCCTCGAGCGTGAGCAGACTGCTGAGCTTCGCCGCGTGGAGGTGACTGATCTCCTCGCGCGTAAAGAAGTGCGCGAAGCCGCGATAGGTCTCCCGCCGCTCGTAGAATCCCGCCAGATCACGCCACAGATTCGGCGCTTGCGCTTCGACGACCAGCGGATCGAGATCCTCCGCATCCTGGTCGAGCAACACGGCGATCCGTTTCGAGCGCTGGGGCTCGAGCGAAAACAGGTAATCCTCGGTTACGCGCCCGTCAAAGGAGATCAGGATGGTCCGCCGCCCGCTGCGCAAGCCAGTGAGGGCAAACCGTCCTTGCGCGTCGGTGAGGGTGAACTTCCCGCCGTCGAGGGCCGCGATCATCACACCGGCGATGGGGCGGCCGTTGAAGGACGACATGACTGCCCCGTGGATCCCTGCGGTGGTATCGACTTGCAGGGGCATGGCTGAGGCGACGATCGCGGCTGTCACCAGGAGCATGACCTACAATAGCACGCCGTTTCACGCCTTTCCACGCCTCTCCACGCCGTTTATGTTTCCCCCTCACATATCCCCTACTCGGTGCCTTCCACCGCACCGGGTCACCCACGACCAAAGGGAGGTGGCATGAATCGTCGGTACGAGACAGTCTACATTTTTGATAGCGCCCTGGACGAGCCGGCAATCACCGAAAAACTGAATCGCTTTCACGCCTTGCTGACCAAGGACGGGAAAGGCACGCTCACGAACGTGGCCCACTGGGGCAAGCGGACGATGACGTACAAGATCAAGAAGAAAGACACCGGCTACTACGTGGTCGCGGAGTTCTCGACGGCGGGCGATCTGTTGCCCGAGTACGAGCGCGCCGTGAAGCTCGATGAAGGTGTGCTGCGGTACATGTGCGTCGAAGCCGCGCGCGAGCAGCCGAAACCGGTCGTGGCTGCGACCGCCGCCCCTGAAGAGGAAGAGCTGGAAGAGGAGGAAGCGTGAGACGTCCCGCCAAAACCTGTCCCGTGTGCGAGTCCGGCGCGCGCGTGCTCGACTATAAAGATGACCGGACGTTGAGCCGCTTTCTCACGGAACGCGGAAAAATTTTGCCGAGCCGGCTGTCGGGCATGTGCGCGCGGCACCAGCGGCAGCTCGCCACGGCGATCAAGCGCGCCCGGCAGCTGGCGCTGCTTCCGTATATCAAGGGGCACACCGCATAGCCGCCCCCGCTCGTCCCGCCCAGGAGTCGTGGTGGCGTCTGGTGCTGGCGCTGCTCGCATTCCTGCTGTGGGCGCACCCGAGCCTCGTGGGATTACCGTGCGCGGCGCTGCTCGTCCTCGGGCCCCCTCTGCCCCGCGCCAAACCCGGCTGGTCTCAGCCCATCGCCGGGATGATCGGCGCCGTCAGTCTGGCGCTGCTGGTGGTGAGCGGCGGCAATGGGAGCCGGCTCGGCGCCGCCACGAGCGCCTACATCGTGCTCGCCACCGCGGCGTTCGTGTCCCTGGTGCTGCTCCGGCCGGACACGATCCTGCGCCAGGCGTTCCGGTCGACCGTGGCGGCCGGAGTCGCGACCGCCCTGCTGATTCAGGTGATGTGGGGACCGGACGCCTGGGGCTCGCTCGGCTGGGAGGCGACGCGCGAAGCGAGTCTGACGATGCGAACGATGGTGCAGATCGCGCCTGACGCCTTCTCCATTTATGAGCCGATGGTCCGCTTCATCAGCGCCACGTGGCCTGGGATGCTGGCGCTGCAGACGCTCGCCGGACTGGCACTGGCGTGGCAGCTGCACCGCCGCATCGCCGCGTCCGGGCCGGCCACCAGCGCGCCGCTCATGCGGTTCAAGGACTTCTACATCGGCGACGGTTGGGTCTGGGGCATCGTCGCCTGGCTCGCCGTGCTGATTCTGCCGGTCTCGAGCGTCCTGCACGTCGCCGGCACCAATGTGGGACTCGTGGCGAGCACGCTGTATGTGCTGCGCGGCGCGGCGATCGTCGCGACCTTCGCCGAGGCGTTCGGCATTTCGGCGGTGGCGCTGGTGATCGTGGGGGCCGCCGCGGCGGCGCTGGCCGTGCCGCTGGTGTTCGTGCTCCCGGGCCTGTGCACGCTCGGCATCACCGATACGTGGTACCAATACCGCCGCCGTCTGGCCGAAGCCAGGCAGCGACAGCGGCCCAACACACCCTGAGGATCTACGAGATGGAAATCATTCTGCGGGCAGACGTGCAGCATCTGGGAAAAGTCGGCGAAGTCGTCAAGGTCAAAGACGGCTACGCCCGCAACTACCTCCTCCCCAAGGGCCTCGCCTATCCGGCGACCGAGGCCAACAAGAAAAAGATCACCTACGAGGGCGAGCGGTTGGTGAAGCAGCAGGCCGCCGAGAAGACGGCGGCCGAGACGGAAGCCACGCGGCTCGCCGGCGTGCATCTCACCTTCGAGGTGAAAGTGGGGGAGGAACAGAAACTGTACGGCTCCGTTACGGCAGGCGACATCCAGCGCAAGCTCGAGGAGCTGAACATCCGCGTCGACAAGCGGAAGATCGACCTGGCAGAGCCGATCCGCGAGCTGGGCGAGTATCAGGTCGGGATCAAGATCCATCCCGAGGTGCGGCCCGAAGTCCGCGTCACCGTCGTGAAGGAATAACGATCGTCGCGATCGGTTACGTCGACGGCCCGCGGTTTCGGCGTTCGCTGCTGGCAGCCGCGGACTGGGTGGCGGCCGGGCGTGACGAGTTGAATCGCATCAACGTTTTTCCCGTCCCCGACGGCGACACGGGGACCAACATGTGGCTCACGTTGCGCGCCGTCGCGGCCGCGCTGCGCAACCTCGGCGGTGACGACGGCGACACGGCGCTGCCCCTCCCCTACGTCGCCGAAACGATGGCCCAGGCCAGCGTGCGGGGCGCCCGCGGCAACTCCGGCATGATGCTGTCACAGTTCCTGCTCGGCTTCCGCGAAGGCATCGGCCAGCGGTTGCGTGCCGACGCCCGCGGGCTGGCTGCGGCGATCGGTCTCGGCTTCGAGCGGCTGCAGGCATCGCTCGACGACCCCATTGAAGGCACCATCCTGACCGTCGTCCGCGAAGCAGCGGAGGAAGCCGGACGCGCGCGCGGCGAGTCCGACCTCCGGGTCTTCATGAGCCGCATCGTGAACCGGGCGGAGGCCGCGCTCCAGCGCACACCCGAGCTACTGGCTGCCCTGAAGAGCGCCGGGGTGGTCGACGCCGGCGCGAAAGGGTTTGTCCGCCTGCTCGAGGGCGTGAAGCGGCTTATAGAAGAAGGTCACATCGCCCAGGGTGCGGTCGACCGCATGAGCACCGCAACGAGCGCCGCCGCACAAACCGAGGTCGAAGCCGACCGTGACTACCGCTACTGCACCGAGTTGATGGTCCGCTCGCCGAGCCTCCCCGACCCCGCCGTCGTGCGCAAGGCGTTGCGCCCGCACGGCGGCTCGATCGTCGTGCTTGCCACGGGCGACCTGCTCAAAGCTCACGTGCACACCGACGCGCCCGACGACGTCTTCACGCTCGCCAACAGCTGGGGCACGCTGGAGTCGACCAAAGCCGACGACATGCGCGCCCAGCATCAGGCGCTGCAAGCCCGCCGACCCATCGCGTTCGTGAGCGATACCGCGTGCGACTTGCCGGACGAGCTGGTGCTGCAGTACGACATCGGGCTGGTTCCGCTGCAGCTCATCGTCGCCGAACGCTCGTATCGCGACCGCCTCGAGCTGACCGCCGCGGAGTTCTTCCGCCGCATGCGCGCCGGCCTCGACGCCAGTACGTCGCAACCTGCGCCACAGGCGTTCACGGACGCCTACCAGGACGCCGCACGCGGTGCAGACCGAGTCATCGCCGTCATCGTGTCCAGCGCGCTCTCAGGCACCCACGGCAACGCCGACGCGGCCGCCCGGCGCTTCGACACCAGTCGCGTGACCGTCGTCGACAGCCGGAGCGCCTCGCTCGGCGAAGGCCTGCTGGTGATCCGTGGCGTCGAGCTCGCCGCGGCCGGCTGGCAGGCGGACGCCATCGTGCGGGAGCTCGAGCGCGTGCGGAGTCACTCGGGCGGGTTATTTACGGTGGACAACTTCGAGCGCCTGGTACGCTCAGGCCGGCTGGGGCGGGGTCGGGCGTGGCTCGGCACCAAGCTCAATCTGAAGCCGGTGATGGCGCTTACTATGGAAGGGAGAATCGAGCCTGTCGGCCGGGTGCGCGGCCGGGATGCCGCGCGCCGCCGCATCCTCGAGCTGCTCGATCACGCGCTGACACCGCGCCCGCGCGCCCTCCGTCTGGGCGTTGCGCATGGAGACATCCCTGAGTTTGCCGAAGCGTTGCGCGTCGAGCTCGTGGCGCGCTACCGGCCGATGCAGTGTCTGGTGACGCCAATCACACCGGTAATCGCCGCACACGCCGGAATTGGAGCGTGGGGCGTGTTCTATCAGAATGAAGACTGATCTCACACACGTCCTAGACGCATTGGTGGACCGCAAGGCGGTCGATCCGGTAGTTTTGGACTTACGTGGCCTGTCGGGCGCGACCGATTATTTCGTGATCGTGTCGGGGACCTCGGCCGCGCACGTGCGCGGGATGGCGGATCACCTCGTGACGGCACTCGCGCCGCGGGGCTTGAAGCCCCATCATGTGGAAGGGCTGGCGCAGGGCCGGTGGGTGTTGCTCGACTATGTGGATTTCGTCGTGCACGTCTTTCACCCGGAGCTGCGCGAGTTTTACCAGCTCGAGCGGCTGTGGGGCGACGCTCCTGTCGTCGCCGCGGGCGATGACGGAGGCTCGAAATGACTCGTGTGGCGGTGTTTGCGGCGTTCCTCGTGCTTACGGCACAACCGCTGGCTGCGCAGTACTTCGGCCAGAACAAGGTGCAGTACAAGAACTTCCACTTCCAATCGATTCAGACCGAACACTTCGACATCTACTATTATCCCGATGAGCGGGGCGGCGCGCTCGACGCGGCACGCATGGCGGAGCGCGCGTATGCGCGTCTGTCGCGCATCCTCCATCACCAGTTCCAGAGCCGCAAGCCGATCATCCTGTACGCCTCGCAGTCCGATTTCCAGCAGACGAACGTCGTCGACGCCACGGGTGAGGGACTGGGCGGTGTCACGGAGTTCTTCAAACACCGTGCGGTGCTGCCGTTCACCGGCTCGTACGCCGAGTTCGAGCACGTGCTCCAGCACGAGATGGTCCACCAGTTCCAGTACGACGTCTACAGCCGCGGCCACGCGGGCGCCGGCGTGCAGACGCTGGTTGCCGTCAATCCGCCGCTCTGGTTTATGGAAGGGATGGCCGAGTACCTGTCGCTCGGGCCGATCAACACGGAGACGGCGATGTGGCTGCGCGACGCGGCCCTCGAGGGCCACCTCCCCTCGATCGAGGAAATGACGTCCGATCCCTACATCTTCCCCTACCGGTACGGCCACGCGCTGTGGGCGTACATCGGCGAGAAGTGGGGCGACGAGGTGATCGGCGAGATTCTGCAGAGCTCCGCTACGTCGGGGCTCGATGCGGCATTCAAGCGCGCGCTGGGCCGGTCGCTCGAGGATCTCTCGAACGACTGGCGCGACGCCATTCAGACGACATTCCTGCCGCAGCTCGGCGATCACTATCGCGCCCGGCGGATCGCGGAGCCGACGCTGACCGAGCGGCGCTCGCACGGGCGGATTTTCCTCGCCCCCGCGCTCACACCGGACGGGAAGACCCTGGCGTTCTTCGGCGATGAAGGCGGGTTCTTCGTCGATCTGTGGCTCGCGGATGCCGAGACCGGGCGCGTCCGGCAGCGGCTCGTGAAATCGACGCAAAACAGCAACTACGAGAGCCTGCGCTTCATCAATTCGGCGGGCGCGTTCTCTCCCGACGGCCGCTCCTTCGCGATCGCCGCCAAGCGGAAAGACCGCGACGATCTCGTCATTCTCGACGTGAAACGGGGCCGCGAAGAGCGGCGCATCCACGTGGGCCTGAGCGGGCTGCAGACACCGCAGTGGTCGCCCGACGGGCAGCAGCTCGTCTTCACCGGCTTCCGCAACGGCTTCACGGACCTGTACATCATCAACCGCGACGGCACCGGCCTGCGGCGGTTGACCGATGACAAGGACGCCGATCTGCATCCGTCGTGGTCGCCCGACGGCAAGACGATCGCGTTCGTCACCGACCGGGGCGGCGAGACCGATTTCGATCTGCTGCGGTTCGGGAATCTGCGAATCGCCCTGCTCCACCTGGACAGCGGCGCCATCGAGGTCCTCGGCAACATGGGGACCGGCAAGAACATCAACCCGGTGTGGGCGCCCGATGGCCGGTCGCTGGCGTTCGTGTCCGACCGCACCGGCATCAGCAACGTGTTCTTGTACGAATTCGACGACGGCCAGATCTATCAGCTCACGAATCTGTTCACCGGCGTGCAGGGCATCACGCCCCTGTCGCCCGTGCTCACCTGGGCGCCGCAGGCAGACCGCATGGCGTTCGTGTATTACGAGGACGGCCAGTACAGCGTGTACTCGGTGGAGAATCCACGCTCGCTGCGCCGCGCGCCCTATCATGGACCCGCGTCGCAGCCGGTCGTGACGCTGCTCGAGGCGGAAGGGCGAGACACGTTACTCAAGGCGCCGCCGCCAGTCGCGCTGGGGGGAACGGGCACCGCGACGAGTCTGCCGCGCCTGCCCGCGCCGGCGTCCATCTATCGGTCGGCAGCGGGATTCCGCCCCTCCGCGCTGCCGCCGCAGGCCGAAGCAGCCGCGACGCCGCCCCCCGTGACGGTGCGCGGGCTCCTCGACTCCGCCACGCTCGCGTTGCCCGACACGAACGAGTTCACCTTCAAGCCGTACAAGGTGCGATTCACGGCCGACTACGTGGTGCGTCCGACAATCGGCTACGAGCGGGACAATTTTGGCCGCGGCGTGTTCGGCGGTACGGCGATCGCGCTGTCCGACATCCTCGGCAATCATTCCGTCGTGATCGCCGGGTCGGTGAACGGCCGCATCGGCGAAGCGCAATTCCTCGGGGTGTACGTCAATCAGACCCATCGGCTGAATTGGGCCGGCGGCTTCTCACAGGATCCGCTGTATTTCTACGGCGGCAGCGACTGGACACGGACCGCCGATACGCGGCAGCCCGGCGACAGCCTCGACGTCTTCACGACGCGGATCCGGCGCTTTGTCGTGCGAGACCTGTTCACCGAGTCGTCCTATCCGTTCAGCCGTTTCAATCGCGTCGAGCTGGGCCTGCACGCCGTCAACATTGCCGAAGCGACCCTGGCTCTCCAGACGTCGTACAACGCGACCACCGGAGGGTTGGTCGGCCAGCAGCTCGTGCAGGGCGGCGGCCCGTCGGCGACGTATGTGCAACCGTCGATCGCGCACGTGCACGACAACACGCTGTTCGGGTACGTCGGCCCATTCGCCGGCGCGCGCTCGCGGCTGTCCATCGCGCCGGCATTCGGCAGTTGGCGCTTCACGGCGGGCCTGGTCGACTACCGGCGCTACATCTTTGTCCGGCCGTTCACGCTCGCCGTGCGCAGCGTGATGTTCGGCCGCTTTGGACGCGATGCCGACCACTTTCCCGTCTTCCTCGGCAGCACCGACCTGATTCGCGGCTACACCTCCGGCTCGTTCCGGAGCCACGAGTGTGCCGCCGCCACACAGCAAACCTCGCAAACGGGATGCGCCGAGCTCGATCAGTTGATCGGCTCGAAGATCGCGGTCGGCAACGTGGAATTGAGATTCCCGCTGACACGCAACCTCGTGCTGGGCTTTCTTCCGGTGGGCTTCCCGCCGATCGAAGGCGCGATCTTCTACGACATCGGAATGGCGTGGGACGATGCGAGCACCGTCAAATGGAACCGCGCTGCGACCGACGACCCTGTACTCGTTCGCCAGCCGCTGCGCAGCTGGGGAACGTCGATCCGCGCCAACGTCTTCGGTCTGCTCATCATGCGGTTCGACTACACCCGGCCACTCGATCGGCCGCTGAAACGGTCGTATTGGACCATCAGTTTAGGTCCGACGTTCTAACTCCGCTTCGCCAAAACAGTTGCAATGGCCTCGCCGGTTGTCTATTTTGTCCGGCGAGGCCATTTGCCGAACTCTCGCTTCCTTCTCCTGTCGATGATCACGCTTTGGGGTTGTGGACCCAAAGCGCCGGCGGCTGGATCGTCACAACAACAAACACCGCAACGTGTTAGCGAACTCCAGATCCTCGCGCGCTCGCCCGGCGTCGCGATCAGGCTGCCTGCCAAAGGCGGGACGCCGCAGCTCTACCGCCTTCCCCGGCTTACGGCCGTCGAGGGGGTGCTGAAGGGCAAACTGCCCCCCGTGGAGCGCGTCATAGGGCTCGATCCGGAATCCGAGTTTCTGTTTGTCACGACGGCCAAGCATGAGCTGCTCGCGCTCGATCTCGGCAGCGGTCGCGTGGATACCGTCGGCACCACGATCCGGCAGGCCGCCCTCGGCCCGGACGGCACGCTCTACGCCGTGGATTCGTCCCGGCGCGTCATCTCGCTCTCGCGCCGCACCCGCTTCACCTGGCCCCAGGCGCTGACGGCGCTCCCGCGCGAGCTGTTTGGCGCGACGGATCAGCATCTCGTCGGCGTGATCCCGCAAGACAAACTGTTGATCGCCGCGGCCGATCAGCCGCCGACCGTGCGGACGATCGCCGCGGGCGGTGACGTGGCGGCGACACGCTGGGGCGATCTCGTGGCGGTCGCGAGTGATTCGGGCATCACCTTCTATGATCCACTCGGCCGCCGCGACCCGTCGTTCGTGAAACTGGCCGATGCCCCGCGCGCGCTCGCCTTCTCGCCATCGGGCCATCGCATTTATGTCGCGCGGCGCAATGTGCCCGGTCTCGCGGTCGTCGACCGCTACGAGCGCACGGAGCTCGACGGCGTCGCGCTCCCCGGTCCCGTCGCCGCGCTGCGCCTCGACCCGCTCGGCCGCTGGCTGCTCGCTCGTCCGGCCGTGGGGGACTCGGCGTGGATCGTCGATCTGCCGATCAAGCGCCACACCGGCATCGTGCCCACCCAATGGCAGTCCGACTTGCCGTCGATCTCTCCCGACGGGATGCTGATCTACCGGCGCGGGAAAGACGTCGTCTCGGCACGACCCGACTCGCTGAACGACCATGGGAAGGTCACAAACGGCGCGGCCGATATCTGGGTGCTGACGTCGTGGCTGCCGCGCGGTGTACCCGCGAGCACGGTGAGTGCGGCGAGCTCGGACAGTTCGGGCACGGGCGCGGAAGGCCCGCTCTACGTCCAGGTGTCCACGTCGCAGAACTCCGAGTGGTCGGGACATCTCGCTGACGACCTCACGCGCGCCGGTTTGGCCGCGCGCGTGCTGCCACCGCAGCATCCTGATGACGGCTATCGCGTCGTGCTCGGTCCCTACGCAACGCGCGAGCAGGCTGAGGCCACGGGCCGGCGGCTGGGCCGGCCATTCTGGATCTACCAACCGGGACAGTGACCACCGTCCGGCAGCTGCCGCTCTCGCGGCTCGGGCATCTGGTTCCGCCGCTCCTTGACGGCGCGGCGCTGGTCGGCCTGATGCCCGTCGGCAGCGATCCGCAGTGGGCGGCAAAGGCCGCATGGGACATCGCGCGCATCGCCGCGCGCGACGGGCGGCGCGTCGCACTCGTCGACCTGTGCCTCGAGAATCCTGCACTCCACGAAACCGTGGGGCTCCAGGCCACCGAAGGCATCGTCGACGCGTTCGAATACGGCGTTTCGCTGAACAAGGCGGCGCATGAAGTGACCGGCGTCTTCATTATTCCCGCGGGCTCTGAGACTGCGCATCCCGCGGAGGTCTACGCCCATGCGCGGTGGCGGAAGCTGCAAGCCGGATTCCGCTCCGAAGGCGCGCTCCTGCTGGCGCTCATACCACGCGCCGGACTGGCGCAGCTCTCGGCAGATCCGGACGGCGTGTTCGTCCTCGCCCCGGAAGGTGTGAGTCCCGCGTTTGCGCTGGGACGGGATGTGCCGCTGCTCGGCGTCGTCCGCGATCGGTGGTTGCCGTCGAATGGGAGCGCACGCGTATCACCGCTGCCCCGAACAATGCCGGTCGAGGAGACACCGCGGCGTGGGCTGCGGGTCGCGCTGGCCGCGCTGATCGTAGCGGGACTCGCCGTGGGAGGATGGGCACTGCTGGCGCGAGCGCGCGAGGCGCTCATCGCGCCCCCGCCGGCTAGTCCGCCGACGGCCACTCCTCCGCCTGCTCCCACGGCTCCCCCGTCCTCGACAACATCCACCAACCTCCACCAACCGCCACCGGCACCCGCAGTTCGCGTCGACACGTTGGGGTGGACCATTCAGCTCGCCGCGTACGCCTCACTCGACAAGGCGCTGGCGCACGCTGACCGGCTCGCGGCCGACGCGGGCGTGCCGGCCCTCGTCACGCCGGTGCCGCAGAGCGGCAGTGGCCCCGTCTGGTATCGCGTGCTCGCCGGCTCCTACGCCACGCGCGCGGACGCCGGCACCGCCCGAGCGGGGATGTGGCGCCGCGGTGTCGCCGCCGAGGGCGTAGGCGACATATTGCTGGCCCCCTATTCCTACCACGCGCCGACCGGCGCGACGGTCGATATGCTGCGGCGCCGCGGCCTGCCCGCGGTGCGCTGGTCCAATGGGGTGATTTTGCTGGGCGCGTTCGAAGCACCTGAGCAGGCCGCATTCACGCAGGCCGCACTCAAGCGCGCCGGCGTGCGCGCGAACCTCCTCCCTCGCATGGGGACACCATGAGACTGAGCAGGCTCGAGCTCTCTGGATTCAAATCATTTGCGGGCGCGGTGGAGCTGCCGTTCGATCAAGGCGTCACCGCGATCGTCGGGCCGAACGGCTGCGGCAAGTCGAACATCTCGGACGCGGTGCGCTGGGTGCTCGGCGAACAGTCGCCGCGCCTCTTGCGCGGTGGAAAAATGGAAGACGTGATCTTTCAGGGATCCACCGGCCGCCGGCCCGTGAACGTCGCCGAGGTCTCTCTCGTCTTCGATAACTCCGACGGTAGTCTCCCCGTCGCGTATCAAGAGGTCGTCGTCACCCGGCGGCTGTCGCGCTCGGGACAAAGCGACTACCTGCTGAATCGCTCGCCGGTGCGGCTGCGCGACATCCAGGACATGCTGAGTGGCACCGGCCTGGGTGCCGACGCCGCCGTCGTCATGGAAGCGAAGATGATCGAAGCGCTATTGTCCGAGAAAGCCGAGGAGCGGCGGGGGCTCTTCGAGGAGGCGGCAGGAATCGGACTGTATCGCAACCGCAAAGAGAGCACCGAGCGGCGGCTCGAGGAGACGGCCGCCGATCTGGCGCGGCTCGAGGACCTCATCGCCGAGGTGCAGACGCAAGTCCGCAGTCTCGCGCGCCAGCGCGGCCGCGCCGAGCGCTACGGCAAAATGATCGAAGAGCGCTTTGGCGTCGCGATGACGCTGGTGCGGCGCGAGATCGAGGACTTCGACCTCTCCCTCGGCGCGCTCGGCGTCCGAGCCCGCGAGCTGGCCGAGCAGCTCCCCGCCGCACGGGCCCGGCTCGAGGATGCGGAGCACCAGCGCGAAGTCCGCGTGCAGGCGAGGCATACGGCGGAAGCGCGGCGCACCGAAGTCGAACGCCGGCTGGGTGACGCCCGGCTCGAGGTCGGGCGGCTCGAGAGTGATCTCGCGCTCGCCGCCGAGCGGCTCGGCAACGCCGGGCAGCGGCGCCAGACCGCGGCGGATGAGCGCGTCCAAGCCGAGCGGCGCGCCGCGCAGGCGGAACGCGAGCATGCGGCGGCCGCCGCCGAGCGCACGGGCGCCGAGCGCGACCTCGCCGCCGTGCAGCGTGAGCTCGGCGCGCGGACCGGCGACGAAGACAGCGTCCGGGGCCGGCTGACGGCGGAGCGGCAGGCGGTGCGTGAGCTCGAGGAAGGACTGCAAGGACGCGCGGAGGCGGCGCGCGCGCTCGAGATCGAAAGCGGCGCATTGGACCGCGAGCGCAGCGAGTTGCGCGAGCAGCTGGCGCTGGCAACCGCCGAGCGCCAGGACCGCGATGCCGCGGCCCATGACGCGGCGCGCGACGCCGAGACTGCCGCACAGCGCGTCCACCACGGTGCGCAAGGCGCGCTCAGAGCGGTGGAGGCCCTCCAGCACGCGCGGCGGCACGTCGCCACGCTCCACGAACAAGAGATGAGCGCGCGCTCGGCCCGGCGTCAAGCGGAGGCCGCGCTGGCGCAGCTCGAGGCCCGGCGCGACGCCCTCGGCGAGCTCGACCGCGAGCACGTCGGCCTCGCGCCCGCGGCGCAGACGTTGCTGAAGGCCAAGAGGCAATTCGGCGACGGGACGGTGCTCGGTCCGCTCGCCGATTTCGTCCGCACGAGCCGGCGCGATGCCGAGCTGGCGGAGCGGTTGTTGGGCGAATGGCTCCACGCGGTGCTGGTGCGCGACGCGTCGGTGATCGACGCGATCACGGCCTGGCACGCCGAGACACAACCGGGCCCCCTCGTCCTGCTGCCGTGCGTTCCGGGCCCCCGGCTCGGCGCCGACGGCCATCCGCTCAAGGACGAGCTGCGAGTGGATGGACCTGCCGCCGCGTGGGTCCACGCGTTGCTCGCGGGACACGAGGTCATCGGTGCAGGGTCGCTGCGGCGCGCCAATGGCGCGGTGTTCCTCGACAGCAGCGCCCGTGCCGCCGGACCGCTACAGCGCCGTGCCGAGCTGGAAGCGCTCGAGAAAGATGTGCGGGAGGCGACGAAGAATCTCGATCGCGCGCGCGCCGCCGAAGAGTCCACGCTGAAAGAGCTCACGGCCGCGGAAACGGCGCTCACGGCCGCCGGGAATGGGGCCGAGCAGGCACGCCGCGTAGAGCTCGAGGCCGGCGCGGAGAAGGGCGAAGCGGACCGCGGGCTGATTCACGCGCGCCGCCAGGCCGAGGAATCGGCCGCGCAGGTGGAGCGCCTCACCAAGCGGCTCGCCGAGGTCGAGCTGCGGGTTGGCGCGGTCCACGTCGAGCTGCAGGAGCGCGAGGTCGAGCGGCTCCGCTCGGCGGAGGAGCTGGGCGCCGAGCGCGCCGGCTTGGCCGATCTCGAGGCGCAGCAGGAGGCCGCGCGCGAGCAGCGCGTCCGCTGGCAGGTCGAAGCCGCCCAGGTGGAAGCCCGTCTCGCCGCAGCCTCCGAGCGCGCCACGCGCGCCGACACCGACGCCAAGGCGTCGCGCGAGCAGGCCGGCGCGCGGGCGGAGGAGATCGCGCGCATCGAGCACGAGACCGGGACACTCACCACACAGCGTGCGCAGTGGCAGGACGCGCTCCAGGAACGCCGCGTTGCATTGACCGAGCTGGAAACGGCCGCCACGGACGCCGAAGCCCAGGTGGGCATGACTGACGCCGACCTCGGCCAGGCGGAAGGCGCGCTCGATCAGGCGCGCAAGGCGCTCGCCGCTCTGGGCGAGGAGGAGCACCGGCTCCAGCTCCAGCGCACGGAAGCCGAAGGCCGCAAGCGCGGACTCGTCGAGCGCGTGGAAACCGAGTGGCGCAAGCCGCTCGACCAGCTCCTGGTCGACGCGCCGGAGGTCGCCGGCGACCTCGAGTGGTTACGGCAGGAGAACGACCGGCTGCGCGGCGCGATCGACGCCGTCGGCCCCGTGAACGCGCTCGCCGTCGAGGAGCACGCCGAGGAAACGAAGCGGCTCGAGTTCCTGCAAACGCAGCGGGACGATCTCGTGACCGCCCGCAACTCGCTGCAGCAGGCCGCGCGGGAGATCGATCAGACCGCGAAGACGCTCTTCTTGGAGTCGTTTGCCAAAGTACGAGAACACTTTCGGTCCGTGTTCCAGACGTTGTTCGGCGGCGGCGAATGCGACGTGCGTCTCGCGAATGAGGATGAGCCTCTCGAGAGCGAAATCGAAATCCACGCCGCGCCGCGGGGGAAGCGCACGCAGCGAATCCACTTGCTGTCGTCCGGTGAGCGCACCCTGGTCGCCGTGTCGCTGCTGTTCGCGATCTTCCTCGCCAAGCCGAGCCCATTCTGCCTGCTCGACGAAGTCGACGCGCCGCTCGACGACGCCAATGTCGGGCGCTATGTGCGGCTCCTGGCCGAGTTCAAGGACCAGACGCAGTTCATCGTCATCACGCACAACCCACGGACGATGCAGGCGGCTGACGCAGTCTATGGCGTCACCATGCAGGAGCCGGGGGTCTCCACTATCGTTGGAGTCCGTCTCGGTCAAATGGAACCGGCCTAGGTTCCCCCCCCGAGGCCCGAACCCCTAACCCCTAGCCCCTAGTAATGCGGCGGTTCTTCTGGCTTCTGTTCCTGCCTGCCGGGCTGGCCGCGCAGCGTCCCGCGGTATCCCCGGCGTTGCCCCGGCTGCTCGCCCGCCGCCCGGACACGACGGTTTCCGTCTGGCTGTTCGCGCGGCCGACCGCCTCGCTCGACTCGGTCAGCGCACGGGTGGCGGTGGCGGGAGGGAACGCCCGTGTACGAGTGGTGAGCCGCTGGCTGCATGCCGTCAGCGCGGACGTGCCGGCGGCCGCGCTCCGGCAGCTGCTGCAGGACCGCGACCTGCGACGGATCCAGCCGCTGGGACGCTTCAAGGTCCGGCAACAGAGCCCCGTCCTCCGCAGTATCACCGCACCAACGCAAGGACCGGGCGACACGTGCGGCGTCACGCCCGGCGACGATCCCGTGCTGGGCCCGTCGGCGATGCCATACCGCCAGCTCCACCTCCGGCCGCTCACCGATCAGGGCATCGACGCGACGGGCGTCCGCATCTTGATCCTCGATGCGGGCTTCGACACCGCGAACCCCGCGTTCAACGGCGTCACGATCACCGCACAGCACGACTTCGTATTCAATGACGACACCGTGAAGGACCAGCCGGGCAAGGACGTGAGCGGGGCGCAATTTCACGGTACCGCAACGTGGTCGCTGTTCGCCGGTGAGGTTGCGGGCCGGCTTCACGGCATCGCACGCGGCGCGAGTTTCCTGCTTGCCAAGACCGAAGACATCCGCAGCGAGACACGTGTCGAGGAAGACAACTACGTCGCCGCGCTCGAGTGGGCCGATTCGATCGGCGTGGACATCGCCTCTTCAAGCCTCGGCTACTACGCCTTCGACAATGGCTTCAGCTACACGCCGTCGCAGCTGAACGGCGACGTCGCGGTGACGACGGTCGCCGCCGATCTGGCTGCGCAGCGCGGCATTCTCGTCGTCACCGCCGCCGGCAATGACGGGCCGTCCTCGCGCTCGATCTCCACGCCTGCCGACGGCGATTCCGTGTTGACGGTCGGCGCGGAGGATTCACTCGGTACGATCGCGGCCTTCTCGTCGCGCGGCCCGACTGCCGATGGGCGCATCAAGCCGGACTTCACGGCCCCAGGGGTCGCCGTCTGTGTCGTCACGGGCGTCGGCCAGGTGCGGCGCGAGCAGGGCACCTCGTTCGCCACCCCCCTGCTCGCCGCCAGCGCGGCACTCGTGAAGCAGATGCATCCAGCGCTGCTCCCCATGGACGTGCGGGCCGCGTTTCGCAGCACGGCGACCAAGCGCGCCGCCCCCGACACGATCTCCGGCTGGGGCCGGCCGGACGTCGCTGCCGCCGCGGTGTTTCCCGGCGGCGTCGCCGCGACTTCCCCGCTGCCCGCCGCCGGCCCGTTGACGACGATCACCCCGACGTTCTCCTGGACCGTGGGCACGGTGCCCGCTTCCGCCTCACCGGTGACCTATCGGCTCCGGATCAGCCGCGACAGCACGCTGGCTGCCCCCATCGCCGACACGGCGCTCAGCGCGCAAGCGTTCGCGCTCACCGCCGCGCTCAAACCGGGCAACGTGTTCTGGCGCGTTGATGCGACGGCGGCGAGCGGCGAGACCGCGACGAGCGGTGTGATTGGACCGGTCGTCCTACCAGCCTGGGCGACGCTGACGTCGCTCAGCAATCCCGCCGGCATGGTCATCGACACCGCCCAGCCGACGTTCACGTGGAAGCCGGTGCAGGTCTCATCTCCGCCGGGGCCACTCGTCTTCGACCTGGACGTGCGGCGCGTCGCTACGGGTGTCACGGATTTCAACGTCGCGAATCTGACGGACACAAGCTTCGCGATCACGCAGCCGCTCGAGCGCAACACCGCGTATCGGTGGTTCCTGACGGTGCACGCCGGGCCCGATACGAGCACCGTCCGAAGCCAGGGATCGTTTCTCGTCGTAGATCTCGGTATGCCGACGTCGACCCTCCTCTACCAAAACTTTCCGAACCCCTTCCCCACCGCCGGCCGGGACTCGACCTGCCTGTGGTTTGACCTCGCATTGGCGGGGTCAGTCGACCTCGACATTCTCGATCTGCGCGGCAATCTCGTGCGCCGCTTCATTCCCGGGCCTGACTTCCCCGGCGTTTTGGCCCCTGGCCGCTATGGCCGCGGGTCGGGCAGCGGCGGGATCTGTGACCCGCGTCTGATGTGGGATGGCCGCGCCGGTAATGGGCACCTGTTGCCAGCGGGCGTGTATCTCGCCAAGCTCAAGGCGCCCGGCTTGCTGATCTTCAAGCGGATCGTCTTTCGCGGAAAGTGAGTATGGAACTCGTTACCGTCGGCACCGGCACGGTTGCACCCTCGGCCCGCCGCACCTGCCCCTGTCACTGGGTCGCGCGCGGCGATCTGCGCGTGCTGCTCGACTGCGGCTCGGGCGCGCTGCACCGGCTGGCGGAGTTCGGGTTGCCCTGGCATCAGGTGACGCACGTCATCCTGACGCACTTCCATCCCGATCACTGGAGCGACCTGCCGATGCTCGTGTACGCGCTCAAGTACACGACGGAGCCGCCGCGCCGCGAGCCGTTCGTGATCCTCGGGCCGCCCGGCGTCGTCCAGCTGCTGCGCACGCTGGCCGAGGGCTACGGCGACTGGCTGCTCGACCCCGGGTTCCCCATCGGCATTCTCGACGTGCGCGACGCCGAGCCCTTCCCGCTCAACGCGGACGTGAATCTCGAGACGTTCCCCGTTCCCCACACCACCGAGAGCGTGGCCGTTTCCTTGACGGCACCGGAGGGACGCCTCGTCTACACCGGCGACACCGGGCCGAGCAGCGAGCTGGCGCGGTGGGCAAGCGGGTGCGACGTGCTGCTCTCGGAATGTTCCTTGCCGGAAGAGCGGGCGATGGATACCCACCTGACGCCCCAACAGGCTGGGGATCTGGCCAAGGAAGCGGGAGCGAAGCGCTTAGTCTTGACGCACTTCTATCCTCCAGTAGAAACTTCGGACCCGGCGAAAATTGCGGGCACGCGCTTTGGCGGCCCGGTGTCGGCGGCGAAGGATGGCGATCGCTTCACTATTGGAGATGGGAGACGCTAGTCGTGCTGATCGTAATGCGGCATGGCGCAACGCCTGACGAGGTCCAGAAAGTCATCTCCGTCATCGAGGAGATGGGCTATCAGGCGCAACCCATGCCTGGGAATCAACGCACCGCGGTGGGTCTCGTCGGCAACGACGGCCGCGTGGACGCTTCACGCCTCGAGGGCCTGCCCGGCGTTCACGAGGTCATTCACGTCTCCCAACCCTACAAGCAGGTCAGCCGCGAATGGAAGGCCGATCCGACGGTCGTTCGACTCCCCGGCGGAGTGGCGTTCGGCGGGACGGAAGTCGTGGCAATCGCCGGCCCCTGCTCCGTCGAAACGGAGCGCCAGATCATCGAGGCGGCGCGCCAGGTCAAAGAAGCGGGAGCGGTCGTGCTCCGGGGCGGCGCGTGGAAGCCCCGCAGCTCGCCGTACTCGTTCCAGGGACTCGGCAAGCCGGGCCTGCGGCTGCTCGGCAAGGCGCGCGAAGAGACCGGACTCCTGATTTGCACCGAAGCGATGGACGAGACCGGGCTCGGCTGGGTCGCCGAGATGTCCGACATCGTGCAGCTCGGCGCGCGCAACATGCAGAACTTCTCGCTGCTGAAGATTGCGGGCCGCTGCGGCAAGCCGGTGCTCCTCAAACGCGGTATCAGCGCCACGGTGCAGGAGCTGCTGCTGTCGGCGGAATACTTGCTCGCCGAGGGGAATCACGACGTGATTCTGTGCGAGCGCGGCGTGCGGAGCTTCGATACCGCGACGCGCAATCTCTTCGATCTGACCGCCATTCCGGTCGTGCACAAGCTGTCGCACTTGCCGATCATCGCGGACCCATCGCACGGGACGGGACTGCGCGACAAGGTGATCCCGATGGCACGCGCGGCGGTGGCCGCCGGAGCCGACGGCATCATGGTCGAGGTGCATCCCAACCCCGAAGAGGCGCTGTCGGACGGCGCGCAGTCGCTCTACCCCGATCAGTTTTCGCAGCTGATGCGTGAGGTGCGCATTATTGCGGAGGCGATTGGCCGTCGTGTAGCGGAACCCGCCGCCGTAGGCGCATGAAGTCCACGTCGGCACGACTGCACGTCGGCACGATGACGTTGCTAGCGCTCGTCGCTCTCGTGCCGACGTTCCAACGTGCCGACGTGGACCCATGGCCAACACTCGACCGCGCCTCCGCCTCTTTCGACACCGTCCGCACGCTCCAGGCCGACTTCATCCAGATCATCGAAAACCCGATGCTCGGCGATCCCGATACCACACGCGGCAAACTGTTCCAGCGGCGCCCCAACTACTTCGCGATGCGGTTCAGCGAGCCGAAGAACGACCGCATCGTAGCGGACGGACGGCGCCTCTGGCTCTACACACCCAGTACCACGCCGGGACAAGTGATTCGGACCACGATCCCCGGCTCCGGTACGACGGGACCGAATCTGATCGGGCAGTTTGTGGAACATCCCCGCGAGCGCTACGAGGCCACGTACCTACGCGCCGATTCGCTGCCGGATGGACCGGTGGATGTGATCGCGCTGACTCCGCGCGCCAAGGATCTTCCCTACTCGGCGGCGACGGTCTGGATTTCGAGGCGGGACGGCCTGGTGCGGCGGATCGATCTCGTCGAGACGTCCGGCCAGCGCCGCACGATTACCCTGCAACAGCTCAGCGTGAACCGGGCGATTGCGCCCCGGGAATTCCGATTTTTCCCGACGTCCGGAGTACGGGTGGTAGATCAGTAGCTAATGCCTCCGCGACTTTCGCGGCGGTCGCCTCGTCCATTCCCTGCTTTTGTGCCAGCTCGAGCGCGGCCCGCCCGAGCGCCCGGTACAGCTTCGCGTCGTCGACCGCGAGCGACTCGAGATGTCTGGTGATCGTCGCCGTATCGCCGCGCACCACCGGCCCCGTCAGGGCCTCGCGCGGCTCATGCCGGCTCAAGTTATCGAACGTCCCTTCCACCAGCGGCCGGAGTGCCGCCCAGGCGTCGGCGTCCGAGAGGCCGGCGTGCCGCAGCAGCCGCTGGGCGATCGCCTCCACCACCACGAGATAATTCGACGCGAACACCGCGCCGGCATGATAGATCGCCTTCGACTTGGTAGCGATGCGGAACGGCCGCATGCCGAGGTCCCGCGCGATCTGCTCGCCGCTCTCGATCGCCCGCGGCATCCCTTCGACCGCCGCCCAGGCGCCTTTGAGCCGCGCGGGCGTCCGCTCGGGCTCGACGATCGCTTGCAGCGGATGAAACGAGCCGAGCGCCGCCCGGCTGGTGACCAGTGGACCGAGGGCTTCCTGTCCCTGGACGCCGGAGACATGCAGGACGACGTGGCGCTCGCCGATCGCCCGCGCCTTGGCGAGCGACGTCGCCAGCGGCGTTATCGCGTCGTCCTTGACCGTGAGGATCACGACGTCGACCTCGCCGATCCAGGGCGGCGGCGTGACGCCGTCGCCGATCGTGAGGGTCAGCGGTGGTGGTGCGATTACGCCTTTTTTATGTCGCCCGTGAAGGCGGACGGAGTATCCTGCCTGGGCCAGTGCGAGAGCCAGTCCGACTCCCGCGCGACCGGGCCCAATGAGCCCGATCGCGCGGGACGACTGGTGGGTCACCGATTGCGAACCGGGGACGGAGCGGGCTGCGCGGTGGCGAGCGTGAGCAGATCCTGCGGCGAGCGAGCCCGATCGGCCAGTGTGAGCGCGCGCTTTACCTGCTCGTCATCAGCCATGCGGCGGCGGAATTCCGCGGAACGTCCGAAGACATAGCGCGCCGCCTCATAGCCCAGCTCCTGCGTGATCAGGCTGCGCCCGCCACCTACAACCGAATCCGGGAGCTCGGCGCCCTTGGCACGGATGCGGCGCACGATCTCGTCCACCATGCCGGCGGTGACGCTGAAATTCGGCGATGCCAGGCGGTTGCCTTCCTTCAACTCGATCGCGTACGCGGTCAAAGCGTCGCGGAACAGCGGCACCTTGTCGCCCAGCGCCTTGACGAACGCCCGCTCCGAGGTCGTGAACGTATCGGCCACGACGTAGAGGTCGGGTCGGATCCCACCGCCCCCGTAGATCGTCCGGCCGGCGTCGGTGTGGAACACCGCCGTCGAATCGATCTTCGTGTCCTGCCCGCGCTGAGCCGCGATCACCTGCGCTTCCTGCTCCGCTTCGTTCCGCGTCACGCGCTGAATCGTGCGGCCGCTCGGCGTGAACCAGCGCGCCGTCGTGAGCTTGAGGCCCGTTTCCGGCGTGAGACGCCAGAACGACTGCACCAATCCCTTGCCGAAGGTCGGCGTGCCGACGAGCACCGCGCGGTCATGATCCTGCAGCGCACCGGCGATGATCTCCGCGGCGCTCGCGGACCCGCCGTTGACGATCACCACGATGGGGAGGCGCGGCCACTGCTGCGGTTTGGCGTCGCCGAATTCATGCGATGAGCCGGGCGCACGCCCGCGTGTTTCGACAATCGCCTTGCCGGGGTCGAGGAACAAATCCGACACCGCAACGCCCTGATCGAGCAGCCCGCCCGGGTTTCCGCGCAAGTCGAAGATCAGCGACTTCATCCCCTGCTTGAGCAAGGTGTCGATCGCCTGCGAGACTTCCCGGGCCGAGCTCTCACTGACCGGTGAGAGCGCGATGTAGCCGACACGGTCGTCGAGCATCATCGTGATCCGGGGATCGACCGAGCGGATATGAATCGTGGCCCGCGTGAGCTTATACGTGATCGGCTTGTCGACGCCGGTGCGCCGGATCAGCAGCTCGGCCGGCGTTCCTGCCGGGCCGCGCAGCTCCTTCACCGCCTGATCCTGCTTCCACCCTTCCGTCGAGCGGCCGTCGAGCTGGACAATGCGGTCGCCCGTCATAACGCCCGCGCGCTCGGCTGGGGTGTCCGGCAGCGGCGCCACAACGGTGATCCACCCGTCGCGCACGTCGATCTGAATGCCGAGCCCCGAGTAGTTGCCGGTCGTCGCTTCCGAGAGCTGCCGGAAGTCGTCGGGTTTCAGGAACACGGAATAGGGATCGTTCAGCTGATCGAGCATGCCGTCGATCGCCATCTGGTACAGCTGACGCTCGTCCAGCGAATCGACATAGTAGTCGGCGACGTGCTCCAGCACGTCGTCGAACAGCCGAGCCTGCTGGTAGACCGACCCGGCGGGCTCCGTTTCCCGCTGCAGGAGCCAACCGCCCGAGACCAACGCCGCTAGCACAACGACGGCAACCACGGACCCTTTATGACGAATCATTCTGCCCCTCTCAGTGATGGGGTCCCCCCCGTTACCGCCGTGACTTCCCGCCAGGCGGCCTCCTGGACGGCCCGCTTTGTCTGACTGGCATCAATATGAACAATCCCGGGCCCGGATGCGCTACGGTATGCGTCACGAACCCGTGTGTGAAACCGGTCATCCTCACGCTCGATGCGGTCTTTGACCTTGCCGGCGTTCCGCTGGCGCTCGCGCCCCACCGCGACCGGGATATCGAGGATCAGGGTGAGATCAGGCTGGAGCCCTCCCGTGGCGACCCGCAGGGCGGCTTCGACATCCACCCGCGACAGCCCCCGTCCCGCAACCTGATACGCGATGGTGGACAACCCAAAGCGGTCGGCGACGACGATCTGGCCATCTGCGAGCGCGGGCCGGATCACCCGTTCCACCAGATCGGCGCGGGCTGCGAGGAACAGGAACAGCTCGGCACCAAAGGCCCGGTCGTGGCGCGATTTCAGCGCCAGCTTCCGCGCGGCCTCGGCGATCGGTGTGCCACCCGGTTCTCGAACGGGCACCACGCGCCGCTGCTCCGCCTGGAGGCGCGCGACGAGCCACTTTACAAGCGTGGACTTCCCCGCCCCCTCGGGACCTTCGATCACGACGAAGAACCCCGAGTCCCGAACCCCCAAGCCCCAGTCCCTAGCCAAGCGTAATGATGGGGCTCGCGGAGCCCTTCTTGATGCCCTCGTAAATCCGGGCATTAATCCTGGCCATCAGCTTCTCGAAGTTCGCCTGCGCGGCGACCATTTGCTGATACACCGCGTTGCCCTGTACGCTCTGCAGCGCTTTGTCGTATTGCTCGACCTGTTCTTTGGTCGGCTCCTTCCCCTGCTGCGCCGCGCGCTCGATCTCCTGCGCCAACTGCTCCGCTTCCGCGAGCACCTTCTGCACCGCTTGATCTTCTCGGAGCGCTTCTGTCGCACGACGCAACGCCTTGTATTCGTCGGTCTGGCCGAGCACGCGCCCCAGATCCTCTGCCTTCTCTTCGAGCACTACCCCTCCTTGATAGAGAGCGCGTACCGCGGGCGGCCGAACAGGTCGGGGTGAATTGCAACGTTCCAACCATGGCTCTTGCCCAGCGCGCGAACGGCAGCGGCGCGCCGTTCGTCGATCTCGAGGGCGAGCAGACCGCCGGGCTCGAGCAGCGCCGCCGCGCCCGCGAAGAGTCCGCGGGTCGCGTCGAGACCGTCCGCGCCGCTCACCAGCGCGTCGCGCGGCTCGTGACGGGAGACCGACGGATCCAGCTCTTCGTATTCCACCAACGACAGGTAGGGCGGGTTCGACACGATGACATGGAATCGGTCTCCCGTGTCCACGAGCGGAGCGAGCAGGTCCCCTTCGCGAATCTCGATGGGAGTCGTGGGCGCCACGCGTTGCAAATTCTCCCGCGCGAGCGCCGCGGCGGCAGCCGATTGCTCCACCGCGACGATTCTCTCGAATCGGCCTTCGACGGCGAGCGACAGCGCGATGCAGCCGCAGCCCGTTCCGATGTCCGCGGCCAGTCCGCTCGAGCACCGCGCGAGGACGAGCTCCACGAGACCTTCAGTCTCCGGCCGCGGGATCAACGCGCGTCGATCGATCTTGAGATCGAGCGTGCGGAATCCTACCGAGCCGACGGCGTACGCGAATGGCACGCCGCGCTCCAGCTGCGCGACCGCGTCCCGATACCTGGCGAGGAGCTCGGGCGATTTCGGTTCGTCGCGGCGCAGCCAGGCGTCGCCGACCGTCGTTCCGGAGACGGCCGCCCAGACCTCGGGGGGGGGCGCTTTAAACACTGAGCTGTTCCTTCTCCTGCGCCTGCTTCACGGCCGCGATCAGATCGTCGAGCTTCCCGTCCAACACTTGATCCACGCTATGGGTGGAGAAATGGATGCGATGGTCAGTCACCCGGTTCTGCGGAAAGTTGTACGTGCGGACTTTCTGTGAGCGGTCACCGGTGCCCACCTGCGCGCGCCGCTCGCGCGAGCGGGCCGCCTCTTGCTCCGACACCTTGAGGTCCAGGAGGCGCGAACGCAGGATCTCCATCGCCTTGATCTTGTTTTGCAGCTGCGACTTTTGGTCCTGACACTTCACCTCGAGACCGGTCGGCAGGTGCGTCACGCGAACCGCGCTGTCGGTGGTATTGACACTCTGGCCACCTGGCCCACCCGAACGAAACACGTCGATCCGGAGGTCCTTGTCCTCGATCTTGACGTCCACCTCTTCGGCCTCAGGCAAGACCGCGACGGTCGCGGCGGATGTATGGATGCGGCCCTGCTGCTCGGTGACGGGGACGCGCTGTACGCGGTGCACACCAGACTCGTAGCGCAGCGTCCCATATGCTTTGGGACCGCGGGCGGCGAACACGGCTTCCTTGAGCCCACCGAGCGTTCCTTCGGAAAGCGAGAGGATGTCCACCTTCCATCCCCGCCGCTCGCAAAAGCGCGTGTACATGCGGAACAGGTCAGCGGCGAAGAGCGCGGCTTCGTCACCGCCGGTGCCGGCCCGGATCTCGACGATGGCGTCGCGATCATCGAACGGATCGGTGGGGGTGAGCAGCTCGGTCAGCTCCGCCTCGAGACGTTCGATCTCGGGCTGCAGCCGCTCGACGTCGGCGCGCGCGAGCTGGGAGAGCTCCGGGTCCTTGTCGGCGAGCACCTCGCGCGCCTGCCCTAGCTCCCCTTCCAGGCGCTCGATGCGCTGGTGGGTGAGCCGGATGGCGTCGAGCTGAGCGTGTTCCCGACCGAGGGCCTTGAGTTTGGCGGGATTGCGCGCCGTGGCGGGTTCGGCCAGCTCCCGGGCGACCTCCTCCGCCCGCGCGAGCGCCTGGCGGAGTCGGGTCTCCAACGGATCAGCTCGCTTTGGTAGCGTACTTCTGGCGGAACCGCTCCACGCGGCCGGCCGTATCGAGCAGCTTCTGCTTGCCCGTGAAGAAGGGGTGGCAGGCAGCGCAGACTTCGACGTGAATCATGGGCGTGGTCGAGCGCGTCACAAACGTGTTACCGCATGCGCACTGGACGGTTGCCCGCTGGTATTTGGGGTGAATTCCGGGTTTCACTGACAGATCCTTGCCTGAATGTCGAACGGAACGAAGTACGGAAATATAGCCGGGACAGCAACTTGGGGGCAAGGCTTGGCCTCCGCTTCGATTGACACCGCTCTAGTCACACCGTAAGCTGTTCGCGTGTCTGCGACCGATGTGCTGCAGAAGGTTCCCCTGTTCAGCCAGCTCTCCGCCGCAGACCTGCAGCGGGTGGTGGAAGTCGCCCGCGACCGTACCTACCCGAAGAACTCCGTCATTCTGTTCGAGGATGATCCCGGCGATGCGCTCTTCGTCGTGGCGAAGGGTCAGGTCAAAGTCGTCCTCATCGGCGAGGATGGCCGCGAGGTCATTCTCTCGGTGCTCGGCGAAGGGGAGTTCTTCGGCGAGATGGCGTTGATCGACGACGAGCCACGCTCCGCGCACGTCATCGCGATGGAGGACTCGACGCTGTACGTGCTGCGGCGCGAAGACTTCCAGGGCATTCTCGAGCATGCGCCGGGCATCGGCCTCGCCCTGCTCCGCGAACTGTCACGCCGCCTCCGCCGCGTCGATGAAAAAGTCGGCAGTCTCGTCCTGCTCGACGTGCACGGCCGTGTCGCCCAACTGCTGCTTGACCTCGCCGACGAAACGGACGGCCAGCGCATCACGCGCCGTCTCACCCATCACACGATCGCCCAGATGATCGGCTCGTCCCGCGAAACAGTGTCGCGGACCATGCGCGAGCTCGTTGATAAGGGAATGATTGACGTAAGTCGCAAGGACATTGTGATCAAAGACCGCGGCTCGCTCGAGCAGGCGGCGGGGCGGTCGTGACTCGCATCACGGCTCTACGTCACTAATTACCAGTAACTTAGCCCGAGTATAGGCGTGTCCACACGCACGACGTACACGGTGACCTTCTGGGGAACCCGGGGGAGTATTCCTACTCCCGGGCTCGCGACGTCGCGGTACGGCGGCAACACGCCGTGCGTCGCCGTGGAAGGCACAGGAGGCCAACTCGTCGTGCTCGACGCCGGTACCGGAATCCGGGCGCTGGGGCTCGATCTGGTGGCGAAACAAAACGGCGCCGCCCGTGTCGAAATTCTGCTGTCGCACGCGCATTGGGACCACATTCAAGGGCTGCCGCACTTCAAGCCGTTCTTCGCGCCGGGCAATTCGGTGCGGATCTGGGGATCGCGTCAGGGGACGACCTCCCTCGAGGCCATCCTGCGGCAGCAGATGGATCCGGCGGTGTTTCCGGTGCCGCTCGATGCGTTGTCGGCGAAGTTGACGGTGCAACAGGTGGACACGGACGACTTCTCGATCGGCGAGTTTCGGGTCCGGACGATGAAGTTGCGGCACCCGGGAACGACGTTGGGATTCCGGCTGACCCCCGTGAAGGGCGGGCCCAGCCTCGCCTATGTGACGGACAACGAGCTCGGCGCAGGCGGCCAGTACGACGTGTCGAAGACCTGGCGCCGCGATTTCGTGACGTTCTTGAAGGGCGTCGAGCTCTTGATCCACGACGCGATGTACACGCCGAAGGAGCTGGAGCAGCACCGCGGCTGGGGCCACTCGACCTATGAAGAAGCGGTGACCCTGGCTCAGGATGCCGGCGCGACGAAGCTCGTGTTGTTTCACCACGAGCCCGAGCACGGCGACGAAGAGATGGATGGCTTGCTGGCGGCGGCGCGCAAGTACGCGAAGGCGCGCGGAGGTTCGCTCGAAGTGGTAGCCGCCCAGGAAGGCATGAAGGTGACCCTGTGACCGAAGGAGTAGCTATGCGCACGCGTGCAGTCATGACGGTCCTGAGCCTGGTTCCGGTGCTCCTCGCTGCGCAGCAGCGCAGCCAGGATACCCGCCCCGGTATCGCCGTCCTCCCCTTCAGCAACGGTGGCTCCTACGGTCAGGGCAAAGAAGATTTCGACGCCCTGGAGCGCGGCATCGCCGGGATGATGATCTCCGAGCTGGAACAGAATCCGGCGGCGCGTCTGGTCGAGCGCCAGGAAATCCAGCACCTGGTCGACGAGCAGAACCTCGGTGCGCAAGGCCGCGTGGATGCCCAGACCGCCGCCAAGGTCGGGAAGCTCGTCGGCGCCCGCTACGTCGTGCTCGGCACCTTCATTGATTTCTACGGTGACTTCCGCGTCGACGTCCGCCTCGTGAACACCGAAACGAGCGAAATCGTAAAGACCGAGTCGGAACGGATGCAGCGCGATCACATGTTCGACATCATCCGCAACATCGCGGCGCGGCTGATGAAGGACGCGAATCTCCCCGCGCTGCAGCGCCAGGCGTCGGACCAACGCATGAGCCGCCAGATTCCGACGGAGGCCCTGACGTACTATTCGCGCGGCCTGCTGTACCAGGATCGCGGCGACAAGGCGAAGGCGGCCGACATGTTCACGCACGCCCTCGACATCTTCCCCCAATACGCTGAGGCCCAGGAAGGCCTGCAGCACGTGAAGTCGTCCTAACGGACCCCTTCACCCGCCTCGGCAAGTCGACTGCGCGCCGGCTCTCCCGATTAGGAGCGCTGGCGCGCTTCGGCTTTGGCTCCCTCCGCGCCGCCACCCGCCTCACCGCCGCCGGTCGCGCGGTCGCGGCGCGGCTCGCCATCACCCAAGTCCGCTTCACCGCGCTCAACGCCGTCGGGCTGGTCACCCTGCTTTCCGGGATTCTGTCGTTTCTCGTGATCTCGCAGCTGACACGTGAGCTGAAGGGCATCGGCGCGACGGACCTGATCGGCACCGTCATCGTCGTCGCGATCGTGCGCGAGCTGGGACCCCTGCTCACCGCCCTCGTCGTCGTGGGCCGGTCCGGCACCGCCATCGCCGCCGAGCTCGCGACCAATCAGGTCATGGGCGAAGTCCGCGCGCTCGAGTTCATGGGCATCGATCCCAAGCAATACCTCGTGCTGCCGCGCTTCGTCGGATCGTTGGTGAGCGTCTTCGCGCTACTCATCGTGTTCGACTTCGTCGCGATCATGGCGGGCTTCGCCGCGGCCCGGTTCAACGGCCTGCCTGGCCCCCGCTATTTCCAGATCGTGCTCCAGTCGCTCACGAACCGCGATGTGTGGCTCACGATCTTCAAGGCCCTGGCCTTCGGCGCGATCGTCGGCGTGGTGCCGAGCTACTTCGGCCTGGCGGTGCGCCGGGCCTCGACGGAGATCCCGATCGCGGCAAGCCGGGCGGTCGTGGCGGCGCTCGTCGGCATCTTCCTGTGCTCGGCGTTGTTCGTGGCCCTGGGCGGATCATGACGGCTCCGCTCGTTTTCGATTCGATCCCGATCGCCCGGCAGGCATCCGCCCCCTTCTCGCTGGAGGTCGCAGAGCGGCGGACGGTCGCGGTGCTGGGAGATGAAGACTCCGGGGTCGGGCTGCTGGGAGGATTGGCGCTGGGGCTGGAGCGGCCGCCGGCGGGTCGCGCGCTGATCTTCGGCACGGTCATCGCCACGCTTCCAGAGCCTGCGCGTTTAGCATTCCGCAGGCGCGTGGGCTACCTTCCCGCCGGCGAGGGGCTGCTGCAGAATCTCTCGCTGCGCGACAACGTGGCGCTGCCGCTCAGGTTCGGCAGCGGCGCCGCCCCGCGGGAGATCGAAGGTCGCGTCACCGTCATGTTGACTGCGCTGCGGCTCACCGGCGCCGCGAACCTGCGCCCCGCGCAGGCCAACGAAGAGGAACGGCGCCGTGCGGCCCTGGCACGCGCCATCGCGTTCGATCCGACGTTGCTCATCCTGGAGCAGCCATTCGATGGTCTGACGGCGCGCGTGGCGTCGGAGCTGCTGGAAATCGCGCGCGGCGGCGAGTCCGCCGACGGCGCACGGCGCACGATCTTCATCACCGGGCAGGAGATTCCGCCGATCATTTTGCGGCGCGTGGATCAGGTGTACCGGCTCACGCGCGCCGGCATGCTGGAGCCGGAAACCGTCTAGGGGACGAGGGAGAGGACTGGGGAGTGGAAACGCGGCAGGACTTCTACGTCGGCGTGCTGATCGTGGCGACGATCGCGCTCGTGCTGGGCGCGCTGATCGCGACGAGCGGCTGGGGCGAGCGGCGCTATGAGCTGTACGTGCGCGTGATCAGCGCCGACGGCATCTCGCGCGGGACGCCGGTCGTGATCGAAGGGCTGGACGTGGGACAAGTCACCAGCGTCTCCCCGCGCGTGGACTCGGCCACGCGCCGGATCTCGTTCGTCGCCAAGTTGTCGGTTAAGGAGCGGTTCGAGAACGGCTCGAGCCTCCAGCTCCCGCTGGGCACGCGCGTCGAGCTCGTGCAGACAAGCCAGATCTCGCCGGCGGTCGCGATTCGTCTGGTGCTGCCCGACACGATCCGCGGACGCCGTATCTACCTCCATGCCGGCGACACGCTCGACTCCCGGCGCAAAGGCAGTGCGCTCGAAGCCGTGGCGGAAGTCGCGGACGAGCTGTCGCAGCGCGTGCAGGAGATGGTCCGCACAGCGACGCAGACGCTCGTCCGCGTGCAGTCCACGCTGCGGGAGGTGACGCCCGACGTCGAGCGGACGCTGACCGGCGTCGCGTCCACGATGGGCCGGCTCGACTCGATGGTGAACCGGTTCTCACAGCGCGGCCTAGCGGATTCGGTTTCGACCGCGGTCGCGAACACCAACCGCCTGCTGCTGCGCCTCGACTCCCTCGCGCATGAAGCGCACTCGCTCGCCACGGAAAACCGCAGCGATCTCCGGCTCACCGTCGCGAACCTGACGGAAGCGTCGCGGCAGCTCAACAATTTCGTGGACCAGATGTCGCGGCGACCGTTCCGCGCGCTCACGGGCGTGAAACCCTTGCCGCCACGCGATACGACCCGCGCCGCGGCCGATAGCGCCGCCGCGCGCGGCGCGGTCGGGGTCAAGCCGTGAGATACCTGCTCCTGCACCCGCCGCGGTGGCAGCCCGACGCCGTCGCGCCGGCGCTGGAGACGTCGCAGGTCGAGGCGCGGCCTGTGCGCCAGGCGAAGGAGCTGATGGTCGCCGACGACCGGCCGACCGTCTTCCTGCTCGACGCCGAGAGTCGCTCGATCTTCCCGGTCGACGTCATGCGCTCGTTCGTGGACGCGGGCGGCGCGATCGTCGCGCTGGGACGCGACGGCGAGAACGACGTGCCGGACGGCATGCCGACGGAATTCCTGTCCGGCTTCCTGACCCAGCCGACCAGTCCGCGCGGCCTGCTCGTCGCCATCCGCGCGGGGTTCCGCGAAGCGGCCGCGCGCGCCGAAACGGCGCGGGCGCGCGGCGAGGCGGCGCAGCGCGCCCGGGAAATCGGCGAGTTGACGCGCATCGGCGTCGCGCTCGGAACCGAACGAGACATCAAGACGCTGCTCGATCTGATCCTGACGCAGTCGCGCCGCATCACGCAGTCGGATGCCGGCAGCCTCTACCTCGTCGAAACGAACGACAACGGCGACAAGCGGCTGCGCTTCCGGCTCGCGCAGACCCTCTCCAAACCGGAAGCCCCGTTCGTCGAGCACACGATTCCCGTCGATCGCGGCAGCCTCGCCGGCTACTGCGCCGTCACGGGCGACCCGCTCGTCATCGACGATGCCTACTTCCTGCCGCCCGACGTCGAGTACACCATCAACCGCTCGTTCGACGAGCGGTACGGCTACCGCACGAAATCGATGCTCGTGATTCCGATGAAGGACCACAAGGACGAGATCATCGGCGTGCTGCAGCTCATCAATCGCAAGCGCAACTTCGACGCCATTCTGACGACGTCCGCGGACGTCGACCGCCAGGTGGTGCCCTTCTCCAAACGCACGGTCGAGCTCGTCACCGCGCTGGCCGGCCAGGCCGCGGTCGCCATCGAGAACAGCCGGCTGTACGACGACATCGAGAGGCTGTTCGAGGGATTCGTCCTGGCGGCGGTGCACGCGATCGAGCAGCGCGACCCGACGACCTACGGCCACAGCGGCCGCGTGGCGGGCATGACGGTGAGCCTGGCCGAGGTGGTCGACCGGGCCGGGGACGGGCCGTATCGGGGCGTGAGGTTCTCGCGCGAGCAGCTGAAGGAGATCCGCTATGCCGCGCTGCTGCACGACTTCGGCAAAGTCGGCGTCCGTGAGCAGGTGCTCATCAAGGCGAAAAAGCTGTACCCGTCCGACCTCGGCCTCGTGCGTCACCGTCATGCGTTCATCCGGCGGACGGCGGAGCGCGAATTCTGGCGCAAGCGCGCCGAGTTTCTCGAGGCCCACGGCAAGAACGGCTACGACCGCTTCATCAAGGAGCTCGAAGCCGCGCACGAGCAGGAGCTGAAGGAGCTGGACCGCTTCCTCGAAATTGTGCTCCAGGCAAACGAGCCGAGCATCCTGCCCGACGGCAGCTTCGACGATCTCAAGGCGTGGTCGAAGCGCAGCTACCTGGCATTTGACGGCGCGACCGAGCCATTTCTCTCAGACGACGAGATGCGGTACCTGACGATTCGCAAAGGCAGCCTGGACGACGCCGAGCGGCACGAGATCGAGAGTCACGTCACGCACACGTTCGAGTTTTTGCAGCGCATTCCGTGGACCCGCGAGCTCCAGCAGATCCCGCTCATCGCCTACGGGCATCATGAAAAGATGGACGGACGCGGGTATCCCCGGCGCATTACCGCCGACGCGATTCCGGTTCAGACGCGGATGATGACGATCAGTGACATCTACGACGCGTTGACGGCCCAGGACCGGCCGTACAAGCGGGCGGTGTCCGTCGATCGCGCGCTCGACATCCTCACGACTGAAGTAAAAGAGGGTCAGCTCGACCCGGACCTGTTCAAGCTGTTCATCGACGGCAAGCTATTCCAGCGTCCGGCGGAGGACGCCACCGCGCCTTAGGACAGCAGCAGCTTCACCGACATCAGCAGCAGGAACCCGCCAAACAGCTTCCGCAGCATCACATCCGAAATCGAGCCCGCCAGCCGGGCCCCAAAGTAGGCACCGATGAGCAGGCCGACCGCAACGACGCCGGCGTAGGCCCAGTGCACCTGGTCACGCTTGGAATACTCGAGCACCCCGAGCAACCCGACCGGCAGGAGCAGCGCCGCGAGCGACGTGCCGTGTGCCGTGTGCTGCGGCAACTTGGCGATCAGCACGAGGCCCGGAATGATGACGACCGCGCCGCCCACGCCGAACAGCCCCGAGACGACGCCCGCGAGAAGCCCAAGCAGCGAGACGAGAACCCACGTCATGTCTGTTGTCCTTTCCCCCAGCCGCCACCACCCGGGGTCTCAATGCGGAGGATATCCCCCGCGTTCAGTCGCATAGTGGTCTTCGACGCCAGCTCTTGACCGTTGAGCAGATTCGCTCCCGGCGCGCCGTCCCGCCCGCCCGCTCCACCGGCAGGCCCGTGCCGCCGCCGTTCCGTCAACAAGGTCGTCTCCATCGGGGCGAGCGCTTCGAACTCGCGGACGACGCCTTCGCCACCCGTCCACTGCCCCACGCCGCCGCTGCCGTGGCGGAGCGCGTACGTGCGCACGCGCAGCGGGTGCTCCATCTCCAGGACTTCAATCGGCGTGTTCAACGTGTTCGACATCCCGACATGCACGCCGGACGGTCCGTTGGCACCCTGACTCGCGCCTTGGCCTCCGCCAATCGTCTCGTAGTATGTCCAGCCTTCCCCCCCGAATGTCACATTGTTCATCGTGCCCTGCCCCTGTGCCGGTACCACGCAGCCACCGGCCGCCAGCGCGCGAAACACGGTGTCCGCGATGCGCTGAGACGTCTCGACGTTGCCGGCGGCGACGGCGCTCGGCGGGCGCGCGTTCACGAGACAGCCCGGCGGCGCCGTCACCTCGATCGCGCGCGGCACTCCCCCGTTCATCGGCACGTCGTCGGGCAGGAGCGTCCGCACGACGAACAGCACCGCCGAGCGCGTCACGGCGATCGGGCAATTCACGTTGCCGGGCGCCGCAGCACGCGTTCCGGTGAAATCGGCGTGAAACATCCCGTCGCGAATCGTCACCTCGACCCGGATCTCCAGATCCTCGTCGATGACGCCGTCACCCTCCAGATAGTCCGCGGCCGTCATTGGCGTTGCTGACGGCAGACGGCTGATGGCTGTCTTTGTGCGTCGCTCGGCGTAGTCGAGGAGCTCGCGCGCGGCATCGCGCAACGCCGCCCACCCGTGCCGCCGCGCGAGCGCCACGAGACCGCTCGCCCCACGCTCCACCGCGGCGCGCTGCGCCGCGAGATCGCCCCGCCGCATCGCCGGCGTCCGCACATTCGCGAGCAGCATCCGCTCGAGGTCCGGCGTGAACCGGGTGGGCGGGATGATGAGACCCTCCTGATACAACTCGCGAGCGCCCGCGGGCATGCTGCCCGCCGTCATTCCCCCGATGTCGGAGTGGTGGGCGCGCACGACGCTGTATCCACCGACGTGCCCCTCGATGTCGATGGCGCCGATCAGCGTGAGATCGGGCAGATGGCTGCCGCCCGCGTACGGATCGTTGAGGAGAAACAGCTCGCCGGGCAGTGGCTCGAGCGCGCGCACCGCCGCCACCGCGTCGGCCAGTGCGCCCAGGTGCACGGGAATGTGCGCCGCCTGCGCGATCATCTCGCCACCTGCGTCGAACAGCGCCGCCGACGCGTCCCGCCGCTCCCGGATGTTCGGCGACAGGGCACTGTGCACCAGCACCAACCCCATCTCCTCCGCGACCCCGGCGAAGGCGTGCGCCATGACCTCGAGACCGACGGCATCGAGTCTCACACGCGCTCCACAATGACGGCGCCCGACTCGTGCACGAGGCCCCGCCAGCCAGGCTCGATGAGACCGGTGGCATCGGGGCCCGCCAGAATCGCCGGCGCGTTGAGCACGCGCCCTGCCTGTATGTCACCGAGGGGCCACACATCGGCGCGCACCCGTTTGCCATCGCGAGTGACGATCATCCGCCGCGAGCTCGCCGCCCCTTCGCCGCCCTCCGCCGCCCTTCGCCGCCCCGCACCGCATGCAGGCAAGGGCACCGACCGCTCTGCCACAACGCGCAGGTTGATCAGCTCCACCGGTTGATCGGGTTCGCCGTGCCCGTGACGGGCGCGATGTGCGGCGCGGAACCCCGCCGCGAGTGTCGCCGGATCGTCGTTCGGCGCCGGAACCGTGACCTCATATCCCTGCCCTTTGAACCGGCAGTCGACAAACCGCGACACCGCGGCGTGCGGGAGCGCGGCCGCTGCCGCCCGCGCGAGCGGCTCGAAGGCCCGGGTGAGCTCGCCATCGGACAGATCGGCCAACGAGCGGTGCAGCGAGGCGAGCAGGTCGATGCGCTCCGGCGCCGCGGCCAGCCCGAGCGCACTCAGTACACCGGGATGCGGCGGCACCACGACGCGCGACATGCCCAGCGCGTCCGCCAGCGCACAACCAAACAGCGGGCCGGCGCCGCCGAACGGCAACAGCACCATCCCGCGCGGATCGATGCCGCGCGCCACACTGACGCGCTTGAGCGCCCGCGCCATCACCGCGGTGGCGACCTGGACGATCCCGGCGGCGATCTCGCAGACGTCGTGGGACAATGGCAGTGTCGACAGCGCACGCTCCGCGGCCGCCCGGTCGAGACGGACCGAATCCGCGAGCGGGTACAGGGGATCGAGCCAGCCCAGCACGAGGCAGGCGTCGGTCACGGTCGGTGCGATGCCGCCGCGTCCGTAGCACGCCGGACCCGGCTCCGCCCCGGCGCTGCGCGGGCCGACCCGCAAGGCGCCACCTTCGTCCACCGCCGCAATGCTCCCGCCGCCTGCGCTTACCGTCTCGATCAGGATCGACGGCAGGGCGATCGGCACACCGGCGACCGACTCGGCACCCTCGCTGAGCGCGACGCCGCCGCTGATCAGGCTCGCGTCGGCGCTCGTGCCGCCCATGTCGAGCGTGAGGAGATCGGCTGCGCCCACCGCCGCACCGACGAGGCGCGCGCCCACGACGCCGCCGGCGGGACCGGAAAGCGCGAGACTCGCCGCGCGCCGCTCCGCTTGCGCGGCGCTGAGCGTTCCCCCGCTCGACGTCATGATGAGAAGTGAGCGCACGCCGCGCTGGCTGCTCACCGCCGCCGTTTTCGCGACGTACGACGCCACCTTCGGTCTGAGATAGGACTCCGCGGTGGTCGTACTGGTCCGCTCGTATTCCCGGAAGACCGGCAGGATTTCATGACTCGCCGTCACCGGAACGTGCGGCAGCGCCGCGCGCAGCGCGGCCGCGAGACGGCGCTCGTGCTCGGCGTGCCGAAACGCAAACAGCAGAGAGATGGCAATCGACTCGGGCGCGAGCACCCGCAGCGCGGCCGTGACCCGCGAGACCTCGCGGTCCGAGAGCGCCTCGACAACGCCGTTCGGTCCCATGCGCTCGCGCGCCCCGATCACGTCAGGACGGGCGACGAGCGGCGCCGGGTGGCTACGCGCGAGATCGTACAACGCCGCCCGGTCCTGGCGCCGCAGCCAGAGCAAATCTTCGAAGCCGGCGGTCGTGACCAGCACGATACGGGCCCCCCGGCGCTCGAGCAGGGCGTTCGTTGCCACCGTCGTGCCGTGCACGAGCACATCGATGGCGTCGCCGCCGAGCTCGTCGAGCGACCGGAACAGACCGAGCGAGGGGTCCTGCGGTGTGCTCGCCACCTTCCGGATTTCGAGTGTGCCGTCGGGTGTGACCGCGACGAGATCGGTGAACGTCCCGCCGACGTCGACGCCGACACGCGTCATGGACGGAAACGGCGTTTGAGCAAGAATCCCGCACCGCCGAGGGTGAGCACGACGACGAGCACGCCGACCCAGTCGCCCAACCGAACGTAGAGCGGGACGACGTCACTCGTGCGCAGCATGCCGGCGACCGCCCCTGCTTCGTTGCGCTGGATCGCGGCGTAGGTTCTGCCCAGAGGGTCCAGGAATTCGGTGATGCCCGAATTCGCGGCGCGGGCGACGCCCATGCGCGTCTCGATCGTGCGCAGGACCAGATGCGATGCGTGCTGCGCCGGCGCGCTTGTGTTTCCGAACCACGCGTCGTTGGTCACGTTGATGAAGAACTCGGCGCCCCGCGCCCGATAGATCCGCGTGGCATCCTCGAAGGCGGACTCGTAACAGATCACCACGCCGAACTTGCCCACCGGAGATGCGTAGATCGGCCAATCCGTTCCGGGGCGAAAGCCACCGGACCATCGCGCGAGTCCGGGAATCGCGCGGAACAGACGCACCGGCACGAACGGCACGCGTTCGGTCACGGGGACGAGATAATGCTTCGCATAGATCGGATAGCGCGTCCGATCTCCCGCCGTGTCGTAAAAGAACGCCGCGTTGAAAATGCGATAGGCGCGAGGGAGAAAGCTCTCCGGTTCCGCGTTGAGGCCGCCGGTGAGCAGCGGGACGCGATTCTCGCGCACGAACGCGGCAATCCGCGCGTCCCACTGCGGGTGATCGAGGAAGAATCCGGGAATCGCTGCCTCGGGCCATACCAGGAGGTCGGGCTTGGTCGCCTGCGCCATCAACCCGCCTGACAGCTCCAGCAACGTGTTCATCGCGCTGTCGGCATGCGCGGGGTTCCACTTCTCGCTGAAGGCTTCGTTGGGTTGCACCATCCCGATCACGCCCACGTCGCGGATCGGCAGCGTCTTCATGCGCCACAGGCCGTATGCGAGTGCCATCAGTACGGTGCCAAGCACCGGAGCAAGTCGACGCACGACGTACGACGCACGACGTACGTCCAAGTCGATGGCGGCCTCGACGATCGCAACGTTGCACCACGCGACCCACAGGGTCACGCCGCGTGCCCCGGCGATGTCGGCCCACTGCACCAGCACGGGGGCATCGGCGAGCGACGTGCCGAGGCCGAGCCACGGGAAGCTCACGTCGCCCAGATGGCCAATCAGCCATTCGAGCGCCGTCCAGACGACGGGCAGCGCGACCCACAGCGGCACCCGGGGAGCGGCCAGGCGGATACGCACGACGAACCAGAACATCGCGCCCGTGAACAGCCCAATGATCGCGATCGTGGCGAAGTACCCGAGCGCCGAGAACGGTGTGAAGTGCCACAGCGCGACGACCATCCAGTACAGCACCAGGGCGTTCGTCATCAGACCGTACCACCAACCGCAGCGAAATGCGCTGCGGGGATTGCCGTCCTGCACCGCCTGGCGGACCAGGAGCACGGCGGGCGTGATGGCAAAGAAGCTGAGGAATGGCAGGGGAAACGGTGGGTAGCTGGCGGTGAGCGCGATGGCGCCCACCACGACGAGTACAACCAAACGACGTCGGGCGGGGGTGGGGGTCACAACAATACGTCGCGCCCTTCCTCGGACGACCGGTAGATCGCGTCGAGCACGCGCTGCAACGCCAGCTGATCGCGCGGCGGCGGCGCACTCACATCACCCTTGATGACCGCCAGGAAGTACATCCACTCGGCGCGATACGACTGAGTGAACTGGGTCTCACGCCCGATGGCGCCGGTCGGCGTGACGTCGACAGCCTGGCCGTGCTGCTCCTTGAAAATGCGCAGCGGCTGGATCATCGCCGAGCCCTTCGCGCCGACGACGTCGAACCAGAAGCGCTCACCTTCGCCGAGGTGCCGCCAGCTGACGTCGACCGTGAGGGACACGCCGTTTTCACACACGATCAGCGCCGATCCCATGTCCTCGAGGGCGTCCTTGTTCGGCCGGGTCAGATGGGCAGAGATCCGTTTCGGGGCGGGCCAGCCCGCGAGCCAGAGCCCCAAGTCGATGAGTGGCAGCCCCAAATCGAGCAGCGCGCCACCGCCCGCTTGCTCCCGCCGCAGCCGCCACCCGAGCATCTGGCGGCTCGGCTGGAAGGTGTACCAGCCGCCGCGCACCGCCTGCAATCCGCCCAGATCGCCGCCCGCGAGAAACCCCCGCACCGCCTGCACGTCGGAGCGGAAGCGATGGTTCATGCCCACCATCACGCGCTTGCCGGACTTCTCGCTCGCCGCGAGGGCACGCTCGACACCTGCCACGGTCAGGGCCAGCGGCCGCTCGCACAGTACGTGGACCCCGGCGCTCAGTGCGGAGGTGACGTGGATCTCGTGCAGATGGTTGGGTGTGCAGAGCACGACGACGTCGACGTTGGCGTAGCGCAGCACCTCTTCGATGTCGTCGTAGGTGTCTTCCACCTCAAAGCGCGCGGCGAGCGCCTGCGCCTTGCCGACATCGTTGTCGCAAATCGCCGCCACTTCGACACCGGGCAAGCGCCGCAGCACCGGCAGGTGCGCGACCTGCGCTATCGCGCCCGCGCCGAGGACTCCAACCCGGATGGGGTCGTTCACTTCGTAGGCGCTCTGCTGCCTTTGAGCCGGTACATGATCCCGGTGCGGAGGCTCGCCGCCTTGAGTCCGCTCGACAGCGTGCCGCGCCCGTCCAGCGTGAACTGCCAGGCATGGGACAGGTTGAACTCGAACGCAATTGTCCCGTTGAGCCCTGCGGTGATGACGTCGAGGGCATCCTCCACGAAGGTGCCGTTGATCGCTGCCCCGCCGCCATTGCGCACGTGCACGCTGATCCCCGTGCCGATATACGCGGTGACACCGTGCGCCTGGGGGAAGACGTACTGGAAGTCGATGTCGCCGATGATGTCGCTGATCGTAATGCGCCCGAGGTTGATCGTATCGGGTGTCGATGGATTCACGATGCTGTCGAGGCGCCGTTCAAACCGGTCGCGCGCCTGATTATCGAATTGGGAGTGGAAGTAGGAAACGCCGAGCAGCAGCCGCACCTTGGGAGCGATGCGGCCGTAATCAACGCGGATCCCTCCCACGGTGGCGCCCCTCAGCTCCGTCGCCCCGAGCACGCCGAGATCGAATTGGATTCCTGAGACACGGAGATTGTCGTAGGAGAACTGGCTCAGGACACCCTGTGCGGAAAGTTGGACGGTTGGAATGTTGGAAAGAAGAAACAACACCAAACATTCCAACTTTCCAACCTTCCAACGCCTCGTTTCAGTAGATCTTCTCAATCTTCGTCCCCGGAAAGTAGGTTGTGAGTATCGCTCGATAGTCCTGGCCCGCGCGCGCCCGGCCGATCGCGCCCCACTGACACATCCCGACCGCGTGCCCGGATCCGGCGCCCGCCGCGACCAGTCGCGTCACCGCGCCGTTCGCCTTCGTCACCGTCAGCTGAAACGCGGTGCTCGCGAGCATGCGATCCGCCTCTGGGCGAAGCACCGAGCGGACGTCGGGTCCCGGAATCCGCACGTCGCCGCGCTCGAACACGATCCGCAGCTCACCGACGCGTCCCGATCGCGTCGTGCGGCTCACCGTCACGTCGGTAATGCGCTGCAGTCCGTCGCCCGACAACGGTGTTACGGTGGGCAGCGTTCGCGACAATATAGCGCGCAGCTTGGACGCATCCCATTCTTCGCGCCAGCGGAATCGGGGTGAAATATCACAGTAGTAATGTCCGCCACCCCGGTCGTCCGACACCGGTCGCAGATAGGGACGCGTACGCGCGGCCGCGAACGCTTCTTCGATACCGGCCGTGCTGAAGCCGCACGTCGAGTGGAAATACGCGTCGATCACGTCACCGTCATACTCCAGCACCTGTCCCGCGGTCCGGCGCACCGCGTCCCACGCCTGATCGGTTTCCACGGCGACACCGAGATAGACCTGATCGCGGGTATCGGCGTAGGCATCGAACCCAAACGCCTCCCACCGGCCCCGGTTCTTGATGGCAAAGGAGCGGGAGACGACGGCCTGGGCGAGGACGGCGGCGACCTCGTCGGGCCGGCGCGCGCCGATCTCCGGCCCGAGCACACCCGCGAGGTAGCTCTCGACGTTGACGCGATTCACGACGGTGAGGCCGCCCCGGCCGGACGTGATGTTGATGCGCCCCCGATACCGCCGGCCGTTCGCCACCACGAACCGGTTCTCCGTGACGTTCACGACGGCAATCCCGCGCAATGGCTCGGTCCGCGTGGTATCGGGCTTGACGAGTCGGAGTCGCGAGGGATCAGCCGAATCCGGGACGACGACCCAGCGGACCCCGGGCGGAACCGACCCCACGGGCGTGCCGCTCGCCGCGTCACTGACGAACAACTCGCCGCTTTCGGGTCCGCCGATCGACGTATTGGCGAGTCCCGTCGCGAGGCCGATCCGCAGCTCCAGCTCGCCGGCCAGCGGCTGCGGTCCGCCGCCCGGCGCCCGCGGGCAACCTGCCGTCGCCAGGAGGGCGACGCTAGCGACCGCGTGCTTCGCCCAACGCCGCATCGAGCTGCTCGATGGTGAAATCGATATCGGCGTCCGCATGCGCCGCCGAGACGAAGCCTGCTTCGAAGGCAGACGGGGCGAGGAACACGCCGCGCGCGAGCGCCGCCTTGTGCCAGCGCGCGAACAGCGCCGTGTCGGCTTGCTTGGCGTCGGCGTAGTTGCGGACCGGCCCGGGTGTGAAGTACAAGCTCCACATCGATCCCGCGTGACCCACGGAGACGGCGACGCCGTGCCGCTGCGCGAGCGCGCGCAGGCCCGCTACGAGGCGCGCCGTCTTCTGTTCCAGATCCTCATAGAAGCCGGCGCGACTCGTCTCCCGCAGGGTCGCGAGTCCCGCGGCCATCGCGACCGGATTCCCCGAAAGCGTGCCCGCCTGGTAGACCGGCCCTTCGGGGGCGATCCGTTTCATCAAGTCCGCGCGGCCGCCGTAGGCGCCCACCGGAAACCCGCCGCCCACGACTTTGCCCAGGGTGGTAAGGTCAGGCCGCACCCCAAGGCGCTCCTGGGCGCCCCCGCTGGCCACGCGGAATCCCGTCATCACCTCATCAAAGATCAGGAGCGCACCGTACTGGTCACACACGGCGCGCAGCGCCGGATGAAAGTCGGAATCGGGACTGATGAACCCGGCATTCCCGACGTACGGCTCGACGATGATCGCCGCGATCCGGCCCTCGTGCGCCCGAAATAGATCGGCGACGGCCCGCGCGTCGTTGAACGGCGCGGTCAAGGTTAGCTCGGCCAACGCCGCCGGGACGCCCGGACTGTCCGGCAGTCCGAGCGTCGCCACACCCGACCCCGCCTTCACGAGGAAGCCGTCGGCGTGGCCGTGATAGCAGCCCTCGAATTTCACGATGAGCTCGTGCCCCGTGACCGCGCGGGCCAGCCGCACCGCGGCCATCGTCGCCTCGGTCCCGCTGTTCACGAACCGCATCATCTCGAGACTGGGCATGCGGCGCCGGACCTCTTCTGCCAGCTCGACCTCCGCCTCGCACGGGGTGCCGTACGTCCAGCCGCGGGCGGCGGCCTGCTGGACGGCCTCCAGCACGGCCGGATGCGCGTGGCCGAGGATCAGCGCTCCCCAGGAGCAGACGTAATCGAGGTACTCGCGGCCGTCGACGTCGGCGAGGCTCGCGCCATGCCCATGCGCGACAAAAAAGGGCGATCCGCCGACAGCCCGGAACGCCCGTACGGGTGAGTTGACGCCCCCGGGCAACACCCGTTTCGCCCGGTCGAAGAGCTCGCTCGACCGTGTCACGTCAGCGCGGCCGCCTGGAAGTCGTAGTCCTCACTCGCCGTGATGCGCGCACGCACGAAGCCGCCGGGCTGGGCCCAGCCGCCCTGCTCCAGATACGTGACGCCGTCGACGTCATCCGCCTGCCACTGGACTCGCCCGACCTTGATGCCCTCTTCTTCTTCCAGCCGATCCACGAGCACGTCGACCTCACGCCCGACGAACCGCGTCAATCGCTCGGCGGAGATCGCACGCTGTACCTCGACGATTTCTTCTAGACGATCTCGCTTGACGCCGTCGTCTACGTCGTCCTCGTATTGCATCGCCCGCGTCCCCTCCTGCGGCGAGTATGAAAACGCGCCCATGCGGTCGAATTGCGCTTCTTCCAGAAACCCGAGCAATGCCTGGAAGTCCTCAGCGGTCTCACCGGGGAACCCCACCAGGCACGTCGTCCGAATCGCGAGATCGGGGATAGCGCCACGGAGCCAGGCGAGCTTTTCGCGCAGCGTGCGCAGGCGCTCGGGGCGCCGCATCCGCTCCAGCATCCGATCGGTCGCGTGCTGGATCGGCATGTCGATGTACGGGACGATCCGCGGGTTCCGCGCGATCAGCTCCACCAACCGCTCGTTGATCCCCGCCGAGTAGACGTACAGCAAGCGGAACCACGGGACCGTGGTCTCCCGCAGCAGCGCCTCGAGCAAGTCGGGCAACTTGGGCCCACCGAGCCCCAAATCCCTTCCCCAATGCCCCAGATCCTGCGCAACCAGGTTGATCTCCTTCGCGCCTTGCGCCTCGAGCTGCTGCGCCTCGCGCACCAGCCGTGTCAGCGGCTCGGAACGGTGCTTGCCGCGCATCAGGGGAATGGCGCAGAACGCGCAGGTGTGGTCGCAGCCTTCCGAGATCTTGAGATAGCGAACGTGTGACTGAAGGCCGAGGAACTGCCGGACGCCGGGATGCGCGGCGACGGGGTCGGTAATCAGCCCTCGCTGGGCGAGCTCGGGAACGAGGTGGTGCAGCTCCGAGAACCCGAGGAATAGATCGACTTCGGGAATCTCAGTCTGCAGCTCATGCTTGTAGCGCTGCACGAGACACCCGACCGCGACGACCGCCTTGACCGCCCCGGTTGTTTTGAGCTTTGCGGCTTCGAGCATCGCGTCGATCGATTCCTGCTTCGCCGCGTCGATGAAGCCGCAAGTATTGATGAGGATGACGTCGGCCGCCTCGAGCTCGGGCGTGACGACGGCGCCGTGCCCGACCAGCTCGCCCACGAGCCGCTCCGAGTCCACCGTCGCTTTGTCACAGCCGAGGGAGATGACGCCCAGCTTCATCCGCGGTAGTTCCCGAAGCGGAGCTCGATGCCGAAGTCCTGCGCGCGCAGGAACGCGATGACTTCCTGGAGCTCGTCCTTCGACGGCGCCTGCACGCGGATCTCTTCGCCCTGAATCGAGCTTTGCGCCTTCTTGAATTTTTTGTCCTTGATTGCCTTCACGATCGCCTTGGCTTTTTCCTGGGGGATGCCCTGGGTGAGCTTGATCTCACGCCGCACCGTGTCGTTCGCCGCCGGCGTGATCACGCCGAGCTCCATGTTTTTCACCGGGACGCCGCGCTTGATCATCTTCGACTGCAGCACGTCGAACAGCGCTTTCATCTTGAAGTCGTCGTCGGCGATCAGCGTGAGCGTCGCTTTGGGACGATCGAACGCGATCGACGCCTTCGAGCCTTTGAAGTCGTAGCGCTGGATGATTTCTTTCTGGGCCTGATTGACGGCGTTGTCGACCTCTTGGAGGTCGGCGCCGGTGGACACGTCGAACGATGCAGTGGAGGCCATAGGGCGGGTAATCTACCCGCCCCGACCCTAGGACAGGAAGCTTTCCAGTGCGCGAGCTCTGGAGACGTGACGGAGCCTCGCCAGCGCCTTTTCCTTCAATTGGCGGACGCGTTCCCGCGTGATGCCCAGCTGCGAGCCGATCTCCTCCAGCGTCATCGGCTCCTGGCCCTCCAGCCCAAAATAAAGGCGCAGGATGCGGGCCTCACGCTCTTTCAACGTCGCGAGCACCGACTCGATCGACTCGGTGAGGGCGTGCTCGAAGATCTCGTCGTCGGGACCCGGATTGGTCGTGTCGGGCAAATAGTCGAGCAATTTGTTGTCTTCGCCCGGCGTGAGCGGCGCGTCGAGCGAGAGATGCGCCTGCGAGATCGACAGCGTCTTGGCGACTTCCTCCTCGGAGATGTCCATCCCCTCGGCGATCTCTTCGACGGTGGGCTCGCGGCCCAGCTCCTGCAGCAGCGAGGCGGAGCGCTTGCCGATGCGATGCAGCGTGCCGGCGCGGTTCAGCGGAACGCGCACGATGCGCGATTGCTCCGCGAGCGCCTGGAGGATCGCCTGGCGAATCCACCAGACCGCGTACGAGATGAACTTGATGCCTTTCGTCTCGTCGAACTTGTGCGCGGCGCGGATCAAGCCGAGGTTGCCCTCGTTGATCAGATCGGAGAGCGAGACGCCCTGATTCTGATATTTCTTGGCGACGGACACGACAAAGCGCAGGTTGGAGCGCACCAGCTTATCCAGTGCCTCCCGATCGTTCTGCTTGATCCGCTGCGCGAGCGTGACCTCTTCTTCTCGCGTAATCAGCGGATACTGACTGATTTCCCGCAGATACTGATCCAGAGATCCCTCGTCATATGACGCGCGCCTCGCCGTATTCAGCTGCATGGGGTGGCCACTCCTTTCGGGGAAGCTACCTCTAGTGAATCAGCGAACCGAGCCGACTCCAACGAATGTCCGTCAACCAGGGGAGCGCGTCATGCGTTCCCCGCTCATAACTGAAATAGACGACGAGCGGGCGACCCTTCACCGCGCTCACATCGACAAATCCCCAATAGCGCGAATCCTCGGAATTGTCCCGGTTGTCGCCCAGCACGAAATACTTGTCCATCGGGACGCGAAGCGGGCCCCAGGTATCACGCGTCGGATGATAGCCGCGGCGCTGCTCGACGCTGGGCGGCACGAGATACTCGCGCTGCCAGTTGAACTTGGGATCGAATCCGTCGTGCAGTGGATCCTGGCGCTGCACGTACGGCTCCTCCAACGCGCGGCCGTTGACGTACACCTGCCCGATCCGCATTTCGACGATGTCACCCGGCGCGCCGACGACCCGCTTCACATAGCTGAGCGACGGGTCCTTCGGATACGCGAACACGATCACGTCGCCGCGGTGTGGCGTATTGAAACCGGGCAGTCGTGCGCTGGTCCCGGGGATCTGCGCGCCGTACACCGCCTTGTTGACGAACAGAAAATCCCCGACCAGCAGCGTGCGTTCCATGCTGCCGGAGGGGATTTGAAAGGCTTCGAGCAGGAAGGTGCGAATGATGATGAACAGCACGAGCGCCATACCAAGGGATCGCATCCAACTGTCGAACCAGCGGGCGAGTACAGACCGCCGCGATGACGGGGTCGGCGGGAGCCGTGGCGTATCTGCGCCATGTCCAGCCACGGAGGGCCCCAAGTCATGCATGTGATTTATCTTAGCAAGCCGGCCCGCACGGCGCAACGGTTACGCCCCATCCGCGGGGCTCGGCCCATTGCCTGACTCTGACTCGGAATTCAGAAACCGGGTCCCGATGACGAACGCGGGCGGCGAGACAGGCGAGCGGACCTTCGCGCTCGATGCGACACCATGTGACGGCGGTCTCCGGTAACGCGTCGAGCGCGTCACGTTCGAGGCGCGCGCCCTGGGTCGCGAGGACGACCACCACGGACTCGTACGGCATGTCCCGACGCTAGCCGTCCGCCGGTGATCATCGTCACCATTCGGTCGCCGGGTGGTTCTTAATAACGCGGCAGCGTCGGATCCACCTCCTCCTGCCACCGCAGGATCCCGCCCGTCAGGTTCGTGACGCGCGGGAATCCTGCCTCGGCGAGATGCGACGCGGCCGCCCGGCTGCGACTGCCGCCCTTACAGTAGACGACTACTTCCCTCTCGCGATCGAGTGTGTCGACGACATCGGGGAGGGTCGCCAGCGGGACGAGCCGCGCGCCCGGAATCCGCGCGATGTCCCACTCGAACTGCTCGCGCACGTCGAGCAGCTGCAGCGCCTCGCCCCGTGATAGCCGGCTCTGGAGTTCCCGGGGCGTGACCTCGACGAACCCACCCACCGCGCGTGGCTCCGCTTCGGCGGCGCGAACCCCGCAGAACTGCTCGTAATCGATGAGCGCTTGGATCTCGTGGGTGCCGCACGCGGGGCACGTGGGATCCTTGCGCACGTTGACGGTGCGGAACGTCATCCCGAGGGTGTCGATGAGGAGCAACCGTCCCCGCAGCGGCTCGCCGGCGCCGACGATCAGCTTGATCGCCTCCGTGGCCTGAATCGTCCCCACCAGCCCGGGCAGGACCCCCAACACGCCACCCTCCGCGCAGCTGGGCACCAGGCCGGGCGGTGGCGGCTCTGGAAACAGACAGCGATAGCATGGTCCATCCGGCAGTGCGAACACCGACGCCTGCCCCTCGAACCGGAAGATGCTGCCGTACACGTTTGGCTTGCCCAGCAGCACACAGGCGTCGTTGACGAGATAGCGCGTCGCGAAGTTGTCGGTGCCGTCGACGACAATGTCGTACCCGCTGAGAATGTCGAGCGCGTTCTTCGAGGTCAGGGCCGTCTCGTAGGTCTCGAGCCGGACGTGCGGGTTCACATCGGCGATGCGCTCCCGCGCCGAGACCAGCTTGGGCCGACCAACGTCCTTCGTGCCGTGCAGGATCTGTCGCTGCAGGTTCGTGACGTCGACGTTGTCGAAGTCCACGAGGCCAAGGGTGCCGACGCCGGCCGCGGCGAGATAGAGCGCCGCGGGCGATCCGAGCCCGCCCGCGCCGATGAGCAGGACCCGAGCGGCCTTGAGCTTTTCCTGGCCCGGGACGCCGACATCGGGAAGGATGAGATGCCGGCTGTAGCGCACCAGCTCGGCCTGGACGAGCGTCGTCACGGTCAACCTCCTGCGATCGCCGGGACGACGATGATCTCATCGCCGTCGCGCACGCTCGCCGCAAATCCGCCCTGGAGTCTGGCGTCGTCGTCGTTCACGTAAAAGGTCACGAAGGGATAGGGCTGACCGGCGGCGTCACGCAGCCGCGGGGCCAACCCCGGGAATCGGGCGGCGACGTCGGCGACGACGTCGCCCAGCGTCGATCCGTGTGCTTGGAGCGAACGCTGGCCGTCGGCCAACTTTGCGAGCACCGTGGGAAGTTGCAGCGTGATGCTCATGATATCTCCTGACTGGTGACTGGCACGTGGTGCGTGGTGACTGCAGACACCGATGCACCCGGGACGGCACTCGAACATGTGATCAGCTCGGCCGCAATGCCGACGTCGCGCCACGCGGCGAGCATCGCCGTACCGACCGCAGCCGATCGCTCGCGCGGGGCGATCGCCACGATCGCGGAGCCGGCACCCGACAACGTCGCCCCGAACGCTCCGGCGCGCTGCCCGGCGGCGACAACGGCATCGTAACCGGGAATGCGCGCGCGTCGGAACGGCACGTGCAGCAGATCGTCGAGCGCGGCGCCCAGGAGGGCGCCATCACCCGTCGCCAGACCCTGCACCAGTGCCGCGGCCCGGCTGGCCGCGACCACTGCATCGCTGTGGGGCAACGTGTGTGGCAGCGCGGCGCGCGCCGCTTTCGTGTCATTCGGAAATGGCGGCACCGCAATCAGCAGCTCGATCGCGGGCGAGACCCGCAGCGACGAAGAGACAAATCCGGCCTGCGTGTGGACGCTCAACACCGCACCCCCGTAAATCGCCGCCGCCACGTTATCGGGATGACCTTCGATCGTTGTAGCGATCTCGAGGATTTTGGCGCGAGACAGACCCAGCTCGAGCGCCGCGTCCGCCAGCATTGCGCCGGCCACGATCGCCGCCGCCGATGATCCGAGCCCACAGCCGACGGGAATGTCCGAGGCAGCGTCGATTGTCACGCCCCCCCCGCCCCCCCCGCCCCCCCCCGTCCCCGTGGGCGATGCACCGCCCGCGGCGCAGGCGGCGCGAAAGCCGCGCGTGATGAGATCCTGGTCCGCCCGTACGCGGACGGTGCTCAACGTCCCGCGGCGACGGATCGAGATCCCGCTTCCCCCCAGCGTGACGGACGCGACGAGCCAGCGGTCGACCGCGATGCCGATACAATCAAAGCCCGCGCCGAGATTGCTCGAGCTCGCCGGCACACGCACGCGCGCGGTCATGAGGCGTCCTTCACGAGCGCGCGCACCTCGGCCACGCGCGCCGCGATGATGGGGGCCGCGGGCAACACCGGGGCCACGACGTCGACAGTCTTGAGTCCGTTTCCCGTGATGCACAACACGACTTCGTCATCGGGTGAGAACCGGCCTTCGGCCGCCAACGCCAGCGCCGCGGCGACGGTGACACCGCCCGCGGTCTCGGTGAAGATCCCCGCCTCCTCCGCGAGCAGCCGAATCCCGGCGACGAGCTCCGCGTCCGACACCGCTGCGGCCCAGCCGCCCGATTCAAGAATCGCACGCTTGGCGAACAGGCCATCGGCGGGATTCCCGATCGCAATCGAGCGGGCGATGGTGTGCGGCACGACCGGCTCGATGGCGTCGGCGTTGTCGCGCACGAGTCGCACGATCGGCGCGCACCCCGCCGCTTGCGCGCCGAAGATCCGGGGGGCGCCTCCGCTGACCAGTCCGGCGGCGCTGAACTCCCGGAAACCCTTCCGAAGCTTGGTCACGAGTGAGCCGCCCGCCATCGGAGCAACCACCGCGGTCGGCAGCCGCCACCCCAGTTGCTCGGCGATCTCGAACGCCATCGTCTTCGACCCTTCGCCGTAGTAGCCGCGCAGGTTGACGTTCACGATGCCCCAGCTGAACAGGTCTGCCACCTGCGCGCACAGCCGATTCACGTCGTCGTAGTGGCCACGCACCCGCACCAGTCGTGCGCCAAACACCGCGGTCCCGACGATCTTGGCGACCTCGAGATCCTCCGGAATGAAGATCCAGGCCTTGAGCCCGGCGCGCGCCGCCTGCGCGGCGACGGCGTTTGCCAGATTGCCCGTCGAGGCACAGCCGATCGTGTCGAGCCCGAACGCGGCGGCCGCGTTGATCGCCGTCGCGACGACCCGGTCCTTGAACGACAGGGATGGATGCGAGACCGCGTCGTTCTTGACCCAGACGCGCGCCACGCCGAGCCGCGCGGCGAGCCGCGGCGCCTCGACGAGCGGAGTGCCGCCGGTATCGAGCGACAGGACGGGCTCGCCGTCGAACGGCAGCCACTCGCGGTACCGCCAGAGCGACCAGGGACGCGCCGCGATCGCATCGCGCGTAGGGAGCACCCGTGCCGCATCGACAACCGGATCGAGGGGGCCGAGGCATTGCTCGCAGATCGCCACGGGAGCTGGCTGATGTAGCGTGCCGCACGCTCGGCACACCTGCGGCCGGGGCCGTAACGCCGCGGGCGGCGCCACGGTGGTCGTCATGGCGTCGCCCCCACTGCCGGTGCCGGCGTTTGCCGGGCCGCACGAATCAGCGCCTCATCGGCCGCGTCGATTTGATAGCAATGTTCCGGACCCGGGAAGACGCTGGCCCGGACGTCGCGCGCGTACTCGCTGAACGCACGCTCCACCTGCGCGCCCACCTCCGCGTACCGCCTCACAAACCGCGGCGCGATGTCGCCCACGAAGTTGCCGAGCATGTCGTGCGAGATGACGAGCTGCCCGTCCACGTGCGGACCGGCCCCGATCCCATAGAGAAGCACTCCAACACGCTCGCGCACAAAGGCCGCGGTCTCGGCGGGAACCGCTTCCAGCAGAATCGAGAAGGCGCCGGCGCGCTCCAGCGCTTCGGCATCGCGCAGCAAGCGTTCGGCAGCGGCGAGGCATTTGCCCTGCACCCGGTAGCCACCGAGCTGCCCAATGCTTTGCGGCGTGAGGCCCAGGTGTCCCATCACCGCGATGCCGGCGTCCACCATGGCGCGGACGCGGCGTGCGACGCGGGTTCCCCCTTCACACTTCACCGCGTCGCAGCCGGCCGCTATGAAGGCACCCGCACTGCGAATCGCCGTCTCGTCCGACGGCTGGTACGACAGGAACGGCAAATCGCCCACCACGAAGGCGTGCTTCGCGGCGCGCGTGACCGCTTTAATGAAGACCAGCATTTCGTCGAGTCCGATTTGCAGCGTGCTCGGCAGGCCCAGCATCGTCATCGCCGCGGAATCGCCCACGAGAATCATGTCGACGCCCGCCCGGTCCGCGAATGTGGCCGTGGGGTAGTCGTAGGCCGTGACGAAGACGGCCTTCTCGTTGCGTGCCTTCAACCCGGCCAGGGTGGCGACGGTGACCTTACGAACCGACATGGACGCCTCCATCGGTCAGAGAAGCGACCGCGAGGTCGCTGACAAATTCGCGGATCCGCTCGAGCGCGAGATCGAGATCGGCGGGCGACACGGCGCACGACAGACGCAGATGGCCGGCGCCACCCGGTCCGAAGTCGGTGCCGGGCAGCACCGCCACACCGTAGTCGTCGAGCAGGCGGGCGGCGAGCTTGCGGGTCGAGAGCCCCGATCGCTCTTCGACCAGCCGCACGTCCGGGAACGCGTAGAACGCTCCCGCAGGCCGCGCGCAGCGGACGCCCGGAAGGCCGTTCAAGCCGTCGACCAGCCAATCCCTCCGGCGCTCGAACCGCGCCACCGCTGCGGTCACGGCATCCTGCGGCCCGGTGAGCGCGGCGACCCCCGCCAGCTGCACGAACGGCGGCGTACAAGACGTGCCGTTGACCACCAGCGTCGTCACGCGCTCGACCAGCGCCGCGGGCAGCACGCCGAAGCCCAGCCGCCAGCCGGTCATGTTATAGGACTTCGAGAAGCTGTCCACGATGATGGTGCGCTCGAGCAGGTCCGGCAGGGCCGCGATGCTGTCCGAACGCCCATCGTACCGGATCCGGCCGTACACCTCGTCCGAGACCACGACGAGGTCGTGCCGCAACGCGAGCTGAGCGATCGCGTGCAGGGCATCCGTGGTCGCGACGCCGCCGGTGGGATTCCCAGGAAGATTCACGACCAGCGCGCGAGTGCGCGGGCCGATCAAAGGGGCGATGCGCTCAGCATCCAGCCCCCCCACTTCATCGAGCGGGTAGCGGACCGGGACCGCCCCGGCGAACCGCACAACCGACGGATAGATCGGGAAACCGGGGTCCGGCACGAGCACCTCATCGCCCGCCTCGACCACGGCGAGGAGGGCGTAGAACACCATCGGCTTGGCCCCCGGAACGACGACGACGTTCTCTGCCGACGCCCCCCGGACACCACGCCAGGGGAGCGATGCGGCAATCGCATCGCGCAAGGCGGGCAAGCCGGCCGGGTTCACATAACGCGTGTGGCCATCGTGCAGCGCGCGGACGCCTGCCTCGACCACGTGGGGCGGCGTTGCCCCGTCAGGCTCGCCGATCTGGAGGTGAATCACGTGGCGACCGGCGGCCTCGAGGCGGCGTGCGGCCACCAACACGTCGAACGCGCCTTCGCCCGAGAGTGCATTGACTCGACTAGCAGGAACGACGGGCATGATCCCCCCACGGCCGGAACGAAAACGGCCGCTCAGCTGAGCGGCCGCGGGAAGCGATTCCCTGAAACAATCATCGCCCGGACCAATAAAGCCGCGGGCGAGTCGCTTTTTAGCACCTTGTTTAACGTGGCGGCAATACGCGGCAAATGACCACGGGTCGACAGTTGTAAGGTACTCTAGCCCCGCTGCACCGGCGCCGTCAAGGGCTACTCCGTGTCGATCTGCGCCCGCTGCAAGTGCCCCGAGAAATCGACGTAGATGGTCTTGGTCTCGGAGTAGAAGTCGTACACCTCCCACCCGCCCTCACGATGCCCGTTGCCGGTTTGCTTCACCCCCCCAAAGGGGAGATGGGCTTCGGCCCCGATCGTCGGCGCGTTCACATAGGTGATGCCCGTATCCAGATCGGTCATCGCCTGGAACGCGCCGTTGATGTCCCGCGTGTAGAGGGAGCTCGACAGTCCGTACTTCACGCCATTGTTGATCCGGATCGCGTCGGGCAGGTCCTTCGCCTTGATAACGGCCAGGACCGGTCCGAAGATCTCTTCCTGCTCGACCCGCATCCCCGGCTTCACGCCGGCGAGCACGGTGGGCTCGTAGAACCAGCCGCACTCGAGACGCGTGTCGCCCTGGGGAATCCGGCCACCCAGTGCGACGCTGGCGCCTTCTTTCTTGGCGATATCGACGTACTCGGCGACCTTCTGGCGGGCCTCTTCGTGAATCAGCGGGCCGACCTCGGTTTTCGCGTCGAGCCCCGGCCCCAGCCGCAGCTTGGCGGCGCGATCACTGACCATCTGCACGAACTTGTCGTGGATCTTCTCGTGCAGGATCAGCCGGCTCGTCGCGGTGCAGCGCTGCCCGGTGGTGCCGAACGCCCCCCACAGCACGCCGTCGAGCGCAAGATCCAGATCGGCATCATCCATCACGATCATCGCGTTCTTCCCGCCCATTTCGAGCGAGAGACGCTTGTGCATCTTGCCGCAGGTCGCGCCAATGGCTGAGCCCGTCTCCGTCGATCCCGTAAACGAGATCACCGGGACGTCGGGGTGTTCGACGAGCGCGCGGCCGACGACCGAGCCTTGCCCGTGCACCAGCTGCACCACCTCGGGCGGCAATCCCGCTTCGAGCAGCACCTCGACCAGCAGATGCGCCGTGTGCGGCACATCTTCGGCGGGTTTGAAGATCACGGCGTTTCCGCACAGCAGCGCCGGAAACATTTTCCAGGTGGGAATCGCGAGCGGGAAGTTGAACGGCGTGATCAGCCCCGCGATCCCGATCGGCCGGCGATAGCTCATCGCCCACTTGTTGCGCAGCTCCGACGGCACGACTCGGCCGAACAGGCGCCGGCCCTCGGTGGCGGCGTAGAATGCCGTGTCGATCCCCTCCTGCACGTCGCCGCCCGTCTCCGCGACGACCTTCCCCATCTCGCGCGTCATCGCGCGCGCGATGTCGTCCTTGCGCTCGACTAAGAGCTGTCCGACCCGCTGCAGCACCTGCCCGCGTATCGGCGCCGGTGTTTTGGACCACTGCGCGAAGCCGCGCTTGGCGGACGCCACGGCGCGCTTCAAGTCGTCCGCGCCTGAACGCGGGAAGCGGCCGATGACGTCGTTCCAGTCCGCGGGGTTGCGGTTCTCGAAATACTCGCCTGTCGACGGAACGACCCAATCGCCGGCAATGAAATTCTTGAATTCAGGAGGCTGAGCCATGGCTTTCACGGTTCGGGACAAAAGAAAGGAACGGGAGTCTTACCGTACACACGCGGCAGCAGTTGACGGCCGGCCAGGGCGAGACCCCAAACGATCAGGATGATCGACAGCGTATGCGCGACGCCCAGCCGGCGTTTCCAGGAGGTCAGGGCGCTCCAGACTCCGGCGACCGTCACGGTCGCCGCGCCAATAAGATAGAAGACGAGTTTGAGCCCGCAGGCGTGCGTGTACGGCCAGACGAGCATACCGACGCCCAGACCGACCGCGAGCCCGACACGGAGCCAGGTGGTGAGCCACGCGCGTCCCCGTGCTGGACCAGCCGGCTGCACCGCGCTCGCGCCAGCGACACCGCCCAGCCCGGGACGCGGCGAGACCGGTACCGTCGGCACGCCACGGCCCAGCGCGGGGTCCGCTTCCGGCAGTTTCGCGAGCAGCTTGTCCACCTCGCGCATCTCGCGATCCCAGTCGCGCTCTTTCGGATCCTTCTCTTTCACGGAGCTCCCTCTCCACCGCGGGCCAATCCGTAACGCTCGATCTTTTTGTAGAGATTGCTGCGCGGCATCTGCAATGTGCGCGCGGTCTCCGAGACGTTCCAGTCGTGCTCCCGCAGCTTACGGAGCAGAAACGCGCGCTCCGCCGATTGCTTGAACTCTTCAAACGTTGCGGCGCGGAGCCAGGCGGCATCGCCTCCAGTGGCTGCAGCTGCTGCGCTCTTGCCGCGTCCTGCGTCCGCCCCAGCCCCTCCCCTCCCCACAAGCCGCTCAACGTCGCTTGCGGTCACGGTGGGGCCGCTCGCGAGAATGAGCAGCCGCTCGACGGCATTCTTCAACTCCCGAATGTTTCCCTGCCAGTCGTGCGCGGTCAGCCGCTCGACCGCGGCCGTGTCGAACTCCTTCGCCGGCAATCCCCCGCCCTTGGTCAACTCCGCGCAGAAATGGGTGACAAGCTGCGGGACATCGGTGCGGCGTTCGCGCAAGGATGGCACGTGAATCGGCACCACATTGAGCCGGTAGAGCAAGTCTTCCCGGAAGTGCCCCTCTGCGATTTCCGCGCTCAGATCCTTGTTGGTGGCAGCGATGACGCGCACATCCACCGGCAGCGCCTTCCCCGAGCCCACGCGCGAGATCACGCCTTCCTGCAGTGCGCGCAGCACCTTGGCCTGCGCCGACAGGCTCATGTCGCCGATTTCGTCCAGAAACAGCGTGCCGCCGTCGGCGAGCTCGAACTTCCCGGCGCGATCGGCGAACGCGCCCGTAAAGCTGCCCTTCATATGGCCAAACAGCTCGCTTTCGATGAGCTCGGTCGGGATCGCGGCGCAGTTGACTTCGATGAAGGGACCGGCGGCACGGGGGCTCAAGGCGTGAATGGCCCGCGCCACGAGCTCCTTGCCGGTGCCGTTCTCGCCGGTGATCAGCACGCGCGCCGGCGTAGGCGCGACCTTCTCGATCAGTCCAATCACCTGGCGCACGGCCTTGCTCGACCCCACGATCTCGTACTGGGCGCGGACTTCCTGCTTCAACCGGACGTTTTCGGTGACGAGCACGACATGCTGCAGCGCGTTCCGGAGCGTCAGCAGGATGCGATCGGTGTCGAGGGGCTTCTCGAGGAAATCGTAGGCGCCGAGCTGGGTCGCTTCGACCGCGGTCTGAATGGTGCCGTGGCCGGAAATCATCACCACCTGCGCCTGGGCATCGAGCGCGCGGATGCGCTTGAGTGTGTCCAGACCGTCCATCCCTTCCATCTTTACGTCCAGGAACACGAGGTGCGGCTTGAAGTCGGGATAGGCGCGGATTGCCTCGTGCCCCGACGCGCAGACCTGCACCTCGATTTCTTCGTATTCCAGAACCTGCTTCAGCGCTTCGCGAATCCCCTTTTCATCATCGACGATCATGGCGCGGCGCGGGCTCACGAGCCGCTCCGCCGCCGCTTGTAGAGCACGACGCCGGTGGGGTGCACCTTCACCGCGGTCACCGCGGGATCCACCTTCACGGGCACCGCGCCGTTGCTCGAGGCACCCGCCATCTGTTTCGTGATCTGAGTGACAAAGGGCCCGGGAATCTCGATGCCTCGCAGGCTGATCGCGGTGATCGCGTACAGCGCCGTGCCCGGCTTCCCAATTGAGACCGTGCCGGCCATCCGCAGCGGCTCGTGCGTCCCGAACATGCCGGCGAACGGTCCCAGTGTACCGGGCGGCAGCGCGCGGGTGTCGAGCCGGGCGTGGAGCACGAGCGTGTCTTCTTGCAGCTCGACGCGCAGCGAGTCGTACATCTTGCGCACGTTCCAGTCGATGCCCCCACCGATCAGCGACGCCATCTCGTTCGGCGTGAGGACCACGGAGTCGGGCCCGGCAGAGGTCCGCAGATTGCCGACTTTGGCTTTCCCCGAGGCCACAGCCTTGGGTGTGGGGGCGCCGACCGCCGTGTCGGCGACCGGCGGCAGGGCCGTCGAGCGGCCGAACCAGCGCGCGCCGGTTTGCATGATCGGCTCGCGAAACCACCACACAAGCGCGAGCGCGCCGATCACGAGGATCGCGCACCCGAGCTTGAAGACACCCTTAAGACAGCCGTCCATGCGATCTGACCTGATACACCGGGCCATGGGGTTGGAGCGTACTCTGCATCAGGTCGACCTCCGTCACGGTGACCGTTGCATCGAAAGCGGTGCCGGTGAGTATCTCTTCGAGTCCTTTGAAGTCGCGCGATCGCGCATCGCGCGTGGCGCGCCCCAGTGTCACATGCGGCCGAAACGCCCGCGCTTCCGTGAGAAAGCCAAGCGGCGCGAACGCCTGCTCGACGCCATGCTGCAGCAGCTCAAGGCCGGGATCGGGCGTCACGCCCGCCCACAGCACATGCGGGCGGTGGTAGTCGGGAAAGACGCCGAAGCCGCCGATCTGCAGCGTCAGCGGGCGCGGCTCAGGGCGCGAACCGGCGGCACGCTGCAGCGCCGCGACGAGGTCCGGCTCCCGTGTTTCCTCTACGTCGCCCAAAAACTTGAGACTCAAATGAATGTTCTCGGGACGCACCCACTTCACCGGAAGCTTTTCGCGTCGCTCGCGCAGGGGCGCGAGCGCGTCCCAGAGCTCCTGGCGCACGGCCGCAGGAAAGTTCAGGGCGACGAACGCTCTAACAGGCTCCCCCGGCGGTAGCCCTTCGGGTCGATCTCGACCTGCGCAAATCCCAATGTCGTCAGATGCGCCGTGATGGCTGCCTGTCGCGCCTCGATCCACGAAACCCATTGCGGCTCGACCTCGAGGCGCGCGCGGTCACCGAGGTGGCGGACTCGCAGATCGCCGGTCACGCCCAGCTCCCGCAAATACGCTTCTCCCGCCTCGACCTGTTTCAAGCGCGACGGCGTGATCGTGAGCCCGTACTGCACGCGGCTCGAGAGACACGGTGCCGCCGGCGCGTCCCAGGTCGGCAAACCCAGCTCCCGCGACCGAGCGCGGATCTGCGCCTTGGTGAGTCCCGCCTCGGCGAGGGGCGAGCGCACGCCCGCAGCAACGCCCGCCGCCTTCCCCGGCCGATGTTCGTGCAGATCGTCGGCGTTCGTGCCGTCGCAGACGACCGCAAGTCCGCGCTCGGCGGCGAGCGGCACGAGCCGGTGCCACAGCTCGGTCTTGCAGTAGAAGCAGCGGTTTGAGGGGTTCGCGAGATAGCTCGCGTCGTCGAGCTCGTGGGTCGCGATTTCCGTGAGCGGGATATCGAACTGTATCGCGACCTGACGGGCGACCTGCCACTGTGCGTCGGGATAGGAGGCGCTGCGACCGATCACCGCCAACATGCGGTCCCCGCCGAGCTCCTGCCGCATGATCACCGCGAGAAACGCCGAATCCACGCCGCCCGAATACCCAAGCAGGGCCGAAGGAAACTCGCGAACGAGGGCGCGGAGAGCCTGCATCGCTGGAATAGTACGCCCGCCCTTGTCCTAATCAAAGGACAGTTTGAAAGTAAGAAACGGATATTCCGTAGGAGAGAAACCTAGTAGACTTACGAAGCGTTCACAAACAAACTCGAGAGCCTCCCAAATGACCGCGAAAACTGAGCTCGACGCCATCGACCGACGGATTCTTCGCATTCTCGCCCAAGACGGGCGGGCCAGCTATCAGGCCGTCGCCGATGAAATCGGCCTCTCCCGGCCGGCGATCATGGAGCGCGTGAAGCGGCTCGAAGAGTCAGGCTACATCCAAGGCTATCGCGTCCAGCTCGATCGCGCCAAGGTCGGGCTGCCCGTGACGGCGTTCGTGACGGTGCGCTATGGCTCGAGCGACTACGTCGGTGATGAGCCACGCATGCGTGAGATGGAAAAACATCCCGGCGTGCTCGAGTGCCATCATATCGCCGGCGACGACTGCTACATCCTGAAGGTCGTCGCCCACGATCTCGAAGGGGTGCAGGCAATCTTGCGCGATTTACGCGGCCCGAATTCCCAGATGAACACGCGCACCACGATCGTGCTCTCCACGTTGTTCGAGAAACCTGGCTTCATTCCGGCGGAGCCCGACTGATGGGAGCAGCGCTCAAGGGCAAGGCGCTCATCGCCTATCTGGTCGTCTGCGTCTTCTGGGGCTCGACCTATCTCGCCATCAAGGTCGGGGTTACGGAGCTGCCGCCGTTCTTGTTCGCCGGCTTGCGGTTTCTTGTGGCCGGTCTGGTCCTGCTGGCACTCGCCCGCGCCCTCGGTGATCCGTTACCTCGGCGCAGTGATTGGCGCACGCTGGCGATCGTCGGCCTGCTGCTGCTCGCCGGCGGCAACGCGTTCGTCGTCTGGTCGGAACAGTACATCGGGTCCGGCATCGCGAGCATCTTCGTCGTCACCGTCGCGATGTGGACGGCCTTGTTCGATGCCGTCATCCCCGGCGGTTCGAGCGAGCTGAACTGGCGCATCATCGCCGGGCTCCTGCTCGGCTTCGCCGGCACGCTCCTCCTGGTCGGCGCCTCGCCGGCCGAGATCCTTGCGGCCGATAAGCGCGGCCCGATCGCCTTGTCGCTGGCGAGCGCGTCGTGGGCACTGGGCAGCGTGTACGCCAAGCGCCATCCCACACAGGCCAGTCCGTACATGGGGGCGGCATTCCAGATGATCGTCGGCGGCAGCGCGGTCGCGCTCGTGGGAACGCTGCTCGGCGAATGGCCGGCATGGCACCTGAGCTCACGGGGCATCGGCGCGATCGCCTATCTGGTCGTATTTGGATCGGTGCTCGGCTACAGCGCGTACTCCTATGCATTGCGGCACGCGTCGGCGACGATTGTCGGCACGTATGCCTACGTCAACCCGGTGATCGCCGTGCTGCTCGGGTGGCTGCTGCTGCATGAACCGGTGGGGGCGCGCACATTTGTCGCGATGGGGATGATACTCGGAGCGGTGATCTGGATTCAGTTCTCGTATAAGCTGCGCCGGGCTGATGGGCGGATGGGCGGACCGGCGGAGACACCACAGCCCATCAGCCCATCCGCCCGACCGCCCGTCGGTCCGGAGCCCGAGGCGACGACATGAGTCCGAAGCTCCCTCAGGATGCGGTGCTCTTGGTCGTCGACGTCCAGAAGGGCATGGATGTCTACGCCGAGCGCTACAATCGGAACAATCCCGATCTCGAAAAGAACATCGCGCGATTGCAGGCCGCCTGGCGCAAGACGGGACGTCCGATCATTCACGTCCAGCATCTCTCCACCGAGCCCAAGTCCCCGCTCCGGCCGGGGCAGCCCGGCGTGGAAATCAAGGACGAGGTGCGGCCCCTGGCGGGTGAGCCCGTCGTGCAGAAATCGGTCAGCAGCGCATTCATTGGCACGACGCTCGAAAATGATCTACGCCGCCGGGGCCTCACGACGCTGGTGGTCGTCGGCATGCAGACGAACATGTGCGTCTCGACGACGGCGCGGATGGCGGGCAACCTCGGCTTTACCACGTACGTCGTGTCCGACGCAACCGCGACATTCGACAACATCGGGCCGAACGGCACACGCTACTCCTCGGAGCTGGTGCATGACATCGCCCTCGCGGATCTGAACGGCGAGTTCTCCGCCGTCGTCGATACCGACACGCTCCTGGAGCGCGCGTCATGAGCCCCCCCGTCCGCAAGGTCAATCTCACCGAAATGTTCGGCCGGTTTCAGGATCAGTGGAGTCCCAAGATCGTCGGCGCCGTGAACGACAACCTCGTGAAGCTCACAAAGCTCAAGGGCGAGTTCGTGTGGCACCATCACGAGCACGAGGACGAGCTGTTTCTGGTCGTGAAGGGCCGTCTGCGGATGAAGCTGAGAGACTCCGACCTCGTGATCGAGCCGGGCGAGTTCGTCATTATCCCGCACGGCGTTGAGCATCTGCCGGTCGCCGAGGAAGAGACCCACGTCCTCTTGTTCGAACCGAATTCCACCCTGAACACGGGAAACGTCCGCAATGAACGCACCGTCGCCGAGCTCGATCGGCTCTAGGTTGATCGCCCGCATCTGGCATGGCGTGACCGATGCCGCGCGGGCCGATGAGTACGCCGACTATCTCGAGCGCACCGGGGCCAAGGAGTGCCGAGCGACGCCCGGCAATCGTGGCGTCTACGTATTGCGGCGCATCAAGCAAGATCGCGCCGAGTTCACGTTCATTTCGTTGTGGGAATCAATCGATGCAATCCGGCGGTTCGCCGGAGAGGACTATGAGAAAGCCCACTACTACCCGGAAGACCGCGACTTCCTCGTCGAGCTCGAACCCTTCGTCGACCATTACGACGTCATCGCCGGAGATTAGCCTCGACCCCCAGGGCGCAAAGGAGTGGGAGGAGCTGCGCCAGCTCGGCCATCGCATGGTGGACGAGATGCTCGAGTATCTGCGGACCGCGCGGGAACGCCCCGTCTGGCGGCCGGTCCCTGCTGCTGTGCGCGCGCGGCTGTCCGGCCCGGCGCCGCGCCAGCCGGCGGCGGCGGCGGACGTCTACGAGGAATTCAAGCGCGACGTGCTCCCCTACCCCACCGGCAACATCCATCCGCGCTTCTGGGGCTGGGTGATCGGGACGGGGACGCCGGTGGGCATGCTGGCCGACATGCTGGCGTCCGGGATGAATCCCCAGGTCGCCGAGTTCGACGACTCGTCGGCCGTGGTGGAGAACCAGGTGATCGGATGGCTCGTCGAGCTGCTCGGACTTCCCGCGGGCACGCACGGCCTGCTCGTCTCCGGCGGGTCGATGGCGAACTTCGTGGGTCTCGCGGTCGCCCGAAACGCCCGCGCGGGGTTCGATGTCCGCGAGCGCGGCCTCCAGAACGGCGCCGGCCCGCGGCTGAGCGTCTATGCGTCCACTGAGACGCATTCCTCGGTACGCAAAGCCGTCGAGCTGCTTGGACTCGGCCACGACGCATTGCGCGCGATTCCCGTCACTGCCGACTACGCGATTGACCTGCAGGCCCTGCGGGGGAAGCTCGCCGCCGACCGAGCCGCCGGATGGCGTCCGATCTGCATCGTGGGCAACGCCGGCACGGTGAATACGGGCGCGACCGATGACCTGCGCGCGCTCGCGGCGCTCAGCCGGGACGAGCAGACCTGGTTCCACGTCGACGGCGCGTTCGGCGCGCTGGCCGCACTGGTCCCCGAGCTGCGGCCGCTCGTCGCAGGACTCGAGGACGCCGATTCCGTCGCGTTCGATTTGCACAAATGGCTGTACATGCCCTACGAGGTCGGCTGCACCCTCGTCCGCGATCAGCAGGCGCACCGGGCCACGTTCAACGTGACGCCGGCGTATCTCGCGTCCTTCGACCGGGGCATCGCGGCCGGCGGCTTTCCCTTCGCCGAGCGCGGCGTGCAGCTCTCGCGCGGCTTCCGCGCCCTCAAGGTCTGGATGTCGTTCAAGACACACGGCGTGGACGCCTACGCGCGGCTGATTCATCAGAACGTGCGCCAGGCCCATTACCTCGCCGGGCTCGTGACCAAGCATCCCCGGCTTGAATTGCTCGCGCCGGCGCCCCTGAACGTCGTGTGCTTCCGATTCGTCGGGCCGAGCGCGGATGAGGCGCAGTTGAACGCGCTGAACACCGAGATCCTGCTGCGGATTCAGGAGAGTGGGCTCGCGATCCCGTCGCAGACGATGCTCAACGGCAAATTCGCGATCCGGGTCGCCGTGACGAATCACCGCAGCCGTCGCGAGGACTTCGATCTCTTGGTGAAGGCCGTCGTCGAGACTGGGACGGCGCTCTACTCCTCGGGGGTGCCTACGATCTTGCCTTCGATCGGATTGCTGAACGACCGCACGGTGTGATACGCAAGCTCGATATCCGGCGCCTTCCCGAACTCAGTCAGAATATCGTCCCAGATCGCCGAGACGGTGCCGCGGCGGCGGCGCGGCTCGATGAGATAGCGAACGGTGAGCAGAATGCCGGACGCCGATGTGCCGGTGTAGACGATCGGGGTCAGCTTCTTGTAGTTGATCAGAAACTGCTGGGAGGCCGCCAGCAGATCGCGCTCCGCCTCCGCCGTCAGATGCTCGGCGTGCTTGAACGCGATGGCGGTGAGAATCTCCTTCGCCTTTCTCCAGTTGCTCTCGTAGGTCACCAGCACCGGTACTTCGTTCCAGATGTACTTGAAGCCCTTGTCATAGTTCGCGACCGGCTCGGTGAACACCATCTGGTTCGGGATGTGGACGATGCGACCGGTGCTTTGATCCGCGTCCACCCAGACGCCGATCTCGTTCAGCGTGAACTGGAAGAGATGCACGTCGATGACGTCGCCGCGGTGCTTGGCGATTTCGACGCGATCGCCGACGTCGAAGGGCCGTCGCCAGACGATGAACGCCCATGCCGCCAGGTTGGAGAGCGGGTCCTTCAACGAAATCGCGATCCCCGCCGAGACGATGCCGAGGAATGTCGCGAGGGATTTGAAGCCTTCGAGCCACTCCCGCCCGATCACCATCACGGCGATCGCGAGCGTGATGTAGGTGATCGTCTTGCGCCAGCGGTAGCGTGACCAGGGATCGGTGACGCGGCGGTAGACCAGCGCGAGGACGAGCCGCTCGAGGATCCACAGCCCCGCGATCACGATGACCGTGACCAGCAGGTGCATCTGCACTTCGGGACTCAGCCCAATACGGGTTTGCAGCCAATCGCGCACGGTGGCCAAAGCTACGAGGCCTCCTAGTTTTAGGCCACCGTGGAACAGCTACACATCCTTCGCGACCTCGCCGTCATCTTCGCCGGCTCACTGCTGGTCATTCTGGTTTTCCATCGGTTCAAGCTCCCCGCCCTGCCTGGCTTCATCGTCGCCGGGATTCTGCTGGGCCCCAATGCGCTCGGGCTCGTGTCCGATCCGAAGGATGTCGAGAGCCTCGCCGAGGTCGGCGTGATCATGCTGCTGTTCACGATCGGCATCGAGTTCTCGCTCAGCCGCCTGCGGGAAATGGGGCGCCAGATTCTGGTGGGCGGGTTTTCGCAGATGGCGTTCACGGTGCTGGCGACGTTGGCGGTGGGTCTCGCGTTGCTGGGAGACTGGCGGGTATCGCTGTTCCTCGGATTCCTGATTGCACTGTCCAGCACCGCGATCGTGCTGAAGGTCTTGACGGACACCGGAGAGATCGACGCGCCGCACGGCCGTCTCGCGACCGGTGTCCTCATTTTCCAGGACCTCTGCGTGGTGCCGATCATGCTGGTGCTGCCGTTCCTCGCCGGGAAGGCGGCCGGCGGTCCGGTGGGGCTGCTCCTGGCGCTCGGCAAGGCGGCGCTCGTCGTGGTCGGCGTCGTCCTCGCGGCCCGCACGATCGTCCCGCGCGCGCTCGCGGCGATCCTGAAGACGCGCAGCCGCGAGCTCTTCCTGATCGCGGTCATCCTCATCGGCACCCTCACCGCGCTCGGCACCGCCGCCGCCGGGGCATCCCTCGCCCTGGGCGCGTTCCTCGCGGGTCTGATCATTTCGGAATCGGATTACGGCCACCAGGCGCTCGCCGAGCTCATGCCGTTCCGCGACATCTTCATTTCGCTCTTCTTCGTCGCCGTCGGGATGCTGGTACAGCTCGACACCATCACGGCCCATATCGGCGTCACGGTGCTGGCGGTGGCCGTGATCATGGGCGGCAAGACGCTGTCCGCGGCGGTAGGCCCGGCGCTGATGGGCTACTCGGGGCGCGTCGCCCTGCTCGCGGGCGTTGCGGTCTCGCAGATCGGCGAGTTCTCGTTCGTGCTCGCAAAGGAAGGCCGCGTCGCGGGGCTGTTGCCGGATCTGTTGTACCAGCAGTTCCTGGGCGTTGCGGTGATCACGATGCTGGTGACGCCGTTCCTGCTGCATGGCGGACCGGCGATCCTCGACGCACTCGAGACAGTCGTCCCACTCGACAGGCTCTTGCCGGGGTTCCGGCCGCGCGAGCTCGCGCCTGTCCACGAGCAGGTCAAGAATCACGTCATCATTGCCGGGTACGGCCTCAATGGCCGGAACCTCGCGGCGGCGCTGCGCTCGATCAACGCGCCCTATCTCATCGTCGAGCTGAACGCGCAGACCGTGCGGAAGGCGCGCGCCGAGGGCGAGCCCGCATTCTATGGCGACGCCACACGCGACGAGATTCTGCACGCCCTCGGCATCGACCGCGCCCGCCTCTTCGTCATCGCGATCTCCGATCCGGCGGCGACGCGGCGGATGGTGCGGGTGGCCCGGGAGCTCAATCCCAAGCTCTACATCATCGCCCGCACGCGGTACGTGATCGAAATCCCCGAGCTCACCCGGCTCGGCGCCAACGTCGTCATCCCCGAAGAATTCGAAACGTCGATCGAGATCTTCTCCCGCGTGCTGGCGCACTACAGCGTGCCGCGCGACGAGATCGAACGGCTCGTCAGCGAGATCCGGTCATCGCACTACCAGGCCCTGCGCCCCGGCTCCCGGCTGCGGCTCACCCTGAGCGGCGCGCTCGGCGCGATGCCGCAAATGCATGTCGAGCGCATCGTCGTCGGCGAGCAGGCGCCGGCGGTCGGCCAGACGATCGCCGAGACGGGGCTCCGATCGAAGACCGGTGCGCTGATTCTCGCGGTACGGCGCGGAGAGAGTGACGTGGCCACACCCAGCCCGGATTTCGAGTTGGACGCAGGCGATGTGCTCGTCGTGGTGGGACAGCCATCGCAAATCAAGAGTGCGTATCGAGTGCTGACAGGGACGGAGCCCGTGTAGAGGCGTTGCGACCGGGGGGAATTGGGGGAGGTTGCTGGTTCGCGAAGTCGATCCGTCGTGGGTGAAGATCGGCCAGCTGAAGCCGATCGAGCGCTAATCGACGACCGGCGGGCGCGGGGACCACGCGCCCGGCCGTCTCACCGCCCGCTCAGTAAAGGGCTATCCCACGCCACTGCAAACACGCCAGCACACCGCAAGCACCGAATCTTGGTCGGGTGCCCCTGCAGTGGTGTTCGATTGCAACAGCCCGGGCAGACGGCGTACCGGGAGCCCCAACTCAGCGGAGTCATCACCGCATCCGACGGGCGGGCAACGACGGACCACCGTTGGGGCCGCACGGGCACGATCTGCAGCGAGGACCTGGGCACACTGAAGGACCGATTGTCGACATCGAGGATGGCTTCATCTGGAGTAAGACGAAGGACTTCGTACCATGCACCCCGCCGCACGTGGCAGTTCAGGTCGCCGCGCACACGCGCCCACTGTGGTGTCTCGGGCATGCCTTGCGCCTCCGACGCGCCTTTCTATACCTATGCAGACAAGCGAGGCGCCGTCAACCGCGGCGACGTGCGCTCAGGGCGAGCACCGCCGCCAGCCACAAACCGAGGGCGAGTACCGCATCTTCCCACCACGCGAACGACCTGCGCCTCATCAGAGCTCCCTTCGCCTTCACATGAGGCAATTCGTGTGCCGGAGCCTGCAGCGCGGCCGCGTTCGGGGCTGGTGTGCCGGCGGCACAGCGTCGCCGTGGACCGGGCTCGATCTCGTTGCGGCACCGCAACGGGGGCGATTGCGGGGTTACGCCACGCCCCGCCGGTCGAGGCTTCGATACTGAATCGCCTCACCCACATGCTTCGGCTCCAGTGCGGCCGCCTCGTCGAGATCGGCCACCGTGCGCGCGATCTTGAGAATGCGGTGATATGCCCGCGCCGATAATCCGAGCCGCGTAATCGCCGTCTTCAGCAACGCATCGGCGCCGTCCGAGACTTTGCAGTGCGCACGGATGTCGCGCGGCGCCATGTGTGCGTTGGCGTAGATCCCCGGCCGGCTCGCGAACCGCTCGCGCTGCACCACCCGCGCCCGGTCCACCCGCTCCCGCATCGCGTCACTCGGCTCGCCTCCCGACTCGGCAGTGAGTGCCTTGTACTTCACCGCCGGAACCTCCAGATGGATGTCGATCCGGTCGAGCAACGGGCCAGAAACGCGGGCGAGGTAGCGCTGCACCACCAGCGAGCCGCATGCACATGGGTGGTGCGGATCCCCGAACCAGCCGCAGGGGCACGGATTCATCGCCGCGGCAAGCATGAAGCGCGCCGGATAGGAGAGGCTCATCGCCGCCCGCGCGATCGTCACGACGCCATCCTCCATCGGCTGCCGCAACACCTCGAGCACATTCTTGCGAAACTCCGGCAGCTCGTCGAGAAACAGCACGCCGCCGTGCGCCAGGCTCACCTCGCCCGGCCGGGGATAGGAGCCGCCGCCGATCAGGCCTGCATCCGAAATCGTGTGATGCGGCGCCCGAAACGGCCGCCGCGCCACGAGTGACTCGCCGAGCGGCAGCGTGCCCGCGACTGAATGGATCTTGGTCGTCTCGAGCGCCTCGTCGAGGCTCATCTTGGGAAGAATCGTCGGCAGCCGGCGCGCCAACATCGTCTTGCCGGATCCCGGCGGACCCACCATCAGGATGTTGTGCCCGCCTGCCGCCGCGACCTCGAGCGCGCGCTTCGCGTGCGCCTGCCCCTTCACCTCGGCGAAGTCCACGTCGTCCCTGGCACGCTCGGCAAACAGCGCGGCGACATCGACGGCGGCGCTCGGCAGCTCGCTCCTGCCATCGAGGAAGTCCGCGATTTCAGCCAGGCATCCTGCGCCAAGGACCTGGAGCCCGTCCACGACGCCGGCCTCGGGAAGGTTTTCGCGCGGCAGGATCAGTGCCTCGACGCCCGCCGCCCGCACCGCCAACGCGACGGGCAGGGCGCCCCTGACCGGGCGAATCGCACCTTCCAACCCGAGCTCGCCGAGCACGGCGATCCTTCCCAACCGTTCTCCGTTTATTTGTTCGGTTGCCGCAAGAATCCCGAGCGCGATCGGCAAGTCGAAGGCCGATCCCTCCTTTTTGATGTCGGCAGGTGCCAGGTTGATGGTCACGCGCTTGAGGGGGAACGTGTAGCCCGTATTGGCCATAGCGGCGGACACGCGGTCGCGCCCTTCCTTGACCGCCCCCTGAGGCAGCCCGACCGTGACGAATGTCGGGAGCCCGCTGGCGATGTCGGTTTCGACCTCGACCAGGTATGCATCGATCCCCAGGACGGCAGCGGAGCGCACGCGCGCGAGCATGGACCAGGCTACGTTTAGCAGCGTCAGCGGCGGTAGCCATAATGCCGCCCTGCGGGCCTAAATGACGCCATGAGGATGGTATGCGTATAGATGTCGTGACTTTCCGAACCCTTTTACCGGCGATCACCCTCGTCGCGACGGCTGGGTGTGGCTCACAGCGGGGAGGGGCCGCGGTCAAAGTCCCCGTCAGTGTAGCGCGCGTCGAGCGTCGTGCACTCCCCTATGAGCTGGATGCCACCGGCACCGTAGAACCGATTCGCTCGGTCGACGTCCTCCCGCAGGTCGGCGGCACCATCCTCCACGTGAACTTCGGCGAGGGCGATGAAGTCGCCGCCGGTCAAATTCTCTTCGAGATCGACCCGCGCCCCTACCGGGCTGCGTTGCAGCAGGCCGAAGGCGCGCTGCTCCGCGACCTCGCGCAGGCGCAGAGCGCGGCGCGGGAAGCAGCGCGGTACAAGACCCTCGCGACCACGAATACGGTGACCCAGGAGGACTACGAGACGAAGCAGTCGACCGCCGACGCCGGAGCGGCGGCGGTTCGCTCGGACTCCGCTGCCGCCGCGCTCGCGCGACTGAATCTCGAGTATGCGACGGTGCGTGCCCCGATCGGCGGTAGGACCGGCCGGTTGCTGCTCCACGAGGGCAACCTGGTCCGTGCCGGGGCCGATCCGCTCGTCTCGATCGTCCAGATGCGCCCCATCCTCGTGCGCTTTCCGGTTCCGGCGACCAACCTGCCGGCGCTGCGCCAGCGGGCAGGGCAAGAGCTCAAAGCGATCGCGCTACCGGCGCGAGATTCGGCATCGGCCGTCCAGGGCATTCTGTCGTTCGTCGATAATCAGGTGGACACCGCCACGGGCACCGTGCTCCTCAAGGCCCGATTCACGAATCGCGATGGCGGCCTCTGGCCGGGCGAGTTCGTGCGGATCACGCTCGTCCTCGGCACGCAGCAGGACGCCGTCGTCGTCCCGAGCCAGGCCGTGATGCAGGGTCAGCAAGGCACCTACGTGTTCGTCGTCAACAACGACGGCACGGCGACGACCCAGCCGGTCACGGTGGAGCGGACGCTCGACAGCCTCAGCGTGATCGCCGGCGTTCCCACGGGCGCCCTGGTGGTGACGGACGGACAGCTGCGCCTGACGCCCAACTCCAAAGTCGATATTCGGGGCGGACCGACGACCGAGACCGCGGGTGGCGGGGGCGTGCGGTGAGTATTTCGGCACTGTTCATCCGCCGTCCCGTCGCGACGACGCTGGTGATGCTGGGGATCCTGATGTTCGGGCTGATGTCGTATCGGCTGCTGCCGGTGAGCGACCTCCCCAACGTCGACTTCCCGACGATCAACGTCTCAGCAGGATTGCCGGGCGCGAGCCCGCAGACGATGGCTGCTGCGGTCGCGACGCCGCTCGAGAAGCAGTTCTCGACGATCGCCGGGATCGACGCGATGACGTCGTCGAGCACGCTCGGCGGTACCAACATCACCTTGCAATTCGCGCTGTCGCGCAATATCGACGCCGCCGCCCAGGACGTGCAGGCGGCAATCTCCAAGACGCTGCGGCAGCTGCCGCCGGGAATGCAGCCGCCGTCGTACAACAAGTCCAATCCGGCGGATCAGCCGATCCTCTTCCTCGCCCTGACGTCCGGTACCCTGCCACTGCCGGCGCTCGACGAGTACGCCGAGACATTCCTCGCGCAACGCCTGTCAACAGTCAGTGGCGTCGCGCAGGTTCAGGTGTTCGGGTCCGCGAAATACGCGGTGCGCATCCAGGTCGATCCGAAAGCATTGCAGGCGCGCGGCATCGGGCTGGATGAAGTGACGGCGGCAGTGTCGGCCGGCAATCCAAATCTGCCGACGGGGACACTGTGGGGCCCCCAGCGCGCGTACACCGTGCTCGCCGACGGCTCGATCTCGAGCGCCCCGGAGTTCCGGCAGCTCGCCGTCGCCTACCAGAACGGCGCGCCGGTGCGGCTGCAGGACGTGGCGCGCGTGCTCGATGATGTCCAGGATCCGCGCAACGTGAGCTGGTACGACGGCAAGCGCTCCGTCGTGCTCGCGATTCAACGTCAACCGGGGACGAACACGGTGCAAGTCGCGGACGCAGTGAAGTCGATGGTCGCATCCCTCTCGCTTCAGCTGCCCGCGTCGGTCGAGGTCAACACACTCTACGACCGCTCGGTCTCCATCCACCAGTCGGTGAACGACGTGCAGGTGACGCTGCTCGTCACGCTGTCCCTCGTGGTGATGGTGATCTTTCTGTTTCTCAAGAATCTCTCCGCGACGGTCATCCCGAGCCTCGCGCTGCCGTTCTCCCTCATCGGCACGTTTACCGTGATGTACCTGATGGGCTACAGCCTTGACAACCTGTCACTGATGGCCCTCACGCTGTCGGTCGGGTTCGTCGTGGACGACGCCATCGTGATGCTCGAAAACATCGTGCGCCACATGGAGAAGGGAAAACCGCCGATGCAGGCCGCGCTCGAAGGCGCGCGCGAGATCGGCTTTACGATCCTGTCGATGACGCTGTCGCTCACGGCGGTATTCATTCCTCTGCTGCTGATGGGCGGCATCCTCGGCCGACTGTTTCACGAGTTCGCCGTCACAATCGGCGTCGCCATCCTGGTGTCTGGCTTCGTATCGTTGACGCTCACACCCATGCTGTGCAGCCGCTTCCTCCGTCCTCCCAAAGAAGAACACCATGGGCGCTGGTACGAGGCGACGGAGCGCGTGTACCAGCGAGGCCTGGGGTGGTACCAGCGGTCGCTGGCGTGGGTGATGGACCGGCGTGGGCTTGCCATGCTCTTCTCCCTGGCGATTCTGGCGGCGACCGCCGTGCTGTACAAACTGGTGCCCAGCGGTTTCATCCCCACGGAAGACACGGGCCAGATCCAGGGAACCACGCTGACGCTTGAAGGCAGCTCGTTCGAGAACATGCGCGACCACCAACTCGCCGTTGCCGATATCCTGAGCAACGACCCGAACGTGGCGCACTTCATGTCGTCGGTGGGCGGCGGCACGATGAACCAGGGCCGGCTCAGTATCCGCCTGAAACCGCGCAATCAACGCCTGGCCGCGGATCAGGTGGCCCGCGAGCTGAATCCCAAGCTCAACAGCGTGCCCGGCATCCAGACCTATCTGCAGATACCCCCTTCCATCCGCATCGGCGGCCGGACCACCAAGACCCAGTATCAGTTCACGCTGCAGAGCGCCGACATCGACGCGTTGTACGACAACGCCGCGAAGCTCGAGGGTGTGCTCCACGGCATACCGACGCTGCAAGACGTGACATCCGATCTGCAGATCAAAAACCCGCAGGTGAGCGTGCGGATCGACCGCGATCGCGCGACGAGCCTTGGCGTGACCGTGCAGCAGATCGAGCAGGCGCTGTACGACGCCTACGGCTCGCGTCAGGTCTCGACGATCTACACGCCGAACAACCAGTACTGGGTGATTCTCGAGCTGTTGCCCGAATACCAGCGCGATCCCTCGGCGCTCCAGCTGCTGTACCTGCGCTCACAAACGGGCAAACTCGTTCCGCTGACCTCCGTCGCCTCCGCCTCGAATGACGTCGGACCGCTGAGCGTGAACCACAGCGGCCAGCTGCCGTCCGTGACGCTGTCGTTCAACCTGCCGCCCGGCGTGTCGCTGGGAACCGCGGTGAACGACGTTCAGAAGGCGGCTCGCCAGGCGCTGCCATCGACGATCAGCACCGGGTTCTCGGGTACCGCGCAGGCCTTCAAGGACAGCCAGCAGGGCCTCTTCCTCCTATTGCTGCTCGCCATCGTCGTGATCTACATCGTGCTCGGCATTCTCTATGAGAGCTTCGTGCACCCATTGACGATTCTCTCGGGACTGCCGTTCGCCGGATTCGGCGCCCTGCTCACGCTCGTCATCTTCCGCACTGAACTGAGCGTGTACGCCTACGTGGGTGTGATCATGCTGGTGGGACTCGTGAAGAAGAACGCGATCATGATGATCGACTTCGCACTGGATGCGGAGCGGAACGATGGAAAATCACCGCGTGACGCGATTATCGAAGCGTGCAGCGTGCGGTTCCGGCCAATCATGATGACGACGATGTCGGCGCTGATGGGCACGCTGCCAATCGCGATTGGCTGGGGCGCGGGGGGGGAATCGCGGCGGCCGTTGGGCCTCGCCGTCGTCGGCGGGCTGGCGTTCTCTCAGCTCATCACGCTGTACGTGACGCCCGTCGTCTACACCTACCTCGACACGCTGCAGCACCTGGGACGGCGGGCCCGCAGATCCGTCGCGGAGCCCGCGGCGGCCGACTGACGCCTAGGGCCGCTGCTGGACGGCGTCGACCCGGACGCTGGCGGTGATGCCGCTGCCGATGACGAACTGGTAGGATCCCAACCGCGCGGCCTTGAGGGTCACGACGACGGCGGTGTCGGCCGCTTCGAGTGTGATCAGCTGGAGATCCTGCTGCCGCACATTGAGCCGCGCGCGACCGGTTCGCAGCGCTTGACCGAGTGCCTCGATCGACGTCGCATTCCCGTACATATCGCGAGCCCGCAGGCGTAAGGCGAACGGCACACCCACCTGCACTATTATGGCCCGCCCGTTGACCGTCTCGCCATTGCGGTCGAGGATCAGCGAGTCGATCGGCCCAGGCTCGGACCGGAGCGTCACGATCCGCTCGACTGAATCGATGGTGGCAATGACGGCCGCTTCGCCCGCGCGGATGCCGAGGACGACGTCCACGCGCACGCGGCCCGTGGAGTCGAGGACCGCCGATTCCGGAGTGACCCGGGCGTTCAAGGTACGGAAATGAACGGTGTGGCCGGCCGCCGCTGCCCCCTGCACGGTACGCGCCCGGAAGATCAGCGGCTCGCTCAGCGCGTTCCCAACCGATCCATAGGCCGAGCCGACGGGAAGAAAGCCGGTGTTGACACCCGACAGGCCGGCCGGCGCCGCGATCTCCATCTCCACCGGTGCCAGCCCGCGCACGCGCACCTGTAGCGTGCCGCCGCGCGTGACGGAGCCGGTGGTGACTGTGAGCGTCGCGCGCCCCACCGAATCGGTGATCGCCGTGAGCGGTGTGCCGATGCCACCACTCAGATCCACCGGTTCACCCGACACGGGATTGCCGAGCGAATCGGTGACCGCGGCAACGATGGTCGCAGTCGAATCGGTGCCGCGGAAGGCGATGTAATCCGGCGTCAAACGCACCCGGGTCGGCCGCGAGGATCGTACGGAGTACAGCACCGCGGGTTGACCGGGCAATGTCGCTCCACCGCCGGTGCGGATTTCGAATTGATGCGTCCCGGTGCGCGCAACGGGCGGCAGCCGGAAGACCGCGATGCCGCTGTCGTCGGTGACCGCGGAAGCATCTCGTGACAGACCCAGAACTGTCGTGCCCCGCAAGGCGAGGGCAGTACGGCGCAGCGGCGTCCGTCCACGGCTCAAGCGCACCCGCACGCTCCCTCCCATTCCGACGGTTGTGACGACGTCGGCGGGCTGCGCCACGGCGCTGACTGGCTGCGATGCTTCGTTGCTGGCGGATACGGAAGAACCCGCGGAGCTGGTCCGCCGGCTGTCGCAGGCCGCGGCGGTCGCAATCACCTCACCACCGGCGCCGGCGGTCCGCAGGTCGGCCCAGTCGCGCTCGGTCGGATGAAACCTGAGACAACTCCGACGCACGACGTCCGCGACTTCCGTCTGCGCGAAGAGCGGATTGGTGAGCAGGCGAATCAGCTCGGTCTTGTCGAGCGGCGGCGGCGACTGCGCGGCGAGCGGTGCAACAAATGTTGCGAGGGCAAGCACAGCGAGGCGGGAGCGCATGTCAGGGCCGGGCACAGGACGAGCGTTCGAACCGCAATTCCACAGCCCGGACGTCGGCGTACAGACTCTTGTCGCGAGAATCGCGGGCCGGGTCAGAACCGGCCATCAGATCCTTGCGCGCGATGTTATACGCCAACCACCCGTCTTCGACCTGCGACAGACCCCGCGCCAAACCGCTGCACGGCATGCGGCGCGAGTCGTACATGCTCGCGCGCATGGTGAACCCGGAGATCGCGAGCGCAAGCGTGTCCGCTCTCCGGTCGAGGGTCGCGGCATCACTCACCGCCAGGCCACCGAGGGCAGCATCAGAGCCCGAATGACCGTTCGTGGCCGCGCGCGAGCCGAGAATGCCGTAGAGAACCGTTACCAGGACGGCACCCGCCAGCGCCGACGCGACGTACGCCGTCGGCCGGACGAGCGCGCGGTACCAGTGTAGCTTCGCAGCGACGGGGGGCGAGACCCGCGGCGGTGGCAAGCTTGGCACGACCTCGTCATCGGCGTCCGCTTCGGGGAGTAGCACCGGATGGTTGGGATGGCTCGCCCCGGGCGCGATCGAGGGCGGCGTGCCGAGGCGTACGACGGAGTCGTAGGGCGGCGCGCCCGCAGGGCCTGGGTTGATGACTGGATGCGTGTCAGGCATGTCTTCCCCTCCTTGTCGCACCTGAGACGGCAAGTCCCGTACCGACCCCTACCGCGCCTAAGCGCTGTGACACCAGATGGTTGGAGTTCCGAACTCCTACGTTGTAAGTGCGGTGCAACACTTCCCGCAGCAGGTATGTTCGAGCCGTGAGTCCAATCCACTTGACCTCGGTCAGCCGCCGCGGTGGGTCCGATGAGACCTTTCCGTTCACAGTTCCCGCCATCCGGACGCTCGAGCGGTTGGCGCTCGCGCGCCCAGTCACCTTTTTCGTGGGCGAAAACGGCTCGGGCAAGTCGACGCTGCTCGAGGGCATCGCCACGGCGGCGCGATTGCCGACGGTCGGCAGCGCCGAGGTCCAGCAAGACGATTGGCTCGAGGCGCAGCGTCGTCTCGGAAAGGCCCTGCGCCTCAGCTGGGCCAAGCGGACCCACAGCGGGTTCTTTCTGCGCGCCGAAGATTTCTTTGGCTTTCTCAAACGGATGGCGCGGCTGCGCGCCGAATTGCTGATCGAGCGAGTCGAAGCGGCGCGCCAATACAAGACCGACGGCCGCTCCGAGGTCGCGCTCGGACTGAAGCTCGGACCGCTCCAAGCGTCGCTCGCGGAGCTCGAAAAACGGTACGGAGCGGAGCTCGACGCCAACTCGCATGGCGAGAGCTTCCTCAAGCTGTTTCAATCACGGTTTGTCCCCGGTGGCTTGTATCTGATGGACGAACCCGAAGCGCCGCTCTCGCCGCAAAGCCAGCTCGCGCTGCTCGCCATGATCGGCGACATGGTGTCGCAGGATGCGCAATTCATCATCGCGACCCACTCCCCGATGCTGCTCGCGTTCCCGGACGCGCAGATCTACAGCTTCGATCGGGCACCGGTCGAGGTGGTGGCGTACGACGATCTCGATCATGTGCGGATCACACGCGACTTCCTGAACGCACCAGCGCGATATCTGGGCCAGATCCTTCAAGACAAACCCCCGCTCCACTGGTGAGTGGCGCGGGGGCTTGAGGGGTGAGGCTCGGGGACGGCAGGGGAGGTTAGCGAATCCCGATCGACACCCCGACCTGGTAGACGCGCATATCCACGGGCGTCCGGACCTGCGTGGCGGTGAAAGAGCCATCCGAGTTCTGCGTGAGGCCGCCGGCGGGCACATACGTGACCCGATCGTGACGCACCGCGCGGGCTCCGAAGTCGATCGCGATAGGCGTGCGCCCGCGCGAGAGGCCAATCAGCACGCCTACCCCGGCGGACGTCGTCGTGGTGAAATGTCCATCGAGAAACGAATCGCCGGAGCAGCCGCACCCACCGTAACTCGCGCTGCTCCAAAACAGTGATCCGCCGATCGTGGCGAACCCGTAGAAGCGCAGCGGTCCCTGACCGAGCGTCAGCTGCGGTCCGGCCGCAATCGTTCCGATTTGCGAAAGCGTCGACACACCGTACCCCTGATACTGGGCATCATAGGCCATCCAGCTACCATCGACGCGGAGCGCCAGTGCGCTGCCGCTCGTCACTCCGAAAACCGAGATGCCGGCAGCCACGTCGCCATTGCGCCGGAACTCGCCGAGGGGTTGGGCGACGACGAAGTTGACGCCGAAGCTGCCGCCGTCACGCACTTCCCGAAGGGCGGACCGCTGGCCGTACCCGGGAGTTGCCACAAGAGCCAGGCCCAGCACCGCCATGCCGATCCGCCGCATAATCGCCGTCCTGTGAGTGTGGAGTGATCCAGCGCCGTAGCGTAAAGGCAATGCACGTGCCAAGCTTTCCGCGCCTGCGCGGTGGCCTGCCGTGACCTCAAAAAGGGACATTTGGGAGCGATGATGGACCAGATCAGCTACGACGACTTCGCGAAGATCGACATCCGAGTCGGTCGTGTCCTGCAGGCCGAGGCGTTTCCGCAGGCCCGCAAACCGGCCTACAAGCTGCGGATCGATTTTGGTTCAGACGTCGGCGTAAAGAACTCCAGCGCGCAGATCACGAAGTACTACGATCCTCGCGACCTCGTGGGAAAACTGGTGCTCGGCGTGGTGAACTTCCCACCCCGTCAAATCGCCACGTTTTTTTCGGAAGTCTTGACGCTAGGTGTGATTCTTGGGGAAGGCGACATCTGCCTGGTGCACCCCGACCGGGACGTCCCGCTGGGATCCCCCATTCGCTGATCCGCCGAAGCGTGTTTCGACGTACTGATCGAGAATTCGCAGGAAATCGGCGACGATCGTGTCGCCCTTGAGGGTGATTCTCAGCGCGCCGTCGACGTAGACCGGGGCACGCGGCTCCTCGGCAGTGCCAGGGAGTGAAATGCCGATGTCCGCATGCTTCGACTCCCCCGGCCCGTTGACGACACAGCCCATGACCGCGACGCGCAGCTCCTCCGAACCGGGGTAGCGCGCCTGCCAGGCGGGTCGCTGCTCGCGGAGGTAGGTCTGAATTTGCTCTGCCATCTCTTGAAAGAACGTCGACGTGGTACGACCACAGCCGGGACATGCGGTGACCTGCGGTGTGAAGCTGCGCAGCCCCAGCGATTGCAGCACCTGCTGGGCGACCTGCACCTCTTCGGTACGGTCGCCGCCTGGGCGCGGGGTGAGTGAGACGCGGATCGTGTCGCCGATCCCTTCCTGCAGCAGAATCGAGAGCCCGGCCGTGCTGGCGACGATCCCCTTAGTGCCGAGCCCCGCTTCCGTGAGGCCGAGGTGTAACGGATAGTCGGAGCGCTCGGCGAGCCGGCGGTACACCGCGACCAGATCCTGCACCCCCGAAACCTTGGCGGACAGAATGATCCGATCATGCGGCAACCCGCTTTCCTCGGCGAGCTCCGCGGAGCGCATCGCGCTCTCGACCATGGCATCCATGGTCACGTCACGCGCATCCCGCGGCTCGTCGAGCCCGGCGTTTGCGTCCATCATCTCGGTGAGGAGCTGTTGATCGAGGCTGCCCCAGTTCACTCCGATGCGGACCGCCTTGCCCTCATTGATCGCGACCTGGATGATCGTGCGAAAGTTGTCGTCACGACGCTTGGTCCCGACGTTGCCCGGATTGATCCGATATTTGGCGAGCGCGCGGGCGCAGTCGGGATACTTCGTGAGCAGCAGATGTCCGTTGTAGTGAAAGTCGCCGATCACGGGCACGTCGACGTCTCGAACGATGGCGGGGACGGCGCGAGCGGCTTCATCGGTGTTCACCGTCACGCGGACCAGCTCGCTGCCGGCCGCGTGCAGCGCGCGCACCTGCATCGCGGTCGCAGCAGCATCGGCGGTGTCGGTGTTGGTCATCGACTGGACGACGATCGGATGGGCGCTGCCCACCAGCACGCCGCCCACGCTGACGGTGACAGTCGGGCGTCGGAGACTCACGGCCCGAAATCTAGCGCTAAAAGACCTTGTCCTGGAGAACGATCCGCATCGTCACCGTGGTCAACCGCACCCGGCCCGTCAGACCGGGGCCGGCATTCTCGTTCAGCCTCGTGTGCACACCGACCCACAGGGTGTTGGTGTTGAAGACGCTGTCGGAGAGCGACAGCGTGGTCGGCGCGACCAGAGCAACGGTCGACGGTTGTGTACCAGAAATGGTCCCGGTGGCCGTGAAGTAGGGCGTCCCGCCGTACGCGGTCGCCGAGTCCTTCGCGAAGAAGAGCTCGAACGTGACCGACCCCGTCCCTGTGGCGTTATCTGCCACGGCAGCCGCGGTGACCGAAACGCTATCGACGCTCGAGTTCCCCAGCCCGGATGGGAGGCTGATCTTTTGCGCGGGGATGAACGAGTCGGCCGTGATCGTAATGGGCGACGGGAGAAGAGCGTAGGGAATCGTGTCCCGGCCGGATGGCTGCATGAAGCTCAGCACGTCCACATTGAAGATCGCTCGACCTTGACCGCAGGCTATGACGAGCGCCAGGAGAGCGGCAGCAGCAAGAGCTTTCATGGGTCGCCCCTAATAGATCGAAATCGCCGTGGCCATAGTGATGGCCCGCTCAGTCGACAGTGAATTACTGTGCGTGAAGAATCCGACGTCCAGGCCGAGTGGTCCGAGTCGCACACCGGCACCAAAACCGAACTGCATCCTCTTGCGCTGATCGCGCGACACGCCGCCCCGTAACGCCAGTGGGCCGGTGCGCTGCTCGACGCCGACGTGAATGATGGTCCCGCGGCCCGAATTGATGACGTCGCCACCGACCGTGGTCCCGGTGCCCATGTGCAGCGCCGCATTCGCCATGTAGGTGATCGGAAGTTTTGTCTTGCCGGTCGTGTCAGCCACCACGACCGAATCGAGAATCTTGTTCGTTCCGGTGTCATACACGAACCGCTGGACCTTCACATGGGACCATGTGAGCTGGGCACCGATGTCGTTCGCGCCCGCACCAACCTCGAACGGTCCGGAGATCCAGACCATACCGACGTCGCCACCGACACCGGTGCCGAATGGCTTGTTGGACGTGTACAGGTTGCCGTTGACGAGCGGCGACGGTGTGGCCGCCAGCACCGGGTTCCCCGTCGTGAAGCCGGCCGGGCCTATGCCGCGGCCATACGTCGCGCCCATGTAGTAATGAAGCGCCCCACCGATGTAGAAACCGTCGTCGGTGTCCGGCCCACCCGCACCGTGGGTCAGCCGGCCCGCATAGCCGATCGTTGGCGCGAAGCCCGCTTGCGCCGTGCCATCGACGTTCACGGAGTAGTTCGTGTTCGGCCGCGCGCTCGAATCGCTGGTCAGAAAATCCCGCAGCGTGCTGTCGAGCGTGAACCTGACGTCATACTGCAAGAAGCCCATGACCCCGACGTTGAATCCCGCGGCCCCAATTCCGAAGTCGAGGAGCCGGCTCGTCGTGCCGATGCCAAAGTCCTGCTCGGGAATCAGCACCTTGGACGCGCCCAAGTCGAGGACGAGCTGGTTTCTGCCGATGGTGAACTCGACGTCGTTGGTCGGTGTGGGCGCCTTTTTGACTTCGTAGAAGACCGGCGGATTGAGGATGACATCCATCAGCGCCACAGGATTGAACGCCGGCGATTTTGGATCGAACATCGGATCGTTGCCGAGTTGGTTGATCGGATGATCCTTGAGGAACCGGATCAGTCCGAACGGGACCGGGATCGAGAACTTCGGTGCCCCGGGAACGTGGTTCTTGTTCTTGACAGCCCGATATGCGGGGTTGTAGCGACGGGCGTTGCCGTCACGGCTCAGGGAGACCCCTCCCATGCCGTAGCGGCGCGCGTCGAACGAGAACTGCGCGTGCGCCGCTCGGATAGGAGCAAAGGCGAGCACGGCGAGCGCAACAGTGACGACTCCAGTTCGCACAAAGCACCTCGAGGCTTGGAAAGGCCGCCACAACTTTGCACATTGTGCCCGATTTTTCCATTGTTTGGTGTGAGGAAGGTCACCCCAAACCCGCGTCAGGATGCGGTTTGGAGCGTCAGAGTGACCCGTGTCCCCTTGCCGGGCACGCTTTCGAGGGTGATCACCCCGCCCCAGCTCTCGACCAGGCGGCGGGCGATCGCCAGGCCCAGACCGGCGCCGCTCGACGTCGTCGAGAAGGTGGGCTCGAACACGCGCGGCAGGACCTCCGGCGCAATCCCGCGGCCGTCGTCGGCGACCACCAGCTGACGACCGCTCGCCGCAACCTGCACCGTCACGCGCCTGGCGTCGGCGTTGCGGGCGTTCTCCAGCAGGTTCACGAGCACCTCCTTGACTTCATCCTTCCGGGCAAGGGCCGGTGGGGGCACGCCGTTGCTCGTCCGCACTTCGAACCGCGTTGGCGAGCCGAGGTCGTAGAGCTGCACGACTTCGCGGGCGGTCGCGACGAGATCGACGGGCTCGAGCGGCAGCTGCTCGGCGGCCGACGGGGGGGGCGCGCCGAAGCGCGAGAACGCCCGCGCGATCCCGTCCAGCCGGTCGATTTCGGCTAGGATGCGCTCCGACGTTTCGTTGAGCGTCGCCTCAAAGCTCGCCGACTGGCTCTTGCCGCGAACCCGCTGCAGATGCTGGATGCCGAGGCGAATCGGCGTGAGCGGGTTCTTGATTTCGTGCGCCACCTGGCGCGCCATTTCTCCCCAGGCGAGGACGCGCGCGGCGCGTGTGAGCGCCGTCGCATCATCGAGTGCGATGACGCACCCGTCGGGCGCCGCGCCGAGCCGCGCGAGCTGCACCCGAATCTGCCGGCCGCCGACCTCGAATTCGCGCTCTTGAATCACGTCGCGATTCTCGGTGAGGAACCGGGCGACGGCGTCCCACACCGGCGCCCACGCGGCGGCGGTCGCCTGCGGCAGCACGTCGCCCGGCTCCAGCGTCTCGCTGGCGCCCAGCACGAGCTCTGACGCGCGCGGGTTCGCCAGCGTGACACGGAGCCCGTCGTCGACGGCGATCACGCCCGTGGCGACGTTCGCCAGCACGCGCGCGGTCCGCTGCCGCGCCTCCTCGATCGCTGCCTGGCTGCGCTGCACGTTTGTGGCCATCCGCTCAAACGCGCTGAGGACCGGCTCGAATTCCCGTGGCGTGCCCGGCGGGAAGGCCGGCGGCTCATTGCCCCGCCCCACGGCAATGGCCGCTTCGCGCAGCGCGGCGACCGGTTTCGCGAGCCGGCGGGCCGCGAGGCCGGCAAGGTAGATCGCGGCCACCAACCCGACGAGCGTCGCCAGCAGGAGGCCGAAGGTGAGGTCCTCCCGCTGCTCCCGAATGCGCTCGTCGTCCAACAGCTGCGGCACTGCCAGCACTCCCTGCTCACCGGTGGGGCCCGGCGCAACGACGAGAAAGCCGACGCGGGTCGGCCGGCCGCCGGTGCGCGCGTCGATGGTCGTCTCGAGCTCATCCTCGAGGGTGCCCCGGAAGACCTGGGGAGCGAGAAATGGATCGACCAAACCGAGCTCCCCCAGCACCGGCGAGCTCGTCGCCACGAGTACGCCCCGGCGATACAGCCACAATTCGGCGTCGAGCCGGCGGCCCAACTCAACCAGGGAGCGAGCGATCGTCTCGGGCGGATCTTGGGCGACGGTTTCGGCGCCGGCGGCGGCGTCGCGGAGCGTCTGGTGAATGAGCAAGTCGCCGGAGCGTCGAGCGTCCTCGGCCAGGTCGGTAAAGCTCCAGGCCGCAAATCCAAGAACTGGCAAGACGAAAAACGTGATGAGCACAGACGTGAGCTGCGCGCGATAGCTCGTGCGCAGCGTCGTGAGCAGCGCCGGCAGGCGCGCCTGCCAGCCCTCGGCCACGACCAGTCCAAAGAGCCAGACGCCGGCCAGGAGCAGCACGTCGAGTCCGACGACCAGAATGCCGCGAACCAGCAGCGACCACGGCCCACCGAGCGCGACGCGCAAATGCACATGACGGGCGCCACCTGGGAGGTCGACCTGCCGCTCCCCGCGCACGGCCCATCCCTCCCGGCGCCATTCCACGGTGCTGCCGACCGCGCTCGCCTGAATCGGCAGCGACAGCGAAATCGTGTACGGGGGCTCGACCCCCGGATCGCCCCGGAGAAACCGCGCGACCCGATTTGGTGGCAACAGCCGCGTGCGCGGTCCCACGCCCACGGTGAGGACCGTGCCGTTGTCGAGCGGCGCCACCAGGATGTAGTGGACGCCGGGAATCCCTTCGACGCGCTCGATACAGGGGCCTGCGCCGGCCGAGCGCGCGAGGGTGGAAAGCAAGCCTGCCCGCAGGTCGAGCTGCGCGAGCTGAAGCTCCGCCAGCGGCGGACCCTCCGACCCAGCGCCCCACAGCTCGAGCATCGCCGGATAGTCTTCGCCGACGAGCGGCGATCCAACCCACAAAGCGTACAGATCGCCCGCGGTCTGCGGGGGCGGCTGCGAGGGGGCGGTCACCTGCTGACTGAGGCGCTCGAGCAGCGCGACCGCGACTGGGTCGCCTTCGTGCCCGAGCCGCTGCGCGTCGCGGGTCGCGAGGGACAAGCGTCCTTCGACCGCCGCGCCCCAGGCGAGGAGGGCGGCCGCCGTTCCTGCGACCACGGCCATGCCGACGAGGGCCCACCGCCGGCGGGCTCGGAAAATCGCGCCGACCAGCGCAGGGAGCCAGAGGAAGGTGTACCACTCGGGCCACGCGCCGTGCGGGCTCCACAGCCACAGTCCACCGATCGCCGCCACCGCGCCCCAGGCGCACGCCGCCGGCAGCGCGGGTGAAACGCGTTCCGGCTCCTTGACGCCCCGGACCAACGCGGCCGCCAACAGAATGAATGCCATTGCGGTGACGGCAAGCGCCGCCTGCCACGACAGCCACTGCTCGATGCTCACCCCGCTCGCCGGGGGCGCGATCCCGCGGCCGAAGTAGCGCACCACGTAAGGCGCGGCGAGCATCAGGAAGGCGGCGGCCGCCATGCCCAGCCACGTTCGCTTCACGCCCCGGCGCCACAACGCACCCGCGGCAACGAGGACGAGCACTCCCACGACCAGCAGCGATCCTGCCGACGTGCCGACGACTCCCGGAATGGGACGATAGAACGTGGCCGGCGAGAACAACGCGGCCGGGCCGAAGGGCGAGCGCAACAGGGTCCAGCCCGCGACCAGCAGCACGCCCCAGCGCCACGCGCCCGCGGGCGCCGTCAGCAGCAGGACGGCGAGCAGCACCACCAACGCAAGCCTGGCGAGCCGCGCCGTATCCGCCAGCGCCGCGAGTTTGGCGTCGCCCTGCGATGGCGGGATTGTCTGCACCGAAAACAGCGTGTCGCCCGGAGCACAGTCCTCGGGCGGCGGTGTGCGCGGCGTGCAGATTTCGAAGACGCTCGAGTCGCGCGGACCTTGCCCGGGCGGGAACAACCGGAGCGACACGCCGTGCGCGCCCTCGAACAGTGCGGTAAGGCTGTGATCGCCGTCGGCGATCGCGGGCGTCGCCGACAACAACACACTCCCGACCGAGGTCGCGGTGCGTGTCTGGCGCCGCGCCTCAAGCACGCCGTAGAATGGAGTCATGACCACTTGCAGCTCGGTCGTGTCATTGGGCGCAGGCATCGTCCGGTGGCGCCCCGCCCAGGCCGCATTGTCATCGAGCACCGCCGCGCCGCGTTCGAACGCGGGCCCCGACTCGACGGCCTTGTCGAGGCGGTCAAATACGGCTTCACGCGGGAGCGATGCGGCGGTCGCGCCGCGCTCAGCGAGCCGCCGCGCTTCCGCGATCGCCTGGCCGAGGGAGGTCTGCAGGAAGCGCGAAGCTGCGGTCACGCGCCGCTCGCGGAGGGCAGGCCAGCAGCATTCGATGCGCCAGATGCGCAGCGCGCCCAGGCCCAGCACGGCGCCGAGCAGGACGCTCGCCAACGCCGCGGCCACGCTCAGCGCGTGCCGCGGACCGGGTGGCCGGACGGCGAGCACGAGGGCCACGAGCCCCGCCACGCCGGCGAGCGCCGCCCACACGACGGCACCGCTCCGCAGCCATTCGGCCGTCGCCAGAATCGCGAAGCAACCGGCGATTACGACGTGAGCTTGCCGCTGCACCTGAGCGTTCTCACCCCCGACGCGGTGCGCGCCGTGCTCGCGCGCGACTCTCGGCTGTTGGTCCC